>JBNLAU010000108.1:0-7942 GCA_050302295.1 Roseibium sp. | reverse complement strand
CCGATGGCGAAGGAAAAGTTTGAGCGCAACAAGCCGCACGTTAACATTGGCACGATTGGCCATGTTGACCACGGCAAGACGACGCTGACCGCTGCAATCACAATGACGCTGGCTGAGTCCGGTGGTGCGACTGCAAAAGCTTATGACGAGATTGACGGTGCACCGGAAGAAAAAGCCCGCGGCATCACCATCTCCACAGCACACGTTGAGTATGAGACGGAAAACCGTCACTACGCTCACGTGGACTGCCCGGGTCACGCCGACTACGTGAAGAACATGATCACCGGTGCAGCGCAGATGGACGGCGCGATCCTGGTTGTGTCTTCCGCTGACGGCCCGATGCCGCAGACCCGTGAACACATCCTCCTGGCTCGCCAGGTTGGTGTTCCGGCACTGGTAGTCTTCATGAACAAGGTCGACCAGGTCGACGATGAAGAGCTGCTTGAGCTGGTCGAAATGGAAATCCGCGAGCTGCTGTCCTCCTACGAGTTCCCGGGCGACGACATTCCGATCGTCAAGGGCTCTGCTCTGGCAGCTGTGGAAAACCGTGATCCGGCCATCGGCCGTGACGCGATCCGTGAGCTGATGGCTCAGGTCGACGACTACATCCCGACCCCGGAACGTCCGAAGGATCAGCCGTTCCTGATGCCGATCGAAGACGTTTTCTCGATCTCCGGCCGTGGTACGGTTGTGACCGGTCGTGTCGAGCGCGGTGTGGTCAAGGTTGGTGAAGAAGTCGAGATCGTCGGCATCAAGGACACCACCAAGACGACGGTTACCGGCGTTGAAATGTTCCGCAAGCTGCTGGACAGCGGTGAAGCAGGCGACAACATCGGCGCACTGATCCGCGGTGTTGCCCGCGAAGACGTTGAGCGCGGTCAGGTTCTGTGTAAGCCGGGTTCGGTTACCCCGCACACGAAGTTCAAGGCCGAGGCTTACATCCTCACCAAGGAAGAGGGTGGCCGTCACACGCCGTTCTTCACCAACTACCGCCCGCAGTTCTACTTCCGTACGACGGACGTGACCGGTGTGGTTACGCTGCCGGAAGGCACGGAAATGGTGATGCCGGGTGACAACGTCTCGGTTGAAGTCGAGCTGATCGTGCCGATCGCCATGGAAGATGGCCTGCGCTTCGCTATCCGTGAAGGCGGCCGTACCGTTGGTGCCGGCGTCGTCGCATCCATCATCGAATAAGATGAATTTTGGACTGCCGGGCTTGTGCCCGGCAGTCCTGCCTCTTAAGTCTTGCGGTGTGCGGCTTCAGAGGGTATCAGGGGCAAAGATCGCGGAAGCGGTTGCCTTGAAGGGGTATAGCTCAGCTGGTAGAGCGACGGTCTCCAAAACCGTAGGTCGCGGGTTCGAACCCTGCTGCCCCTGCCAATTTGCTCTTGATTAATCTGCCTCGAGGGCTTAAGACTTTCCTCGAGTGAGGCGCGCGAAGGATTTTCGCGCGCCCGCTCGTATTTAACAGACCGGAATCGGAATGGCGAAGACCAATCCCTTTAAATTCATCCAGGAAGTGCGCGCTGAAACGTCCAAGGTGACTTGGCCGACACGCCGTGAAACTGCCGTGACCACTGCCATGGTGTTCGTCATGGTGATGATTGCCTCGATCTTTTTCCTGGTTGCGGATCAGTTGATGGGCCTTGGAATCGGCTATCTGCTGGGTGTCGGCGGCTGACGTAATTTGAACCGGCTGCCCGGTTTGTAGACAAGAACAAGAAACGGAACTGAGATCCATGGCCAAGCGCTGGTACATTGTGCACGCCTATTCCAATTTCGAGAAGAAGGTCGCCGAGTCCATTCGCGAAAAGGCCGAGCAGAAAGGTTTGTCCGATCTGTTTGAGGAAATTCTCGTTCCCATGGAAAAGGTTGTCGAAGTGCGCCGCGGCCGCAAGGTGGACGCAGAGCGCAAGTTCTTCCCGGGCTATGTCCTGGTGAAGATGGAGATGACCAACGAGGCGTTTCACCTGATCAAGGAAACGCCGAAGGTTACGGGGTTCCTGGGTTCGGACCAGAAGCCGATGCCGATCCCGGAAAGAGAAGCCCTGCGCATCATTAATCAGGTGCAGGAAGGTGTTGACCGGCCGAAGCCGTCGGTGACTTTCGAAGTGGGCGAGCAGGTGCGTGTGTCCGATGGGCCGTTCGCATCCTTCTCCGGCCTGGTTGAAGAGGTCGACGACGAGCGTGCGCGACTCAAGGTGGCAGTGTCTATCTTCGGTCGTGCGACGCCGGTGGAACTGGAATTCGGTCAGGTCGACAAGCTCTGACTGTTTGCCCTCCCGCGGGAGGGTATGAGTGCCCGGTTTGACTGTCCTCATGGACGTTAAGACCGGGGTGAAAACGGTGGAAGGTTCCGATGCTCTTCGCCGGGTATCGATAAAGGACCGGACCACCAGCTCTCAAGCAGCCGGATTGCCGTTCGGCTGCAGATGACTGGAGAGAAACATGGCGAAAAAAATTGAAGGCTTCCTGAAGCTTCAGGTGCCGGCAGGCTCCGCTACTCCGTCGCCGCCCATTGGTCCGGCGCTCGGTCAGCGTGGTCTGAACATCATGGAATTCTGCAAGGCGTTCAACGCGCAGACCCAGGATGTTGAAAAGGGCGCTCCGTGCCCGACCGTGATTACGTACTACTCCGACAAGTCCTTCACTTTCGAAGTGAAGACGGCTCCGGTCAGCTTTTTCCTGAAGAAAGCTGCCAAGCTGCAGAAGGGCTCCCAGACCCCGGGCCGCGGCACGGTTGGTTCTGTGACCAGGGCGCAGGTGCAGGAAATCGCCGAAGCCAAGATGAAGGACCTGAACGCCAACGACGTGGAAGCTGCAATGCTGATGGTCGAAGGCTCCGCCCGCTCCATGGGCCTCAAGGTATCGGAGTAAGATCATGGCGAAGGCTGGAAAACGTATCAAAGAAGCTCGTGAAGGCATTGACCCGAACAAGCTGTATTCGCTCGGCGAAGCCGTGAGCCTGGTCAAGGGACGTTCCAAGACCAAGTTCGACGAAAGTGTTGAAGTTGCGATCAATCTCGGTGTTGACCCGCGCCATGCCGACCAGATGGTCCGCGGCGTGTGCGTTCTGCCGAACGGCACGGGCAAGAACGTCCGCGTTGCCGTGTTCGCACGTGGCGACAAGGCTGACGAAGCCAAGGCAGCCGGCGCGGATATCGTCGGTGCGGAAGAACTGGTTCAGGAAGTGCAGGGCGGCAAGATCGATTTCGATCGCTGCATTGCAACGCCTGACATGATGCCGCTGGTTGGCCGTCTGGGTAAGGTTCTCGGCCCGCGCGGCATGATGCCGAACCCGAAAGTCGGTACCGTGACCCCGGATGTCGCTTCTGCTGTCAACGACGCCAAGGGCGGTGCTGTTCAGTTCCGCGTTGAAAAGGCCGGTATCGTTCATGCCGGTGTCGGCAAGGTGTCCTTCTCTGAAGAGGCGATCACTCAGAACGTCAAGGCTCTGATCGACGCCGTTCAGAAGGCAAAGCCGACCGGTGCAAAGGGATCCTATCTGAAGCGTATTGCCGTGTCCTCTACGATGGGCCCGGGCGTGAAGATAGATCTGGCCAGCGTTTCTGGCGAATAATCCGGAATTTCCGGATTGATAATGAGATTTCGGCCGAAAGGCTGAATAGACCCGGCGGTTCGCTGCCGGGTTGCCCTGTCCGAGACTGCAGGTGCCGGGAGACCGGCTTAAGCGTTTATGGCCTGCATAGATGGGTGAGAACCTGATTTTCCGCTGCAATCCAGTGGACAACCTGGTTCGAACCAGACCTTGCCGCGCGTTTGACTGCGTGAAGGCGAGGGGACAGGACCCTGAGCGTCGCCAGATCGGGCGGTTCCGGGTTCGGGACCATCCGCCGGGCGGCAAAGGTAAACCGGTGGCGGAAACGCCATCAAATGGAGAAGGCAAGTGGAAAGAGCGGAAAAGCACGAGTTCGTGACGTCTCTCAACGATGAGCTGGCTGATACCGGCGTCGTTGTCGTCGCGCACTATGCAGGTCTTTCGGTTGCTCAGATGACCGCATTGCGGGCGTCTGTGCGTGAAGCCGGCGGCACTGTGAAAGTCGCAAAAAACCGCCTTGTGAAACTCGCCCTCAAAGGCACTGACCTTGAGCACATCTCCGACCTGTTTCAGGGCCCTACCGTTCTCGTTTACTCCGAGGATCCGGTAGCCGCACCGAAAGCAGCCGTCGATTTCGCCAAGGCAAACGATAAGTTTGCAATTCTTGGCGGTGCTCTGGGCACGACAAACCTGAACCCGGAAGGGGTCAAGTCTCTGGCAACCATGCCGTCGCTCGATGAGCTGCGTGCGAAACTGGTTGGCATGATTCAGACCCCGGCCACGAAGGTCGTTCAGGTTGTCAACGCACCGGCCGGGCAGCTTGCCCGTGTCTTCGGCGCGTACGCCAAGAAGGACGAAGCCGCATAAGGCACCCAATACACTGTCTCGAAGAAACCGATACTGGTTCGAACTTAAGGTACTAAGAAAATGGCTGATCTTGAAAAGCTCGTAGAAGAACTGTCCTCGCTGACCGTCATGGAAGCTGCTGAACTTTCTAAGCTTCTGGAAGAAAAGTGGGGCGTTTCCGCCGCTGCTCCGGTTGCAGTTGCTGCTGTTGCCGGCGGTGCTGGCGATGCAGGCGCTGCTGCTGAAGAGCAAACCGAATTTGACGTTGTTCTGGCATCTGCCGGCGACAAGAAAATCAACGTCATCAAGGAAGTCCGCGCAATCACCGGCCTGGGCCTGAAGGAAGCGAAAGAACTCGTCGAGTCCGCTCCGAAGCCGGTCAAGGAAGGCGTTTCCAAGGACGAAGCTGAAGAGCTGAAGAAGAAGCTGGAAGAAGCTGGCGCTTCTGTCGAGCTGAAGTAATAGAGGCCACTGGCCTTTTGACGGTCCCGGGATATCCGGGACCGTTGCTTGCCCCGGCGGGTTTGACCCGTTTCCGGGGCGAACGTCCCACTAGAGCAGGTGCGTTCTGATGAACGCGATGCTGCTCTAGACCCCTTAAGACCGATCAACGTGTCTGCTTTCAGGTGTGTTCGCTTAAAAGCTGGTTGATCTCAAGGGGCGACGGTTTTCCGAAGCGCCCGGGCAGTGTGGCCCGATTGGAAAAGGGGCGTTTCGGGAAGCCGTTTCCCGGCCCATATGAGGAGCGACAATGACCCAAACGTTCAACGGTCGCAAAAAGGTCCGTAAATATTTCGGATCGATCCGCGATGTCGCGGCTATGCCCAATCTCATCGAGGTTCAAAAAGCATCCTACGACCAGTTTCTGCAGGTCGACGAGATGCCCGGTGGCGGCCGCAAGAATGAAGGCCTCGAAGCGGTCTTCCAGTCCGTATTTCCCATTTCCGATTTTGCCGGCACGTCGCTGCTGGAATTTGTTTCCTTCGAGTTTGAAGCTCCCAAATACGACGTCGACGAGTGCCGTCAGCGCGACATGACCTTTGCCGCGCCGCTGAAGGTCACCCTGCGGCTGATCGTGTTCGATGTCGACGAAGACACCGGCGCCAAGTCCGTAAAAGACATCAAGGAACAGGATGTCTACATGGGCGACATGCCGTTCATGACCGAGAACGGCACCTTTATCGTCAACGGCACCGAGCGCGTGATCGTCTCCCAGATGCACCGCTCTCCGGGTGTGTTCTTCGATCACGACAAGGGCAAAACCCATTCCTCCGGCAAGCTGCTGTTCGCTGCGCGCGTCATTCCGTATCGCGGCTCCTGGCTCGATATCGAATTCGATGCCAAGGACATTGTCCATGCGCGTATCGACCGTCGGCGCAAGATCCCGGTAACCTCGCTCTTGATGGCGCTCGGCCTCGACGGCGAGGAAATCCTCAACACCTTCTACAAGCGGATCGACTACACCCGCCAGAAGGACGGTTCCTGGCGCGTGCCGTTTGACGGCGAGCGGCTGAAGGGCTCCAAGGCTTCCTACGACCTGATCGATGCCGACAGTGGCGAAGTGGTTGTCGAAGGCGGCCGCAAGATCACTGCGCGCACGATCCGTCAGCTCAGCGACAAGGGCGTCACCGCTCTGAAAGTCACTGACGAAGATCTGCATGGCCAGTATCTTGCCGAAGACATCGTCGATGCGCAGTCCGGTGAAATCTACGCCGAAGCCGGCGACGAAATCACCGGCAAGACGCTGGAAGAGCTGGTCGAGCGCGGCTATCACGAGCTGCCGATTCTGGACATCGACCACGTCAACACCGGTCCTTACATCCGCAACACACTGGCGGTCGACAAGAACGAATCCCGCGAGGATGCACTGTTCGACATCTACCGTGTGATGCGCCCGGGTGAGCCGCCTACCATCGACACCGCCGAAGCGATGTTCCAGTCGCTGTTCTTCGACGACGAGCGCTACGATCTGTCCGCAGTCGGCCGTGTGAAGATGAACATGCGCCTTGATGTCGAGTGCGAGGACACGGTCCGTGTGCTGCGCAAGGAAGACATCCTGGAAGTGATCCGGGTTCTTCTTGAGCTGCGTGACGGCAAGGGCGATATCGACGACATCGACAACCTCGGCAACCGCCGGGTTCGCTCTGTTGGCGAGCTGATGGAAAATCAGTACCGCGTCGGCCTGCTGCGTATGGAACGCGCGA
Source organism: Roseibium sp. (assembly GCA_050302295.1). GTDB lineage: Bacteria > Pseudomonadota > Alphaproteobacteria > Rhizobiales > Stappiaceae > Roseibium. Next base: position 1,333 of record JBNLAU010000108.1, on the reverse strand, counting down.
TCAAGGAACGTATGAGTTCCGTCGAGATCGACACGGTCATGCCTCAGGATCTGATCAACGCGAAACCGGCTGCTGCCGCGGTGCGCGAGTTCTTCGGTTCTTCGCAGCTGTCCCAGTTCATGGACCAGACCAACCCGTTGTCGGAAGTCACCCACAAGCGCCGTCTGTCGGCTCTTGGACCGGGCGGCCTGACCCGCGAACGTGCGGGCTTCGAGGTTCGCGACGTTCACCCGACGCACTATGGCCGTATCTGCCCGATCGAGACGCCGGAAGGCCCGAACATCGGTCTGATCAACTCACTGGCCACCTTTGCCCGCGTGAACAAGTACGGCTTCATCGAAAGCCCGTACCGGAAGGTGAAGGATGGCATCGTGTCCCATGATGTGGTCTATCTCTCCGCCATGGAAGAGGCCAAGCACTATGTGGCGCAGTCCAATGCGCATATGGATGACGAAGGCCGCTTCACCGAAGAACTGATCACCTGCCGCCACGCCGGCGAAAACATGATGGTGCCGTCCGACAAGGTCGACCTCATGGACGTGTCGCCGAAACAGCTCGTGTCCGTTGCCGCGGCGCTCATTCCGTTCCTTGAGAACGATGACGCCAACCGTGCGCTTATGGGCTCGAACATGCAGCGTCAGGCCGTGCCGCTGGTCCGTGCCGAGGCGCCGTTTGTCGGCACCGGCATGGAGCCGATCGTGGCCCGCGATTCCGGTGCTGCCATTGGCGCCCGCCGTTCAGGCGTGGTCGACCAGGTGGATGCGACGCGTATCGTGATCCGCGCAACGGAAGATCTTGATCCGGGCAAGTCCGGCGTCGACATCTACCGGCTGCAGAAGTTCCAGCGTTCCAACCAGAACACCTGCATCAACCAGCGTCCGCTGGTGCGTGTCGGTGACCGGGTGAACAAGAGTGACATCATTGCCGACGGTCCGTCGACCGATCTTGGTGATCTGGCGCTCGGCCGGAACGTGCTCGTCGCGTTCATGCCGTGGAACGGCTACAACTTCGAGGATTCCATCCTCCTGTCCGAGCGCATCGTGTCCGACGATGTCTTCACCTCCATCCACCTGGAAGAGTTCGAGGTGATGGCACGTGATACCAAGCTCGGCCCGGAAGAGATCACCCGCGACATTCCGAACGTTTCGGAAGAAGCGCTGAAGAACCTCGACGAAGCCGGCATTGTCTACATCGGCGCCGAACTGAACCCGGGCGACATCCTGGTCGGCAAGATCACGCCGAAAGGTGAAAGCCCGATGACGCCGGAAGAAAAGCTTCTGCGCGCTATCTTTGGCGAGAAGGCTTCTGACGTTCGCGATACCTCGCTGCGTTT
>JBNLAU010000107.1:0-9313 GCA_050302295.1 Roseibium sp. | reverse complement strand
CCGGTTGCGCCCAAGGGACAGTGTTTGGCGACGTCATGGAAGGGTTCGAGACGGTCACGCTGTCCGGCGACGCCCACTTGAAGACGTCCTGGCTCTATGCGCTTACCAAGACGATCAACACCACGCCATCGCTCTACCTGGAAGCCGGGGCGATCCATGGCTGCGTGCTTTGCCAGGAAGACAGACCGCTGGTCTATATGGAAGATGTCGGCCGGCACAACGCTGTCGACAAGATCGCGGGCTGGATGCTGTTGAACGATATTCCCGCGCACGACAAGATCTTCTATACGACCGGACGCCTGACGTCTGAAATGGTGATCAAGACCGTCATGATGGGCATCCCGATCCTGGTCTCCAGGTCCGGTTTCACCGCATGGGGCGTGGATCTGGCCCGTCAGGCCGGACTGACGCTGATAGGCCGGGCGCGAGGCAAGCGCTTTGTCGCCCTTTCCGGCTTGGACCGGATTGAATTTGATATGGAACCGGGCCAGGCGGACGACGAGCCCGACAAGGTAAAACGCAAAGGGAGCGTACCTGTGGAATGAAGGCTGTGCACATAACGGTTGCGGCAGAGAAGGTTCTTGGCTGTGTTCTGGCCGGGGGTAAGTCCCGGCGCATGGGCGGAGGCGACAAAAGCTTGCTGGATGTCGGCGGTAAAACCATGCTGGAAATGATCCTGAACCGCCTGAAACCGCAGGTTCAGGATATTGTCCTGAATGCCAATGGCGATCCCGGCCGGTTTGCCGATTTCGCACTGCCGGTGGTCGCCGACCCGGTCGGCGAATTTGCCGGACCTCTGGCGGGCGTTCTGGCAGGCTTGACTTATGCCAAGGAACACAGACCGGAAGTGACCCATGTTGTCTCGGTGGCGGGAGACACCCCCTTCTTTCCGGCCTCACTCGTCAAAAGCCTTTGTTCCGCAACTCCCGCTGACCAACCCGTGATCGCCCTCGCTTCCTCTTCCAAAAAACTGCATCCCGTCTTCGGCTTATGGCCGGTCAGTCTTTATGAGGATCTCCACAACTGGCTGAAAACCGGGCAAAACGGCAAGGTACTCGCATTTGTCGACCGTCACGACAGCGTCGAAGTTTCTTTTGACACCGATCCGGCAACCGGCCTCGACCCGTTCTTCAACGCCAACAAACCGGACGACCTGAACACCGTCCGTCAAGCGCTGAGCCAGCATATCTGATGACAAATACCCCTGTATTCGGAATTACAGGCTGGAAGAATTCCGGCAAAACACAGCTTGTGGCCCGCCTGGTTGGAGAATTTTCCGCGCGCGGCTTCAAGGTTTCGACTGTCAAACACGCTCATCATAATTTCGATATCGATCAGCCCGACACGGACAGCTACCGGCACAGGGAAGCCGGCGCCAGCGAAGTTGCGTTGGTTTCGGGACGCCGGTGGGCACTGATGCACGAACTTCGGGAAGAGGAGGAACCGCCTCTGGATGCGATCCTCTCGCGACTGGCGCCTTGCGACCTCATTCTGATTGAGGGCTACAAGCGTGAAACCCATCCGAAGATCGAGGCACGAAGAACGGACACGAAAGACCGTGGCCCTCTGGCCCCATTGGATCCGAGCATTATTGCGATCGCAGCCGACCATGATCTTTGCGATGAAACGCTTCCGGTTTTTGATCTGAATGATGTGCAGGCCATGGCGGATTTCATTCAGGCGCATCTCGGTCTCAAAAGGACAGAGTCATGACCGGAAAATCCCTCATCGACGACTGTTTTCTGCACGACAAGGACCGGCTGCGCCATCACGAGGCCCTGGCGTTGCTTAAGGAACGGCTGTCAGCCGTCGCAGAAACCGAAACGGTTCGCCTGGAAGACGCGTTGGAACGCATTCTGGCTGAGGAAATTATCGCGCCGCGCAATGTGCCGCTGGCGGACAATTCCGCTGTCGACGGATATGCCTTCCGCTACGCCGACTTTGACGAGGCCGGTGGTTTCTTTCACCTGCAACAACGGATCGCCGCCGGTCACGCAAGCGATGCCCCGCTCAATCCGTGCGCCGCGGCGCGTATTTTCACAGGTGCGGTCATGCCACCGGGTGCAGATACTGTTGCCATGCAGGAAGATTGCGAAACGCACAGCCAGGACGGCCAGGACTTCGTTATTGTTCCGCAGGGCCTGACGAAAGGTGCCAACTGCCGGAAGGCCGGCGAGGATGTTCAGGAAGGAACCACCATTCTGATACCCGGCCAGCGGCTTCGCCCGCAGGACCTTGCCGCCATAGCCTCAACGGGACAGCCTGAAACAAGCGTTTACCGGAAATTGAAGGTTGCTCTCGTTTCGACAGGGGATGAACTGCGGCGACCGGGCGACCTGATCACGGTCGGCGATGTCTACGATTCCAACCATTTCCTGCTGCGGGGACTATGCGCAACACTGCCGGTCGAGTTCGAGGATTTCGGCATTCTGAAAGACGACGCTGATCTGGTTGAAACCACGTTGAAAGATGCCGCGGACCGATTTGATGTCGTCCTGACAACAGGCGGCGCCAGCCGGGGCGATGAAGACCACATGCTTCAGGCGCTCGACAAGCTCGGCCAGCGCCACATGTGGCAGCTCGCTATCAAACCCGGACGGCCCATGATGTTCGGCAATATCGGGTCTTGCGCTTTTCTGGGGCTGCCGGGCAACCCAGTTGCCGCAATGATCTGCTTCCTGCTTTATGTGCGCCCGGTGGTCAACGTCTTGGCAGGCGGTGCATTTCTCGAACCCGAAAGCTATCAGGTGCCGGCTGCGTTTGACGTCGCGAAAAAGAAGCCGGGCCGCCGCGAATTCTATCGTGGACGGCTGGAGACTGACGAAAGCGGCAGGAGATCCGCGCATAAATTCCTGCGAGACGGGTCAGGTCTGATATCAGGGCTGCGGGAGGCCGACGGTCTCATCGAAATCCCGGAAGATGTCACGGAAATCCGACAAGGAGATCTCGTGACCTTTCTTCCGTTTTCAGGATTCGGAATCCGATAAATCGGCAGCCTCCGCGCGTCATTGATTTTCTTAGTAGGCGTACGGCCAGTTCGCGGCGACGAAGCGATAGCTGTCACCTTCCTTGACCACACGGCCCATGCCCGGGAACGGAATATGGGCGCCGGCGAAGAACAATTTGTCGCTGGACGCCTGATCGAAGAATTTCTTGCGTGTCGCGCCGGCCGCTTGTGGATCGATATCGAAACCGATTCCCCAATCAGGTTTATCGAATTGATAGACAGCCATGTGCAGGATGTCCCCGGCAATCACCAGCGTTTCGCCATTGCTGTCAAAGGTGTAGCCGGTATGGCCCGGTGTGTGCCCCGGTAGTGCCATGGCTTGCACGCCCGGCAGAATTTCCTTGTCACCGGCAAAGAGCGTCTGGCGGCCCTTATAGGCTTCTGCCGCACGTCGGGCGCCGAGAAAAAACGACTTGAACTGCTCAGGCGCTGCGTTCATGGCCGCGTCGTCATACCAGAAGGCATTGTCGACTTCCGGCAAGATCAACTCCGCATTGTTGAAAGCCGGCTTGCCTTCACCATCGATAGCGCCAAACAGGTGATCGGGGTGCATATGAGTGATCAGCAAAGCGTCAATCTGGTCAGGAGACACACCCGCGGCCTCAAGTGCGGATGGAAGGCGGCCCGCAGTGGGGCCAAGCGCGCCGGACGATCCCGCATCCACCAGGATCAAACGCTCGCCCGTATTCACCAGGAAGGCGTTGACCGGGATCCGCAGAGCATCGCCCTCGATCAACGCTGCTCCGCGCAGGCGTTCACCTTCCGCCGCCTCATAACCGATGACCACTTCCGGCGTCACATCCAGATAGCCATCCAGCAGCGCCGTGATTTCAAAATCGCCAACCTTGTAGCGCAAAGCACCGGCCATCGGCGCGCCAGCCCTTGGGGCCGCGGCCTTTGCCGGTGAGGAAATGAGTGCGCCCCCGCCTGCTGCTGCAAATGCTCCTGCAGCGGCAGCGGTTCCCAGCAGGGAGCGTCTGGTGAAAGAAAGTTGGGAATTTTGCATGAAAAGCCTCCAGGCTAGACCTTGAACAATAAGGACTTGAAGATACCCGGACGAGGTAGGATCGCTCGGGCCGCCTTATAAGTGTTTCATTCAATGTCTTTTTAAAGACCCTGCGATCTTATAAAACTCATAACCAACGCTTATATTTGTTGCGTTGCGCATCGTCTTTTCAACCAATGCACTTGGGGCTCCAATGGATAAACTCAGCGCTTTGTCCGGCTTCGTTCAATCCGTCAAACTGGGAAGCTTTTCAGCAGCCGCCAAACATCTCGGCATCTCGCAGCCTGCCGTCAGTCAACAGGTTCGCGGCCTGGAAGAGGAACTTGGTACACGTCTCCTCAATCGCACGACCCGGCAATTGCGCCTGACCGACGCGGGTGAGCGCTATTACGCTTATGCGAGCGACATACTTGACCGTCTCACCGAGGCAGATCGATCAGTTAATAGCGAAGAGGCCCAGATGTCCGGACCACTGTCGGTCGGGCTGCCACTCGGCTTTGCCGAATCCGTACTTTCGGACTTTTTGATCGGCTTCAAAAAGGAACATCCCGGCATCCTGCTGAACGTTTCGTTGTCCGATCTCTTTGTCGATGTCATTCAGGAACGGCTGGATCTCGCCGTTCGCATGGGAGAAATCAAGGATGACCGGCTAATTGTCCGCAAGCTCGGCATGGTGCAACGGTGCCTGGTCGCCTCACCGGATTATCTGGAAAGACGTGGCCGTCCACATCATCCGGCGGAACTCTCCGATCACGAATATCTGCTTTACCGGAATACATCGACAGGTGACTGCCTACCATTCTTCAACACGGCCGGAGAGCGGCTTTCCGTGCGCATCACCCCGTCCATGATTGTCAACAACACCGGCACCTTGCGCGAGGCCGCACTTGCCGGATTGGGAATTACCCTGGCCAAACGCTGGTTAATTGAGCCGTTTATCGCTTCCGGTGACCTGGAACTGGTCCTGCCGGAGTGGGAATATCCGCCCCACCCCGTTCATGTTGTCTATCCTTCCAATCGCTTCATCCCATTGAAAGTGCGCCGTTTCGTCGACAGCCTTCAGTCGTTTTTCATGGAGAAAGACGCTTTCGGCACCAGCGAAGCGATTGCCGCTGAATGACGAGTCAGACTTCCTCCGCCTCGACAATCCATGTTTCCTTCAAGGCAGAGGCTTCCCATGCCTGCCAGGCAGCCGTCTGCGTTACCGACGCATGATAGCGCCCGGCGACGGGATCTTCAGAGAGAATGTAGGTGGCGAACCGGCTGACGACCGGCGCGAACATGGCATCGGCAATGGTAAAATCGCCGAAGAGAAAAGGACCGCCGGATTTTTCAAGGCATTCCGTCCAGATACTGATGATGCGAGCGATATCCGCTTCTACCGCTTTGTCGACGCTGAGCTTTTCAGCAGGGCGGCGGATGTTCATCGGGCAGGCTGCGCGAAGCGCTGCGAAGCCGGAGTGCATTTCCGCAGAAACGGCCCGCGCTGCGGCTCGTGCGACTCTGTCTTGCGGCCACAATCCCTTTTCCGGCGAAAGCTCAGCCACATATTCGAGAATTGCCATACTGTCCCAGACGGTCAAATCCCCATCCTTCAACACCGGCACTTTCATGCTGGGCGAAAGGTCTGCGAATTTCGGATTGCCGCTCTCAAAGTCGAACGGCACCAGGGTCTCCCGGAACGGAATCTCTTTCTGCCGCAGTGCGATCCAGGGTCTGAGGGACCATGAGGAATAGTTTTTGTTGCCTATAAACAGCTCAAGTGCGGCCATTTCTCGCTCCTTGGAAACTCACTCCGGCCAGCGGGTCATTTATTCACGCCCCGCCCAGCCTGCCATGTGTTTCCTATGGCCTCGTCTTCCCGATTACCAATTCAAATAGCTAATGACATTGATGAACATCTTTCATGATCCGCAATTCGGACGCTCATTGAACTATATTCACGCGAGATATTCGTATTCGCCAATATTCGCCTCCAAAACCACTCAGAAACCAACTTAACTCTTTTAACAATGGACAGAACTGTTCATGTCGAAAGAATTTTCCTTTTCCAAATTACCGGCGATAAATTTACCTGCGCGTGCTCCTCCACGTAGGTTTTTGCCCGCCCGGAAGGTCGAGACCGCAACATTTTTTCACAGCCTGTCGCTGCCTTACCTTTAGGAACACTCGCGCAAGGCACGAAAAAAGCGCGCCGGCACTATGTTTTTTTCATGGGCATGCTTGAAATTCATGCTGAAGTGTATGGAATAGGGCCATCGGGCAATAGGGTGGAACAAATCCGCCTGCGCCGCGAACAATAATTAGGGGAAAGTAATATGCGTGTTTTGCGTATGGCGGCGGCGGCCGTTGCGGTGCTGGCTGCAATTGGTGGCGCGGAAGCGAAAGACTGGTCGAAGGTTCGCATCGGCACCGAAGGTGCTTATCCTCCGTTCAACTCCCTGACCGCTGACGGCGAGTTGATCGGCTTTGACATCGATATTGCCAAGGCTCTTTGCGAAGAAATGAAGGTCGAGTGCGAATTCGTCACTCAGGACTGGGATGGCATGATCCCGGCTCTGCAGGCAGGCAAATTCGACGCCGTGATCGCGTCCATGTCGATAACCGATGAGCGCAAGCAGAAGGTCGATTTCACCAACAAATACTATAACACCCCGCCGGCAATCGCCGTGCCGAAGGATTCCAAGATCGCCGGCACGACCGACGCTGATCTGGCAGGTGTTGCCCTTGGCGCCCAGTCCTCCACCACACACTCCAACTACGCTGAAGAAAAGCTGCCGTCGGCCGACCTGAAGCTTTATCCGACACCGGACGAGTACAAGCTCGACGTCGCCAGCGGCCGAATCGACGCTGTCATCGACGACGTTGTTGTGCTGTCCGACTGGCTGGCAACCGACGACGGTGCCTGCTGCAAACTCCTCGGTACACTCACTCCGGATCCGGCTATCAACGGTGAAGGTGCCGGCATTGCGATCCGCAAGGAAGACGGCGACCTCAAGGAAATGTTCAACGAGGCGATCGCAGCCATCCTGGCGAACGGCAAGTACCAGGAAATCAACGACGAATACTTCTCATTCGACGTTTACGGCGGCTGATTTGACCGCTGACTGACAATTTTCGGCGCGGCGCGTTCTGCGTGCCGCGCCTCGCGGCAGGGTATCCCTCCGCAGGCCGTAGGGGCGGCACACACCAACAATGAAAAAGACAGAAAGAAGCGCCGGCTTATGGACGAAGCTTTGACGCTGCTATCCTTCGGGGAACACGGCTGGGGCGATGAAATCGCCAGGGGCATACTGGTTACCGTCGCTCTGGCGCTCACAACCTTGCCATTTGGCTTGTTCCTCGGATTTATTATCGCATTGGCTAAGAAATCCGATGAGCCCAGCCTGAAAATGGCGGCCAACATCTACACCACGATCTTTCGCGGACTCCCGGAACTGCTGACGCTCTTTCTGGTGTATTTCGGCCTCCAGATCGCAATACAATCCGGACTTAAGCTGATAGGCGTCGACACCTATGTTGAAGTAAATTCATATGCTGCCGGCGTAGTCGCCTTGGCATTTGTATTCTCGTCCTATGCTTCGGAAGCCTTCCTGTCTGCATTCCGCGGCATACCCAACGGACAGTATGAAGGCGGTTTTGCCCTGGGGCTTTCGCACGGCAAGACCATGTTGCTAGTTATTCTGCCACAACTGATCCGTTTGGCTCTTCCGGCGCTGGGCAATCTCTGGCTGGTGTTGCTCAAGGATACAGCTCTCGTCTCGGTCATCGGCCTGTCGGATCTCATGCGCAAGACAAGCGAAGCGGCCCGGATCAATAAAGAGCCGTTCTTGTTCTTCGGACTCGCCTGCCTCATTTACCTGATTTTGGCGGTCATCTCTTCCACGGGAATGACAAAAATCGAGCGTTGGTCGAAACGGGGAGACGCTAGCCGATGACCGCAGCAGATCCCACAACCGAGATGCAACGCCCCCCTCCATTGCCGAGACGCTGGACCAAAGCCCGGGTTCTCGGCCACGTCCTGATGGCCCTCTGGATCGTGGCTGGCGCAGGTCTGGTCTACTACCTGGGCTCCAACGTCCTGAGCCCATTCGTTCTGAAATACTGGCCGCAATATCTGAGTGGTCTTCTGGTAACGCTGCAGATCGTGGGTTTGTCGCTACTGTTCGGCGCGCTGCTGAGCCTACCGATTGCAGCTGCACGGTCCTCGCGTTTGTGGATCCTCTCGAAGCCTGCCTATGCCTATGTCTATTTCTTCCGCGGAACGCCTCTGATCGCTCAGACATTTCTGATCTATTATGGAGCCGGGTCGTTCCAGCCACAACTTGAGGCAATCGGTCTCTGGGATTTCTTTCGGGAAGCCTGGTATTGCGTCATATTCGCGTTTTCGCTCAATACGTCCGCCTACCAGGCGGAGATCCTGCGCGGCGCCATTCAGAACGTTCCGAGAGGGCAATGGGAAGGTGCGGAGGCACTCGGCCTTTCCAGGCCAGTCATTTTCTTCAAGGTGATCCTGCCTCAGGCGATGATGGTGGCCCTGCGCCCGTATGGAAACGAGATCATTCTTATGCTGAAAGGTTCGGCAATTGCCGCAATCGTTACAGTGTTCGATCTTTTTGGCGAAACCCGCCGTGCGTATTCCCGTTCCTATGATTTCCAGGCCTATATCTGGGCTGCAGTCATGTATCTAATCCTCGTCGAGATGCTTCGCCGGGTGTGGGACAAGATCGAGGTCCGCCTCACCCGCCATTTGAAACGGTGATCCGTCACCGTTTCCCTTCACTTTTGCCCCTTCAACCGGATGATCCGTGATGTCCAAAACGCCGCCCTTCGCCCCAGGCCTTCACTCAGACAGCCTGCTGGCGCACGGTGGCGGCGGATTCGATCCGGCAACCGGGGCCGTGGTGCCTCCGATTCCAACCGCAACGACGTTTGTCCGCGACGAAAACTACGAACTGGTCAGCCCGTCGCATGTTTACAGCCGGGATGACAACGCGCTCTATCAGAAGACCGAAGGACTGATCGCCGCGCTTGAAGACGGCGCGGAGAGCCGGCTGTTCGCATCAGGCATGGCGGCTGCAGCCGCGATCGTCCGTCTCGCCAAGCCCGGAAGCACCTTGCTGGCCCAGTCCGGCATCTATTGGGGCACCACACTGTTTCTGCGCAAGCTCTGCGCCCGCAACAACGTTGCACTGATCGAGGCGGACGCCAGTGACCTTCAGGCGTTTCAGGACGAGATTTCCGTTACCCAGCCCGGCCTAGTCTGGCTGGAAGTGCCCAGCAATCCGTTCTTGAAGGTC
>JBNLAU010000106.1:0-7811 GCA_050302295.1 Roseibium sp. | reverse complement strand
CTGGCGCAGGACGTGGCGCAGGACGCCCGACGGGAGTTCGACGCGGTCCGGGGCCTCGAGGGCGACGCGGTCTACGGACTTGCCTGGATCGACATGTCCACCGGCACGTTTCAGGTGTCGGAAACCGATCACCAGCGCCTTGCCGCCGATCTGGCGCAGGTGTCTCCCCGCGAACTGATCCTTGCCGACAATCTGCTGCAGGAAAGCGAGCTGCGGCTGACGGCGGAACAGGCGGGCGGTGCCCTGTCGCCCGTGCCGCGCGCCTTTTTCGACAGTTCAACGGCAACCGACCGGCTGGCACATTATTTCGGCGTGAAAACCCTGGACGGCTTCGGAACCTTCAGCCGGGCCGAACTGTCGGCCGCCGCCGGAATTCTCTCCTATATCGAAAAAACCCAGCTGGGCGAGCGTCCGCCGCTGGACCCTCCGGTGCGCGAAGCCGGAGCCGGACGCATGTTGATCGACCCGGCAACCCGCGCCAATCTGGAACTGTCGCGGACCCTCGCGGGCGAAAAGCAGGGATCGCTGCTTGCAACCATCGACCGGACGGTGACCGGTGCTGGCTCGCGCCTCCTCGCCAGCCGCCTGGCAGGCCCCCTTGTCAATGTGGAGGCCATCCACCGCCGGCATGACTCGGTCGGCTTCTTCCTGGAAAACGAAATCATGCGCGAGGGCCTGCGTCAGACCCTGAAGGGCGCTCCGGACATGGCGCGCGCGTTGTCGCGCATTGCGCTCAACAGGGGCGGACCGCGCGATATCCTGTCGGTGGCACAAGGTCTTGCGGCGGCCCGCGCCGTTCTGGACCAGACCGGCCACGGCACCGGTGGCATTCCGGCAGAAATCGCCGCCGCGCGGGCGAGCCTGGAGCAGGCGCCGCACGACCTGGGTGCGGAACTTGTTGCAGCCGTCAAGGAAGAGCCGCCGCTCATGAAGCGCGACGGCAGCTTCATCGCCGCCGGCTACAATGCCGATCTCGACGAATTGCGCTCTCTGCGGGATGAAAGCCGCAAGGTGATCGCCAGGCTGCAGGCGGACTATTCGGAAGAGCTTGGCCTCAGATCCCTGAAAATCAAGCACAACAACGTGCTGGGCTGGTTCATCGAAGCGCCGACGGCACAGTCGGAAAAGATGACCGCCGACCCCGGCCGGTTCATCCACCGCCAGACCATGGCCGGCGCCATGCGCTTCACTACCACCGAGCTGGCGGACCTAGAATCCAAGATCGCCAGCGCCGGAGAACGTTCTCTCGCCATTGAGCTGGAGATTTTCGACCGGCTGGCAAATGCCATCATCGACGCGGGCGAGGCCATCAAAGCCGGCGCGCACGGCCTCAGCATCCTGGATGTCTCGGCGGCGCTCGCCAAACTCGCCCAGGAAGAAAACTACGTCCGGCCGACGGTCGACGACAGCCGCGCTTTCGACATCAAAGGCGGCCGCCATCCGGTTGTCGAACAGGCGCTCAGGAAATCCGGCGGTGACAGTTTCGTTGCCAACGATGCCAATCTCGGGCCTGACGCGGACGACGATATCGGCCATATCTGGCTGATCACCGGCCCGAACATGGCCGGTAAATCGACCTTCCTGCGCCAGAACGCCCTGATCGCCGTTCTTGCCCAGATGGGCGCTTTCGTGCCCGCGGCGGAAGCCCGCATCGGCGTTGTCGACCGGCTGTTTTCCCGTGTCGGGGCGGCGGACGATCTCGCCCGGGGCCGTTCAACCTTCATGGTGGAAATGGTCGAAACGGCGGCCATTCTTAATCAGGCGGGAGACCGCTCGCTCGTAATTCTGGACGAAATCGGCCGGGGTACGGCGACGTTTGACGGGCTCTCCATCGCCTGGGCGACGATCGAACACCTGCATGAAGTCAACCGGTCCCGAGCCCTGTTCGCGACCCACTATCACGAGCTGACCGCGCTGTCGGCCAAGCTGGACCGTCTGTCCAATGCAACGGTTTCGGTGAAGGAATGGAAGGGCGACGTCATCTTCCTGCACGAAATCGTGCCGGGCGCCGCAGACCGGTCGTATGGAATTCAAGTGGCGAAACTCGCCGGACTGCCGGCAACAGTGGTCGAACGTTCGCGGCAAGTGCTCAGCCAGCTGGAAGAACAGGACCGCCGGTCGCCGGCCGAAAGCCTGATCGACGAATTGCCGCTCTTCGCCAGCCTGACCCCGCCCGCGCCGGGTACGGCGGGTTCATCTTCTTCGGAGCCCGATCCGGTTCTCGAAACGCTCGAGACGATCAATCCGGACGACATGACCCCACGCGAGGCTCTCGAGGCGCTTTACCGGCTCAAGACGATGCAGGCGGGCAAGGAAAGCTGAACCCGGATCGATGGGCGCATTTGAAGCAAGCGCGCCTACCGTTCATGACGCTTACTGACGCCGCGGCATCAATATCGTTTCAAAAACTGCCGTGACGAAACGGGACGGTTCGGCTAGACTGCCGATCCCTCCCGCCACGCTTTATCGGCGAATTCCATGCGTTTTTTCTTGCCGCTTCCCCGTCAGGTGGTGCTGATCCTTTTCCTGCAGTTCTCCAACAGTCTCGGCGTTTCCGCGCTGGTGCCGCTGATGAGCTACTTCATCGTCGAGGGGCTGGGAGCCGAACCGTGGCAGGTGGGGTTTTACGCCGGACTGGCCATGCCCATGACGCTGCTTGCCAACCGTTTGGCCGGGGAACGGCTTGACCACGGTTTTCCGGTCAAGCGGCTGCTCTTGATGTCCGTCGGTGCCTTTCTGCTTGCGTCCGCTTTGCTGACCCAGGTCACGAGCCTCATCATGCTGGTAGGCCTGATCGCGCCCCTGATGAGCGTTTCCAACACAGGCGCGGGCACCATCTTCACATTCGGCCGCCTTTATTCGCAGCGCGAGAAGCTCGATATCGCGCGCATCAATTCCTGGCTGCGCATGACCGTATCCCTTGCCTGGATGATTGGCCCTGCTATTTCATTCACGCTCGTTGCCGAATTCGGCTTCAAGGCAGCCTTCCTCTGTGCGCTGACGATCGGCCTTGCTTATCTTGCACTCGCCCTTGCCGTTGTGCCGGCGGGGTTCAAGGCGGCAGGGCGCAGCAAGTCGGACGGGGTCAGGGAGCCGGTCAACTGGGGCCTGTTGATTGCCGGTTTCACCTGCCTCGGCTTCGTGGTCACCAACTCCCTGTTCGTTTCGGCGATGCCCTTGTTTTTCGTGCAGGAATCCGGTCTGCCCGGCTCTACGCCCGGGCTGTCCCTTTCGGTCAAATGCCTGCTCGAAGTGTTCGTGATTTTCGCCTCGGTCCGCCTGGCGGAGCGGATCGGAACCCGTCAGGTGCTGATGATTGCCGCCTGCCTGGCAGCGACAAGCATGATTTTATACGCCCATGCCGGTCATGTGTGGCAGGTGATGACGATCTCGGTGCTTGAAGGCACCTACTATGGCCTCTTTGCCGGTGTTGCGATCAGCTTTGTGCAGAGTTTCGCCCCCGACCGGCCCGGACGGGCGACGGCCGTCTACATGAACAGTCTCTTTCTGGGCGGCATGATCGGCGGCATATCGATGGGGTTCATCGCCAGCGCCACGGATTTCAGGACGGTGCTTTTTGTTGCGGCCCTAAGCTCGATGACAGCCTTCGCGGTCCTGATTGCGACGTTCAGGGTTCAACCGGCCTCCACTGAGGAGCACTCCTGACGCCAGCCCTCCGCCTAAACGCCACCGGCTTTGGCCACAGCCAGCGCATTTGCCATGGCGCCGGCAAAGCTGGTGCGGTCTTCCGGGTTCAGGAAATTGCCGAGATCAACGGTCTCTCCACGACTGAACATCCGGATCTTGACGACACCTTCTTCTTCCTCCCGGTCGATGATCAGGCGCACCCAGACGGGGTTGAAACGATATTCCAGATGCCGCTTGCCGGGCCCGACCTTGCGGATGGCAATCTCATTGCGCGAGATGACAACCTCCTCGAAGGTCCGCGCCGACCGGTAGTTCATACGAAACGCGAACCACAGGATCCCGATATCCAGGCCGAAGAAGCCGAAAACCGGCCAGGCACCGATGCTCCAGAACACAATACCCGCGAGAAAGCAGACCACACCGAAAAAGATCATCAGGACCATAAATCCTTGCGGCCCCAAGGAGCGGTGCGGCGTTAAGACGGCTGTGAAAAACGGCCGGTTCATGCCTTCCAAATCGTCGTATTTATCGGATTTCGGATTGTTCTCGCTCATGGGACAAGATTATAGAAAGAACATGACCCAAGCAAAGAGCCCCTCTTCCGGCACGGCAACCCGCCGGCCTGTCAAACCGGCGCAGCCCCGCAAAAAGGCGCCTTCGGTAGACAATCCCGGCAAGGTCCTGAAACGCTCCCGCTACAGCAAGGCGGAGACCTATGCGATTTTTCAGCGCTTCCATGCCGACAATCCGGAACCCAAGGGCGAATTGGACTACGTCAACGCCTTCACGCTGCTTGTCGCCGTCGTCCTGTCCGCCCAGGCAACCGATGTGGGCGTCAACCGCGCGACCAGGCACCTCTTCCAGATTGCCGACACGCCGGAAAAGATGGCGGCGCTCGGGGAGGACAAGATTCGCGAGGAAATTCGCACGATCGGCCTTTACAAGAACAAGGCCAAGAACGTCTTTCTGCTCTCCGAACAGCTGCTCCGCGAGCATGGCGGCAACGTGCCGGAAGACCGGGAGGCGCTTGAGAATCTGCCCGGTGTCGGGCGGAAAACCGCGAATGTCGTCCTGAACATCTATTTCGGGCATCCGACCATCGCGGTCGACACTCATCTGTTCCGGCTTGGCAACCGGATCGGCATTGCCCCCGGCAAGACGCCGCTCGATGTCGAAAAAGCCATGGAGAAGGCAGTTCCGAAGGACTTCGCGCTTCACGCCCACCACTGGCTGATCCTGCATGGCCGCTATATCTGCAAGGCGCGCAAGCCCGAGTGCAAGCGCTGCCTGATCTACGATCTGTGCAAGAGCCCGGAAAAGGAACTGTTCGACGCCATTCCGGAGATCGCCCTGCGCACCAAGGCAGTAGTCGAAAGAGAATCAGCCGCGTAAGGATTCCGGCACGGCCACCTGACCGAAATCGAGGCAAGCGCCAGGAATTGTCTCTGAAATGTAGTCAATACGGCTAAGAGCCGCCGCCGGGAGGAAACGCTTCAGCGTTTCTCGCGCAGCCGGACCACCACATCGACCCGCACGACTTCCATGCCTTCCGGCGTCGTGGGAAGCTTGCCGATGCCGACACCTTCGCCCGGAATATCGATCACCCGGTTCTCGCCTTCGATGAAGAAGTGATGATGATCGGAGGTGTTGGTGTCGAAGTAGGTCTTGTTGCCGTCGATAGCGACTTCACGCAACAGGCCAGCTTCCGTGAACTGATGCAGCGTGTTGTAGACGGTGGCCAGCGACACCGGGACGTCGGCCTCCACAGCTTCTTCGTGAAGCAATTCCGCGGAAATATGCCGGTCGCCCCTGGAATAAAGAAGCTCGGCCAGGGAAACACGCTGACGCGTTGGCCGCAGGCCGGCAGTCCGCAATATGTCGGTCACATTCTTGCCTGCAGTTCCGCTTGCGATATGTGTCGTCATTCCCATCCGGTCCAAATTCAAGGTCGCGTTTCCATACGGCTTTCTTGGGCTGTGCGTGCGTTTTACAGCCCGCCGCATTGTCGGTCACTGGCCTATATCTGCCATTTCTTGCACCCAGGATGCAAGTTTTTAACGCAAGGGGCAATTCTGCTTATGGTCGGCATTCGATGCGGATCGGACGGGAAACAGTGCTAAAGTCTGGAAAAACCCTGCAACTTCACGCAAGTGGGATCTTTCAGTCATGGTTCCCCTGTGTTAGGAAGGCGCCTCAAACGAAGCATAAACGAACCTGTTCCTACCGGCAGGCCCGGGCAGGAAACCAATATAACGGATCTTGAATGACCGAGCGCCGCTCCAGCTACGATTATGAAGCTCTTCTCGCCTGCGGCCGCGGCGAGCTGTTTGGCCCAGGCAATGCACAGTTGCCTCTTCCGCCGATGCTGATGTTCGACCGGATTACAGAGCTGTCTGAAACCGGCGGCGAGTTTGACAAGGGTTTTGCCCGCGCGGAATTCGATATCAAACCCGACTTGTGGTTCTTCCCGTGCCACTTTCAGGGCAACCCGGTCATGCCGGGCTGTCTCGGGCTGGACGCGCTCTGGCAGCTGACCGGTTTTTTCCTCGGCTGGCTCGGCCTGGAAGGCAAGGGCATGGCGCTGTCGACCGGTGAAGTGAAGTTCAAGGGCATGGTTACGCCGGACGTGAAACTGGTGGAATATGGTGTCGACTTCAAACGCATCATGAAAGGCCGCCTGGTGCTGGGCATCGCCGATGGCTGGCTGAAAGCCGACGGTGAGCAGATCTACAAGGCAACCGACCTGCGGGTGGGCCTGGCCAAGGCCTGACACCGCGCGCGCATTCGTTTTTTCAGGACCGGCGCTTCTTTATCTTTGGGAGCGCCGGTTTGCACATTATGTACTGGCGTACTGGCCCGCCAACTGATGAAGGGCCAAACTGCGCAGTCAGACAAAGTAGGAGACCGCAATGAGACGCGTTGTCGTCACCGGCATCGGAATCGTGTCGTCCATCGGATCGAACGCACAGGCAGTGCTCGCGAGCCTGCGGGAAGGCAAGTCCGGTATCAGTTTCTCCCCCGACTATGCCGAACACGGCTTCCGGAGCCAGGTTCATGGCAAGCCGGATGTCGATATCCCGTCTCTGATCGACAAACGCCAATTGCGTTTCATGGGCGACGGAGCGGCCTACAATTACATTTCCATGGAACAGGCGATTGCCGACAGCGGACTTGAGGAAAGCGACATTTCCAATCCGCGCACCGGCCTGATCATGGGATCCGGCGGTCCGTCCACCAAAAACCTGTTCCAGGCCCACCAGATCGTCCTGGAAAAAGGCTCGCCGAAGCGTATGGGTCCGTTCATGGTGACCCGCGGCATGAGTTCCACCAACTCGGCCTGCCTGGCGACGCCGTTCAAGATCAAGGGCATCAATTATTCCATCACGTCTGCCTGCTCCACTTCGGCGCATTGTATCGGCGCGGCGACCGAACAGATCCAGTTCGGCAAGCAGGATGTGATGTTTGCAGGCGGCGGCGAGGAACTGGACTGGACCCTGTCCTGCTTGTTTGACGCCATGGGCGCCATGTCCTCCAAATACAACGACACGCCGCAAACCGCGGCCCGTGCCTATGACGCGACCCGTGACGGCTTCGTCATTGCCGGCGGCGGTGGCGTTGTGGTTCTTGAGGAACTGGAACACGCCAAGGCGCGTGGCGCGAAAATCTATGCGGAAGTCACCGGTTATGCCGCGAATTCAGACGGTTACGACATGGTGGCCCCATCCGGTGAAGGCGGCGAGCGCTGCATGCGCCTTGCCGTCAGCACCCTGGGCGAACGCAAGGTCGACTATATCAACTCGCACGGCACATCTACCCCTGTCGGTGATATCGGAGAGGTCGAGGCGATCCGCCGGGTCTTCGGCGAAAACCAGCCGCCGGTGTCGTCGACCAAGTCCCTGACCGGCCACAGCCTCGGGGCGACCGGCGTTCAGGAAGCCATTTACTGCCTGCTCATGCTGCAGAACGATTTCATCACGGCATCCGCCAACATCACCGAGCTCGATCCTGCCTTGAAAGAAGGCGAGATCGCCATGGAGCGTGTCGACAATGCCGGTCTCGATACCGTGCTTTCCAACAGCTTCGGCTTCGGCGGCACCAATGCCTCTCTTGCGTTGTCGCGCTACCACGGCTGAGGAGTAGTGAATGTCTGATTTTATGAAGGG
>JBNLAU010000105.1:0-3635 GCA_050302295.1 Roseibium sp. | reverse complement strand
GCAAGGCGGACACGAAGGAAATCGCCGAACGCGGCCTGAAAGCCGGTGCGAAAAATGTGCTGATCTCCGGCCCATCGGCGGCTGCGGAAATTACCCTGGTGCTCGGGGCGAATGAAGACAAGCTGGCAAACCACCGCCTAGTCTCCACCGGCTCCTGCACCACCAACGCTCTTGCCCCGCTTCTGCGCGGCATTGACGATGCCATCGGCATCAAGAGCGGACATATGACGACCATCCATTGTTACACCGGCAGCCAGCCGATGGTGGACGCGCCGCGCGGCCCCTTGGAGCGCAGCCGGGCGGGCGGCGTTTCCATGGTGCCGACCACCACCAGCGCGACCGAACTGGTCGGCAAGGTGCTGCCGCAGTTGGCAGGCAAGGTCAGCGGTGCGGCAGTGCGCGTCCCGGCAATCAGCGTCTCCGCAGTCGACCTGACCTTGACCCTGGCAGACCCCGTCGACGCGCCGTTCAACGATCGGCTGCAGGAGATTTTTGCCGGCAATCCGGTCATCGGCTTTACCGAAGACCGTGTCGTTTCCACCGACATGCGCGCGCGCCCTGAATCGCTCGTCATCGCCTTGCCCGAGACACTGGAAGCCAACGCTCACCAGGTGCGGATCTTCGGCTGGTACGACAATGAGTGGGGGTTTTCGGCGCGCATGATCGACATGTCCCGCCTGATGGCGGGGCGGTAAACCTCGCCAGTTCCCGAACCAGGGCTTCGCCGTTCACCCCAACCCTAATCCTTCTCCACACTGGGGAAAGAGGGGCGCGGGCATGAACCCGCCAGCCCCCGTCCGGTGTCGCGGCCCTTTCGCTGTCCTTCAGATCCGGGTTCTCAGACCCCCTCTTCATGTGGCAAAGACCCATACCCGTGACCGGTCAGGCCGATGGAAAGCGAGATCGCGAGGATCGTCCAGAAGTGAGGGCTCAGTCCGTTTGGGAAGCCTCCACGGTCCAGGGGGCCGGAAACCAGTATTCCTCCAGATTGGGTCCGTCCCCGATACGGTCAACGACGGCAAAGCGGCCCGCTTTGCCGAGTGGCGCCAGCACGCCGTGCCATGTGCCGGGATAAAGATTGATCGACTGCCCCGGCTGGCTGATGAAGGCTTTCAGATTGACAGGCGTGCCCTGGCCGTCGTCGGCGACAATCACCAGCATCGGCACACTATCCACCGGCATGAAGGCCTGGCTGCCTTCCGGATGACGCTCCACCATGTCAACCACATAGGGAAGCGTGCGCGCCTGGGCATCGAACAGGCTTATGCCTGCTCTTCCCGTTCCGAAATCGAGCCTGGCAAGGTCGTGATGCCGGCCGCACATGCCCTGATTTATGATTTTGTCAGGTTCACCGGCGGCCTCGATCACATCGCCATAGGGAGCGAAGGCCTCGGCTGTCAGCGGCGACGGGACAATTCGATTGGTCACGGCAGAAGATCCTTCAGCCGGAGCTGGGCAATCCGTTCGACCTGCCGGCAGGCTTCCTTGATCTCCGCCGTCCGATCATTGTCAATCCGGCGGTGAAACGCCTCCATGATCGACGCCTTGCTGTGGTCGCGCACAGCGATAATGAACGGAAAGCCGTGTTTTTCAACGTATTGCCTGTTCAGCCGCGTAAAGGTCTCCCGCTCATCGTCGGTCAGAAGATCCAGACCCGCGCTTGCCTGCTCCGACGCACTTTCCGCGGTCAAGCGGCCTGCCTCGGCGAGTTTGCCGGCAAGATCCGGGTGGGCGTTCAGAACGCCAAGACGCTCTTCGGCGCTTGCCGTCCTGAAGATCCGGCAAAGCGCGTTGTGTACTCCGGCTGCGCTGTCATGGGCGGGGCCGAGTTCCAGGTTGAACGCCCGCTCGGCAATCCAGGGTGAATGCTCGAAGATGGCGCCGAAGCGCGCAACGAAGTCCAGCCGGTCCATCCGGCTTGGACGCAAGACCTTTTGCGGCGGATGCTTTGCGGCCCAATGCTCGGCAATTTCGATCCGGCGCGGGCACCAGACACCGTCATGCTTCTGAATGTGATCGATGAACTTCTTCAGGGCGGCGATCTTGCCCGGCCGGCCGATCAGCCGGCAATGCAGGCCAACCGTCATCATCTTCGGCGTGTCCGTCTGCCCTTCTTCGTAAAGCACATCGAAGGCGTTTCTCAGGTAGTGGAAGAAATCTTCGCCGTCCGTCCAGCCAGGCGCCGTGGCAAAACGCATGTCGTTGGCTTCAAGCGTATAGGGAATGATCAGCTGATCACGGCCGCCGACATCCAGCCAATAGGGCAGATCGTCATCATAGGTGTCCGAAATATAGGCAAAACCGCCCTCCTCGGCGGCCAGGCGGACGGTATTTTCCGAACAGCGGCCAGTGTACCAGCCGCGCGGCGCATCACCGACCACCTCGGTGTGCAGTCGGATTGCCTCCCGGATCGCGGCCCGCTCGTCTTCAGGCTGCATATCCTTGTGTTCGATCCACTTGAGACCGTGGCTGGCGATTTCCCAGCCTGCATCCTTCATGGCCTCCAGCTGTTCCGGATTGCGCGCCAGAGCCGTTGCCACACCGTAGATCGTCAGCGGAATCCCGACGCGGGTGAACAGGCGATGCAGGCGCCAGAACCCCGCCCGCGCGCCATATTCATAGATGGATTCCATGTTCCAGTGACGCTGGCCCGGCCATTGGGCGGCACCCGGAATATCCGACAGAAAGGCCTCTGACGCAGCATCTCCGTGCAGCACGGAGTTCTCACCGCCCTCTTCGTAATTCAGCACGAACTGGACTGCGATCTTCGCACCGCCCGGCCATTCCGGATCGGGAGGATTGGGGCCATAACCGCGCAAATTCCGAGGATAACGATTCAAAACGGACCTCCTGTTGATACCGGCGATACAATGACGGCATGCAAGGATAGAATGCAAAACCCGTGCCCTTGTCGAGCGCCAGTATTGGTCTTCTTATAAAACAGAATAATCCCGATGACTTTCTTGTCTTTTTAGAAAGTGCTTTCGGAGAACGACGGGTGCCCTTAAACTAGAGCTATCCGCATCATGCACCCAGTTTGAGTGTAACGAGGAGACCCTGATGGCAGGCTATCTGACAACCCATGTGCTGGACACCGCACAAGGCTGCCCCGGCAAGGGCATAAAGATCGACCTTTATGCGATTGAGGGTGAAAGCCGCACGTTCATCCGCAGCCTTGTCACCAATGAAGATGGCCGCACCGACAGCCCGATCCTGCCTGAGGCCGAATTCAAGACCGGCTCCTACGAACTGGTCTTCCATGTCGGCGCCTATTTCGACGCGGTCGGTGTCAAGTTGCCCGACCCCAAATTCCTCGACACGGTGCCGCTGCGCTTCGGCATGTCGGAAGACGCGCACTATCACGTGCCCCTGCTGGCCTCACCCTATGGGTATTCAACGTATCGGGGAAGTTGAGCGGCTTTAGCGAGATCCTCCGACGAGCACCAGAGGCGGTGGCGCCACCTGGCCGGGTTTACCGGGCACAACAGCGCTGTTCTGTCGTTGGCGTGCCGGAGCCGCCTGCGTGAGCGAGTCCCAGGACGCAGACTTGATACCGAAGTTCCGGGCGTAGTTTACCGAAAACTTGTTTGCGATCCGCCGCGCTATCCGGCCGAAACTGCGTTCCGGGCTATAGA
>JBNLAU010000104.1:0-6581 GCA_050302295.1 Roseibium sp. | reverse complement strand
TGGCCGACAGCAGCTGCTGGCGGATGTCTGGCCCACTGTCTATCAACACCGTTGTACATGCGTTTTCCACATGCTTTTCCACAAGCAATGCACAGCGAGAGCGCCTGTTTTTGGGCTCTTTCGGGTCGCACAGCCCCCAGTCATTGCCAATGCGCGGCACGCCGCCGGATGACCCGCAGCCAAGAATGGTAACCGTAACCGTCATTGCGCGGCAGTTCCTTGAAGTTGCTCCGGTTTGGGTACCTTTTTAAATAGGCGGAAGAAATTTTCTGTTGTCTGCCGGGCAATCTCTTCTTCAGAAACCCCGCGCGTTTCTGCCAGAACCGCGGCTGTCATTGCCGTATAGGCTGGTTCGTTGCGTTTGCCGCGTTTCGGCTGGGGCGCCAGGTAAGGTGCATCTGTTTCCACAAGCAGCCGGTCGGCCGGCAGATCACGCGCAATTTCCCGGATGTCTTCGGAGCGTTTGAAGGTCAGAATTCCGGAAAAGGACACGTACAGACCGAGCTCTATACCGGTCATGGCAAGGTCACGTCCGGAGGAAAAGCAATGCAGCAGAGCCGGGAAGGCCCCCTTCCCCATTTCCTCTCTCAGGATCGCCGCCATGTCCTCGTCGGCATCTCTGGAATGAATAACGAGCGGCAACCCGGTCTGGCGTGCAGCATCGATGTGAATGCGCAGGCCCTCGGCCTGGGCGTCCCTTGGAGCCTTGTCGTAAAAATAATCGAGACCGGCTTCTCCGATAGCCACCACTTTGGGATGGGCGGCGAGCCGCACGATCTCGTCCGCTGGAATACCGCGTTCGGTGCCCGCATTGTGCGGATGCGTTCCAACAGAGCAAAAGACTTCGGGAAACTCCTCGGCGATGGCGAGTACCTGGTCGAACTTCCGGATATGCGTGCAGATGGTGACCATCATTCCGACACCGGCGGCTTTGGCCCTGGCGATCAGATCGGCGCGTTCGCCGTCAAAGTCAGGAAAATCTAGGTGGCAGTGGCTGTCGACAAGCATGAAGGTTCCACGAAATGAGAGTTGTCTATCGGTTCCAAGGCGTTACAGCGGATCTTGATACAAGGAAAATCGGGAAAGCCAAAGAGGCACATTTTACATGTTCAGACAGAAGGGAAACTATCGGGCGGCACTCCGTTCAGCGTGAGGCCGCAGCCCTCAGAGCAAGGAAAAAGTCCAACACCACCTGTTTGCGATCAAGATTGAGCGCGTCGGCATCTCTGATGGACTGGCTGGTCTTTTCCCATAGTTCGACAAATCCGTATGCGCTGCGCACTCCATTTGTCAGGTCCTGACGCATGCGCTCATGCAGCCAGAGTTGGGTCATGTGCTGAAAGCTCTCCCAATTGTCCGCCTGTCCGCGCGCGGAGACAAGATCTGCGAGTGCGTGAACGGCGGCAAGGTCCAGGTTACCTGCCTGGTTGGCCAGCTGTTTCATGCCCTTGGCAATCGCAAGTCCGTCGCCCGAAAGCAGCGTTATGGCCGAGCGCAGGCTGCCGTCCGCCGCCGTTGCGAGCTCGGCAAGGTCTTCGCCCGACGGAACCTCATCCGGTGCCAGTTCGCGCAGTCCCTCAACGATCTCGCCCTCCTGCAGCGGCGCAAGATCCAGACGCCGGCAGCGCGAGCGGATTGTCGGCAAGAGACGGCCCGGTGCGTGGCTGAGCACCAGAAACAGGCACTGTTCGGGGGGCTCTTCCAGAATTTTCAGCAGCGCGTTTGCGGAGCTGATGTTCATGTCGTCCGCTGCATCGACAATGCAGATGCGCCAGGCTTTGGCCGATGCGGTGGTCCCGAAAAACGAAACGGTCCGTCGAACTTCCTGAACCGGAAGCTCCGATTTGAAGCGTTTTGACTTTTCGTCCCAGGGACGGCGCAGGTGCAGGATATTGGGGTGTCCGCCCGCCGTCAGTTGCCGTGCGGCGGGATGGTCTTCGGGAACGGAGAGGTCTTGCGCGGAAGCGACTTGCAGGCCGAATCTTTCGGGATTGGCAATGACGAAACGCGCGAACCTGAAAGCCAGCGTTGCCTTGCCTATGCCCTTCGGTCCTCCAAGGATCCAGGCGTGATGAAGGCGCTCCGACCGGTAGGCGTCAAGCAGCGCCCGTTCCGATTCGCTATGACCGATAAGTCTGTACCGTTCGTGAGGGAGCGGAAATCCGGGCAGCGCATCCACTTCCGGAATGTCAGTGGGTTCGTTGCGGCGCGCCATCAGGATATCCCTTCCGGAGCGGCGGCATCCACCGGCCTGACTTCAAGTTCATCAGGGAATGCCTTCAGGACGGCATCCCGGATGGCAGCTTCCACCGTTTGAGCGTCCTGTCTGCCGTCGACAACGGCGAATCTGTAGGCTTCCTCGCCGGCAAGAGCGAGAAACAGCTGGCGCCGGCGTTCATGGATCGTCAGCGCTTCACCTTCGAAACGATCCGGACCACCGGATTCGTCCTCTTGAGAACGCGCATTGACCCGTGCCATGCCGATTTCAGCGGGCACGTCGATCAGAACGGTCAATTCGGGGTATGTGCCGGCTACAGCTGCCGTTTCCAGGAGTTTCAGGTAGGCCGGATCAACTCCGGCTTCGCCTTGATAAACGCGGGTTGAGTCGGCGTAGCGGTCGCAAAGCACCCATTCCCCGCGTTCCAATGCGGGTTTGATGGTGGCGTCCACGTGGTCTGCCCGGGCCGCCGCAAACAGCATGGCCTCGCCTCTGGGGCCGAGGTCCTTTGCCTGTCCCGACAGCAGCAGCGTGCGGATTTTCTCTGCCCCAGGTGAGCCGCCCGGTTCGCGGGTTACGACAACCTTCTGGCCAAGGCTCTCCAGAAAAGCCTTCAGGCGCGTAATCTGAGTGGATTTCCCGGCCCCCTCACCGCCTTCAAATGTAATGAAGTGTCCCGCCACCCTGCTTTCAGCTCCGCTGACAATCTTGTTTCAATGATTGATTTTTCAAAGCCTTTTAGCAGCTTCTGCGGTGCATGTAGATGGTCCGATGCAAATTATCCGATCCATCCAAAAAGCAGTTCCTGAAGCCCGTCGAGGGCTCGCGTAAACAAGGTTCCCACACCAACTGAACCGCCGGTGACCAGCGGCGACCGGTAGACAATGCCATCTGTGCCGAGGACGCGAATTTCACCGGCTGGAGTCCCCTCTTCAACAGGCGCATGCAGCGGCCCCGTGTAGACGACGCGAATCCGGTATTCCAGGGTCTCGCCGCGCGGCAGCAGCACATCCACGTCGGTTTTCGATATGAGTGGCACCGAACTGGCGGTGCCTCCGTGAACCCTGCCTTCGGCAACTGTTTCGCCTGCGCTAAAAATCGTGCGAACCGTGAAATAGTCCCAGGCGCCTTCGATCACTTCCTTCAGCGTCTGCAGGCGGTGCTTGTCAGAGGTAAGCCCCGCAACAGAGGCGATAACACGCCGGCCGTTCCGGTCAACAGAGCCCAACCCGGAGTATCCGTCCTCCGGATCGCGGCCACCGCCAAGTCCGTCCAGATCGCGGATTTCGCCAATCAGCGGGTTCTTGTTTCGCTGAAAGATCTTGTTCCAGGTAAAATCCGGGATCGAAAACATCGGATAAAGGTCCGCGTGATCCTCCAGAATATATTCCGCAAGGCGGGCCTGGTCGCGCACGGTCGTCTGGCTGGGCTGTTCGGGATAGCCGGTTGGATTGGCAAATTTGCTGTTGGTCATGCCGACCTTCTGCGCCAGTTCGCTCATGCGCCGCGCAAAGGCATGCTCTGATCCGTCCAGGCATTCGGCCAGGATGATCGCCGCATCGTTTGCGTTGTGAACGAGGAGGCCCTTCAGCAGATCTTCCACGGCAATTTCGGATTTGATTGCCGCGAACATGGTTGCGCCGCGTCCAGATGGGGCGCCGCCTGTCCGCCATGCGTGTTCGCTGACCTTGCAGAGCTGGTTGAGCTTGAGCTCGTCGTCCTTCAGAGCCTGAAAGACGGTTGCAGCCGTCATGACCTTGACGAGAGACCCGGGAACAAACGGTTCATCCGGCGCTTTTGCAAAGAGGATCGTTCCGGAGGCCGGCTCGTAAAGGAAAGCTCTGGGCGCTTTGGTAACGATGGTTTCTGCCGCCTGAACGGCAGGTTGGCCAATCAGGCAGGCACTCACGACAGTGATGACAAATGCCCAATGGGACACAGGAAGCCTTATTCCCTTGATTGACGCAATTCGCTCAATTCGGCTGTGCAAGGTCCTGAAAGGGAGACGCCGCCCGTCACGCAACCCTACTTCCGGAACTGAGCATTTCTTAGCCAAACCTCGAACAAACCCTAAATATCACCAGATGCCAAACCGCTTGGCTTGTTCTTGTTAAACGGCATCAAACGGTCGCGTCCAGGTGGTGTGCCCGGGTCTCGTCCCGGCTATTTGCTGTCTTCGGTGATTGCCACAAGCTGGCGCATGGAAAGTCCGGACCCGGAGAGGGATGCCAGAACCGAATGGGCGTTGGAAATGCGTTCGTTCGCGGTGTAGGAGGAAACGGCGCTGCCGTCGACAAAGCCAACCGGCTGAACGGGCGCAGGAACATGCAGAACACCAAGTGTTCCGGGCTTCGACGCGCCTGTCGGAGAATAGGCGGTTTCTACAGCTTCAAACCCGTCGTTTGAGGCAACCTGGATTGCTGGCTTGCCGGCTTCAAATGCAATTGCGGGGTCGAAGGCAACCGTCACAGAAGGCGCGTAGACCGTCCGCGAAGCCGGTACAGCGTTTGAAGCCGTCAGATAAGGCCGGGGACCGGGTGCAGGCACCCTGCCCTTGAAAACAATCTGTTGCGTTGGCTGGGTTGCCTGCGGCTCAGCAAGCGCCAGCATGGTGCCCGGCCGTGATGTGCCCGGCTCGACGGCGCCCGGGCCGCGGTAGCTGGCCACCAGGAAAGATTCGTCTTTGCCGTCAAGCGGTGCCCGGCCGACATATTCCACTTTCACCTTGCCGACGCCTTCGGATTTGGTGGCGAGCATCGCAGCGGCGCGTTCGGACAGGTCGATCACGCGGTTGCCGTGGAACGGCCCCCTGTCATTCACGCGAACGATCAACGAGCGGCCATTGGAAAGATTGGTTACGCGCGCATACGATGGCAGTGGCATCGTTGTATGCGCCGCAGAGATTCCACCGCGGTCAAAGATTTCGCCATTGGCGGTCTTGCGACCATGGAAGGTCGGCCCATACCAGGAAGCGAGCCCGACCTTTTTGTAGTTTGGATCTTCTTTGGGATAGTACCATTTGCCGGCAATCTTGTATTTCTTGCCAACAATGTAGCGCCCGCCACCCTTGGGAACCGGTTTCCCGGCTGCGACCACGCGGGGGCTGCCTTTAACGCCATATTTCTTGGGGCTGAATTTGGATTTTTCCTGGGGGGCGGTGCTACACGCGGCAACAGCAGAAACTGCAGCGATTGTTATCAGTCCGACTCGCAATTGAGCCCAGACCGACCTGGCCGGACGCACATCCTTGTCGAGAGCCCCAAAAGACGATCCTGCCACTTGGCAAGTCTGCCCGCCTGTCCCTTGCATTCTGCCGTCCTACTCAATTACGCGCCGGCGGCCCCGCAGCTCACGCGTTTAACCCGGCACATCGTTGTGCGTACCGGTTTTAAAGGCATAAATCCGATCTAAATGATCAGTCCCCGTAAGACACACTGCCCCCGCTGCATGTCCCAACATATGCCCTGTTAAAGCGCAAACGTGTTACTTCAAAGTAAACTGCCCGTCGAGTGCAGTTCGGCAACACTTTTCAACAATCCACGACAATGCCGGTGGCGACGCCTTCCGGCAAAGCATGGCACAAGGTCTAATGTATTGAAAAAAAGGGGTTTTAGTCGACCTTAGCCGAGGTTTTTGTGCTGTTGCATGAAGGGCACAGGTGCTCAAAAATCGGCAATCAGTTCAGATGTGACGTACATCACATTAACCCCTGTCAAATCCGCCTAGGTTGAGATCATTGCTGATGACCGCCCTGTCACAGCAATGCTGGACCCCACCTCCAGCTTCGGCCGCCGGTTCAAACCCTGCCCACGACACCGAACCGGCGGCCGCCATTCTTGGACATGTTCCGGCGCCGCTCGCGCACGTCCTGCCCCTCCCCCCGCTGAAGCGCGAGGGAACCGGAACATGCCAGGAACCCCGATGAAAACTTCCACCTTCCACACGAATCCCGCCATCATCCGCAAGGATACCAATTCCCGGTCTTGACTTTCCGCTCAAGAAAAAGGAAACGGGGTTGGCAGCCACGCATTGTTGAAATGCAGTCGGCTGCTTTTGGTGAGGTGGCCGAGTGGTTTAAGGCAGCGGTCTTGAAAACCGCCGTGCGTGAGAGCGTACCGTGGGTTCGAATCCCACCCTCACCGCCACTCCCCTTATGTCCGACCCGGACACATGGGTAACGGTTTGTACCGGAGACATGGGTTACACCCTCGTGCCGAACGGATTGTCGATTGTCTGTAGTGTTCTCTGCTCCAGGTCGATATATCCCAGATCATAGCTCATGAAGCTGATCAGCCAAATCCCGTCGCCCACCTCCTTGATTCCAAGCTTCTGACCGGCGAGCACGGTTGAGATGTTGATCTTC
>JBNLAU010000103.1:0-4215 GCA_050302295.1 Roseibium sp. | reverse complement strand
TGGGTGATCGCGTCGATGAACCGGTCGACGATCTTGCCCTTCCGGGAGCGGGCAACGAGCTGGAGGACCACTTCGGAGTCCGATGTGGACTGGCAGATGGCGCCGTCGCGGATGAGCTGAGCCCGCAAGGTGAGGGCATTGGTGAAATTGCCGTTGTGGCAGACGGCGATGCCGCCGCCTTCCAGTTCGGCAAAGAGCGGCTGCACATTGCGCAGGATCGTTTCGCCGGTGGTGGAATAGCGCACGTGGCCGACCGCTGTCCTGCCCGTGAGCCGGCCGATCGTCTCGGCATCGGAGAAGTGGTCGCCGACGAGCCCGAGATGGCGTTCCGCGCGGAACTGGTCCTTGTCGAAGGTGACGATACCGGCGGCCTCCTGACCCCGGTGCTGAAGGGCATGAAGACCAAGAGCCGTCAGCGCGCTGGCATCTTCGTGGCCCAGGATGCCGAAAACTCCACACTCTTCGCGCAGTGTGTCGGCATTTATATCAAAGGGCTCGTGCACTTCGGTTCCGCCAGTCATGGCGAACACTCCTTGATTCTGGCCGTCT
Organism: Roseibium sp.; assembly: GCA_050302295.1. Taxonomy (GTDB): domain Bacteria; phylum Pseudomonadota; class Alphaproteobacteria; order Rhizobiales; family Stappiaceae; genus Roseibium. Next base: position 3,666 of record JBNLAU010000103.1, on the reverse strand, counting down.
GTGTGACCGGCCTGATGTGGTCAAGATCTGCGCCGGTTTCCGGCGTCAGTTATTGCTGTCCGTTGTCAGCTGCTCCAGGCCCTGCGTTTCGGAATCGCTGTAAGTCGGCTCCTCGGCGGGCGCACTGGCGTCGCCGCCATTCAGATTGTTTTCCCGGATCTTGTCGAGGATCGCCTTTTCCGGATCTTCCGGCAGAACCGCCACCAGCCGCTCACCGATGGACAGGAGAACCGGGCGCGCTTTGGCGTTGAGCACCCATTGCGGCTGCTGGTCCGGCTGGACGAACCAGTTGAAGAACATCATCGCAACCACGACCAGAAGCAGTCCGCGCACGGCGCCGAAAACAAAGCCCAATGTCCGATCCAGAGCTCCGATCCGGCTGTCCAGCACGAAGTCGGAAATCCTCATGGTAATGTAGCTCACTATCAGCAGCGTGACCAGAAACACGGCAGCGGCCGAGACACCCATCGCGACGACGTCGTGAGAGATATACTGTTTCGCGTAAGGCAGGACGCGCTCGTAGAGCATAAATGCGGCAACTGCCGCGGCGACCCATGAGACGATGGAAAGAACTTCCCGGACAAACCCGCGGATCATCGCAAGCACCGCCGAAATGAACATGATGGCCAAAAGCAGTCCGTCCAGCAGCGTTATCGGCATGGTCCTGCAAAATCCTCTGTCTGGCGCTCGTTCAAGAGCCTAAGCCGTTGTTCAAACCCGTCACCATCATGCGTCAGGTTTTACCTGATGCACTAGCCTCTGCCGAGAGTTTGGCGACGAAGTCCCCAAGTTCCGGCAGGCCGGTCGTCCTGAACGACGATCCGGCGCTGTCCTTGAGGTTGCCCTCCGGACAATAAGCCTGATCGAAGCCGAGTTTCTCTGCTTCCTTCAGCCTGGATGGGGCCTGGGCGACCGGCCGGATGGCCCCTGACAGGCTGACTTCGCCGAAATAGACGCAATTGGCCGGAAGGGCAAGCCCGCTGAGTGAAGAGACAAGGGCTGCCGCCACCGCAAGATCGGCTCCGGGTTCGTTGATTTTCAATCCGCCGGCCACATTCAGATAAACATCGTGCTGTGAAAACCGCACCCCGCAGCGCGCCTCGAGCACTGCCAGGATCATGGAAAGACGTGCACTGTCCCAGCCGATGACGGCCCGGCGCGGCGTGCCGAGCGATGATTGTGCTACCAGGGCCTGGATTTCGATGAGCAGAGGCCGGGAGCCTTCGAGGCCCGCGAAAACGGCGGCGCCCGGCGAGGAGGTGTTGCGGTCACCGAGGAAAAGTGCGGATGGATTTGGAACTTCGATCAGCCCTTTTCCCGTCATTTCAAAGACGCCGATTTCATCAGTCGCACCGAAGCGGTTTTTGACCGAACGCAGGATGCGGTACTGGTGCGCGCCGTCTCCTTCGAAATAAAGGACCGCGTCCACCATATGCTCAACCACACGGGGCCCGGCAATCTGCCCGTCCTTGGTCACATGGCCGACAAGGACCAGCGTCGTGCCGTTCTTTTTGGCATATCGCACCATGGCCTGCGCGGAGGCGCGCACCTGGGTGACTGTTCCCGGAGGGGAGTCCACCTGGTCTGTCCAGAGCGTCTGGACGGAATCGAGGATCAGCAATGCGGGCGGCGTATCGGATTCCAGCGTCGCCAGGATGTCTTCCACGCTGGTTTCGGCTGCCAGGGAGACCGGCGCCTCTGAAAGGCCGAGGCGTTCTGCCCTCAGCCGCACCTGACCGATGGCCTCTTCGCCGGAAATATAGATTGTCTTCTGACCGAGACTTGCAAGCTGCGCGGCGGCCTGGATGAGAAGTGTCGACTTGCCGATGCCCGGGTCGCCGCCGACCAGCAGCGCCGAACCGCGGACAAAGCCGCCTCCGGTAACCCGGTCGAGTTCGGCAACCTGCGTCTGGTAGCGGGGCTCCTCCTTGGAGTCTCCGGAAAGTCCGACCAAGGGGACGACACGGCCCTTGCTGCGCGGAGCCCGGCCCGGGCCGCCGCCAACGCCGCCGCCTGTCTGTTCCTCGACAATCGTGTTCCAGTCGCCGCAGGATTCGCAACGCCCCACCCATTTGGCGGTAACGGCCCCGCAAGACTGGCAGACAAAGGAAGTGGACCTGCGGGCCATTGTGTTTCCTCCTGGGTGAGCGGCTCGTAGACGCGTTCAAACCGGCGTCCGAGGCTTGTCAGGTATTCGTAGTCGATGGTCTCCGCATAAGCTGCAAGCTCTGCTGCCGCAACATTGGGACCCAGCATTTCCACAAGGGTGCCACGTTTGACCAGATGCTCGGGCACGTCAGTAACATCGAGCGTGATCATATCCATGGAGATGCGTCCGAGGATCGGCACCTTGTAACCGCCGATCATGCCGAAGCCGCCCGGCCGCTCGTCGGTGGAACCGGCCCGGCGCAGCATGCCGTCGGCGTAGCCGGCGGCAACTACAGCATTCCTGAGCGGGCGCTTTGCGGTCTGTTTGGCGCCGTAGCCGATCGTGTCGCCCTCCGGCACATCGCGCACGATCATGATCCGGGCTTCCACCTTGGCAACAGGCCGCATCGGATTGGGCTGCGTATCGATCGCCTTGCCGCCATAAAGCGAAATGCCCGGTCGGACGAGGTCGAAATGATAGTCCGGCCCCATCAGCACGCCGGCTGAATTCGCCATGGATCTCGGGATATGCGCGAACGGCCCGGTGATGTCCTTGAAGACGTCAAGCTGGCGCCGGTTCATCGGGTGATCGGGGGTCGAGCCACAGGCCAGGTGGGTCATGATCAGTGACGGTTTGAAGGGACCCAGCAATTCGGGATCTGCCATGGCCGCCGAAAATTCCTGCGGTGACAGGCCCAGCCTGTGAATGCCCGTATCGACATGGACAGCTGCATCAAAGGATTTGCTCGCGGACTTGCAAAGGTCCGACCATTCGCGCAACTCGTCCAGGCACCCGAGCACAGGCCGGATATTATGCTCCAGAAAATGATGTGCCGTGCCTGGAAACAGTCCGTCCAGCGCGTAGATTGCCGCATCCGGCAGCGTCTGGCGCAAGGCGATTGCCTCTGTCGGCACAGCGGAAAAAAATGTCCGGCATCCGGCGTCGTAGAGTGCCTGTCCGGCCCTTTCCTGACCCGTGCCATAGGCATCGGCCTTGACGACCGCCGCACATTCAGTCTCGCCCGCAAGCTTGCCTTTCAGAAATGACCAGTTCGCCGCGATGGCGCCGACGTCAATGGTCAGGCGGCCGCCGTATAAATCGGCTGGGAGGGGATTATTCCGGGGCGGTGACACGATCGGTTTGTCTCTCCGGTCAGAATCGAAAGCAGCTCGCGCGGAGCTTAGACAGTCTTGCAGTCAAATTGAACCGTTTGACTGCAACACGTTTAGGATACGGGCAGGGCCGTTGCCACCGGACCGACAGGAAAAGGCCGCGGCGAATTCGCGCGCGGCCCAGTTTGAGTGCGCCTGGCGGAATGGCGCTCTTTGTTATCCCGTAACCTACTCGAACCGCTCCGGAAGGTGATCGTCTTCGGCGAGATCGGAAAAGCGGGTGAATTCGCCCTGGAAATGCAGGTTGGCCGTTCCGGTCGGTCCGTGACGCTGCTTGGCGATGATGACTTCCGCCTTGCCTTTCACCCGCTCGACCTTGTCGCGCCAGACTTCATATTCCGGCGA
>JBNLAU010000102.1:0-10173 GCA_050302295.1 Roseibium sp. | reverse complement strand
GTGCGCTATCACTTCGACTTCGTTGGCGACCGTCTGAAGATCGGCAGGTTCTGCGCCCTGGCGCAAGGCACCACCTTCATCATGAACGGCGCCAATCATGCCATGACCGGGTTTTCGACCTATCCTTTCAACATATTCCAGAAAGGTTGGGAAGAAGGCTTCGATCCGGCGAGCATTTTCGATCACCTGCGCGGGGACACGATTGTTGAAAACGATGTCTGGTTCGGCACCAATGCCACCATCCTGCCTGGCGTCACCATCTGCTCCGGCGCTATCATCGGCGCCCATGCCGTTGTTGCCTCCGATGTGCCACCCTATGCGGTCGTCGTCGGCAATCCCGGTCAGGTGGTCCGGTTGCGCTTTGACGAAGCAACCATTGACCGGCTGCTGGAGATCGCCTGGTGGGACTGGCCGGCCCAAAAAATCACCCGGCACCTGGACGCAATCAGGGGCGCCGACATCACTGCGCTGGAGAGGGCGGCGGCCGAACCGTCAGACGCACTCGACGCCGCCGCCGCGGCAGGGTAGAAGGCGCTTCATGAGCGAAGATCAAACCTATAGTCAAGAAGACCTGGAGGCGGGACGGCTGCTGTTTGCCCGCCCCTGGGATTTTCTCACCAGCGTCACCGATATGGTCAACCTGCCCGAGGCGGCCGGTACCGAGATCGCCTTTGCTGGACGGTCCAACGTCGGCAAGTCCAGCCTCATCAACGCGCTTACCGGGCGCAAGGGCCTGGCGCGCACGTCGTCCACACCAGGGCGGACCCAGATGCTGAATTTCTTTCTGGCCCCCGATACGCCGCTGACCATTGTCGACATGCCGGGATATGGCTACGCCCAGGCGCCCAAGGAGCTGGTCGAGGCCTGGACGGAGCTGGTCTTTTCCTACCTGCGCGGCCGGCCGAACCTGCGCCGGGTGATCCTTCTGATCGACAGCCGGCACGGCATCAAGAAAAACGATCTTGAAGCGATGGACCTGCTGGACAAGGCAGCGGTGGTCTATCAGGTGGTGCTGACCAAGGCCGACAAGATCAAGCCGCCGCAGCTGACCCGGCTGATCGCCGACACCAAAGGGATACTGGCCAAACGCATTGCAGCCCATCCGGAAGTCATCGCCACCTCGTCGGAGAAAAACCGCGGCGTAGACGAACTGCGCGCAGAGCTTTGCCGCCTCGCAGAGCAGTAGCCGCATACATGAGCCTTGCCCCGGCGCCCTCACCTGCGCCAGGTCATGTGCTCGCGATTGTGAAGCCCCGCCAAACCGGCTATAGCAGGGATCTTTCGCCATCCCATCTCTACCGATGTTGAGTATTTCACACCCATGACCACGCCTGAAACCGCCAGCCGCGCTCACATCATCGCTCACGCGCTGCCTTATATGCAGCGTTACGACAACAAGACCGTTGTCGTGAAGTACGGCGGCCATGCCATGGGCGACCCGGAGCTGGGCCAGGCCTTTGCGCGCGACATTACCCTGTTGCGCCAGTCGGGCGTCAATCCGGTGGTGGTTCACGGCGGCGGACCTCAGATCGGCAAGATGCTGCAACGGCTGAACATCGTCAGCGAATTCAAAGGCGGCCTCAGGGTCACCGACAAGGCAACGGTCGAAGTGGTCGAGATGGTGCTGGCCGGCGCCATCAACAAAGAAATCGTCCAGATGATCAATGCCGAGGGCGGCCGGGCGGTCGGCCTTTGCGGCAAGGACGGCAATCTGGTCACCGCGCGCAAGCTGAAGCGCACCGTTGTCGATCCGGACAGCAACATTGAAAGCGTCGTGGATCTCGGCTTTGTGGGAGAACCCGCAAACATTAACCCGACCGTTCTGAACCTGGTCCTGAAAGAAGACATCATTCCCGTGATCGCGCCGGTTGCCTCCGGCGAGGACGGCGAAACCTACAACATCAATGCCGACACCGCGGCGGGTGCCATTGCCGGCGCGCTGAACGCGGCGCGGCTTCTGTTCCTGACCGACGTTCCCGGCGTGCTGGACAAGGACGGCAATCTCATCAAGCAGCTGACGGTCGCCAGAGCCCGTGAACTGATGGCTGACGGCACGATTTCCGGCGGCATGATCCCGAAGGTCGAGACCTGCATCGAAGCCCTGGACCGGGGTGTTGAAGGCGTCGTCATCCTGAATGGCAAGGTGTCGCATGCCGTCCTTCTGGAACTGTTCACCGATGGCGGCGCGGGGACATTGATCCGACCGTGACCGGAGAACACCCCCAGCCCTTCGAGGGCTCGCATGCGCATCGGCCGAATTTGAAAGTGTTTCAGGGCATCGAAGCCTGGGTGTTCGATCTGGACAACACGCTCTATCCGCATGACGCCGATCTGTTCTCCCAGATCGACGAGCAGATCGCCCGCTTCGTGCAGAAGCTTCTGGACCTCAGCCGGGACGAAGCAATGGCGCACCAGAAGGCGCTTTATCACGAGCATGGCACGACGCTGCGCGGATTGATGATGGAACACAACATCAATCCGGACGACTATCTGCGGTTTGTGCATGACATCGATTATTCCCGGCTGGATCCCAACCCGAATCTTGGCCGTGCCATCGAGGCCCTGCCGGGCAAGAAATTCATCTTCACCAACGGCGACCGGCCGCATGCGGAGCGCACGGCTGCCGCGCTCGGTATCTCCGATCATTTTGAAGACATTTTCGACATCGTCTCCGCCGACCTGATCCCGAAGCCGAACCGGCAGACCTATGACAAGTTTCTGGACCGGACCGGCATTTCCTCCGCCAGGTCAGCCATGTTCGAGGATCTGCCAAACAACCTGAAGGTTCCGCATCAGCTCGGCATGTGCACCACCTTGATCATCCCCAAAGGCACGCGCGAAGTTTTCGAGGAAACCTGGGACCTGGAAGGTGAGCCCTACCCGCATGTGGATTTCGTCACCGACGATCTGACCGGATTTTTGACCGCGGTCCGCGGAGCCTTGAAGTAAAAGCGGCAAGCGCATTCGAGGCCTGCGCATCAAGACAGTTGGTATTGCGCCGCAACTCCTCTAAATTGAGCAAAACTCAATTACGGGAAGTTCTCACATATGGCGTCCCTGCGCGCACTCCATGCCTTTTCCCTACTCGCCCGCCACGGACGCGCCGCACTCGCCGCTGAAAAACTTGGCGTCTCCCCGTCCGCACTGTCTCACCTGATGCGCAAGCTCGAGAGTGAACTCGGGGCAACTTTGGTCAACCGCGACGGGCGCGGACTGACCCTGACCGAGGAAGGCCAGCGTCTGGCGCTCAGCATGGGCGATGCCTTCGACCGGATTGAGGAAGCCGTCGACAGCTTCAAGCGGCGCGGGCGAACAGAGCTTCGGATCAGTACCGTTTCCACCTTCGCCACCCGCTGGCTGATCCCCCGGCTGCCGTCCTTCCAGACCAGCCAGCCGGATGTGGAACTCCTGCTTTCCGCCTCAACCCGCATGGTCGATCTCGACCGGGAAAACTATGACTGCGCGATCCGGCTCGGCACGGGCAACTGGCCGAGCGTCGAAAGCCACCTTCTGTGGAAGGAACATCTGGCCGTCGTACTCGCCCCCGGTCTTTTGAGCGGCAAGGATCCGACCGATCCGGACGTTCTGATGGGCCTGAAACTGTTGCACACCGCTTCCCGGCGCAACGACTGGACCATCTGGCTGGAAAGTGCCGGCCTCATCCATCCGGACACCAATTCAGGCATGGTCCTGCAAAGCAGGGATCTCGCGATCCAGGCGGCGATTGCAGGCATGGGGGCGGTCGTCATCGACCGGCGGTTCGTATCCCAGGAACTGGAGGCCGGTCACCTGATCCTGCCGGACTGGAAAATCGTCGAACTGGAGACCGGCTACTGGTTTGTCCGCTCGCCCTCGCGCACGCTGACCCGCCCGGTTGCCGCTTTCCGGGATTGGCTGCAGACGGCCGTCTGAAGGCCTCCCGCTGCCGTCGGACCTTCGACCGGACCTTATGCGAGCCGCAAGATTGAACTCGGGCGAACTGGGAGAGGACATGACAAATCGGATTGGCCTGGCGGTCATAGTGCTGGGAATGGCCGCGAGGCCCCACGCGCTGGCGCTCAAGGATCTGTCCGGCAGGATCGACGTTCGAGGGGTCCATGCACGATCAGCCCAGTCGCGCGACGCCTTTTCGAATGCTTATGGATTTCCCGTGGCTGCCGATGTCGATGCGCTTGCCGAGGATCCTGACATTGATGCGCTGCTGCTCCTTACCCCTCCCAATGCGCGCATTGACATCGTCTCCCGCTTTGCGGGCGCGGGAAAGCATATCCTGTGTGAAAAGCCGCTCGAGCGAACGCTAACTGCAGCGGAAAAGATCGTTCAAATATGCGAGGACGCAAATGTCCGGCTTGGCGTGGTGTTCCAGCATCGTTTCCGGGGCGCCTCGAAAAGGCTCGCAGCGTTGGTCGACGCCGGGGACCTTGGTGCAATCCGCATGGCCCGCGCCGAAATTCCATGGTGGCGCGATCAGGCCTATTACGACGAACCGGGCCGGGGCACTTACGAGCGGGATGGCGGAGGCGTCCTGATTTCGCAGGCCATCCATTCCCTTGATCTGATGCTGTCGCTGCTTCCGCCCGTGACCACGGTTCAGGCCTTGTGCGCAACAACATCGCTTCATCGCATGGAAGCGGAGGATTTCTGTGCCAGTGCCTTCGAGTTTGAAGGCGGAGTTGGATCAATTTTTGCCAGCACCGCCAGTTTTCCGGGCGGCGCGGAAAGTCTGACGCTGGAATGCGAGCGCGCCTCGGTGCTGCTTCAGGCCGGAGTGCTGACAATTGCCTGGCGCGATGGCCGGTGCGACCGGTTCGGAGAGGAAACCGAGACCGGGGGCGGATCGGATCCGATGGCCTTCCCCTATCTCTGGCACAAGTCACTGATCACCGATTTTGCCGACGCGATCGAACAGAGCCGCGAACCGCGCGTCACCGGCAGACAGGCGCTGCTGGCGCATCGGCTCATTGACGCGCTGGAACGCTCTTCCAGGGAAGGACGGCGGGTCGACGCGATCTAAAATCGGATCCGCGAAAATACTCTCAGCGCAACAGGATGATCCCGAGCACGGCTGCGACGATCAGCACGCAGCCCAGAATTTCCGAGCGCATGATTACCTCCTTGAACACCAGCCAGGACGCCAGGAAGGTGAAGACCAGTTCGATCTGGGCGAGTGCGCGCACATAGGCGACGTTCTCCAACGTCATGGCGGTGAACCAGCCGATGGAACCGGCGACACCCAAAGCGCCAACCCAGACGGCGGCACGCCAGGCTTTGAGGCTCGCACGCAGCTGATCGGGATCGCGGACGCTCATCCATCCGGCCATGACAAGTGTCTGGAACAGGGTCGCATAGACCAGCGAGTAAGCGGCCTGCATCGGCACGCCGGTGCCTTCCAGAGACAGGGACGCGGTTCGGTAGGCCACCGCTGAAGCCCCGAAAAACGCCGCGGATGCCAGACCGATCAGCGCCGGCCGGCCGGTCAGGGAGGACCGCACGGCGTTACGGTTCAAGGGCACACGCGCCAGCGAGATCGTGACCACACCGGCAATGCCGATCAGGATGCAGACGGCCGCCGCAATCGAGACATGCTCCCCCAGCACCACAAAGCCGAACAGGGCCGCCTGGATCGGCTCTGTCTTGGAATAGGCAGTGCCAACCGCGAAATTGCGAAAGGAAAACAGGTAGACCAAAAGGAAAGTGCCGAGGATCTGGGCGAGGCCGCCAAGCGCGCCTGCGGTCAACATGGTGGCATTGGGCGCGGGCAGAGGATAACCGAAGCCGAAATGCAGCACGGCGGCATAAAGAGCGGCAAAGGGCAAGCCGAAACCGAAACGGATGAAAGTTGCTCCGGTGCTGCCGAGCTGGCCCTTCAGGTGTTTTTGCATGGCCGTGCGCAGGTTCTGGCAGAACGCGGCGGCAACGGTGATCGGGATCCATAATTCCACGGACTGGACTTTCTTCAATTCAATTGATCTGAAGTCATCCTAATCATTCACGACCTCCTTAAAATTACCAATTCTCGATCCTATTGATTACTTTTTCTCAACTAACCTCACATTCCACAGCTCGCTCCCTCATCCGGGTTTCTTCCAATTCCCGTTTCCGGGTGACGGTCCTGGAACAGCCGATGCCTCTCAGGTGCTTGACACAACTTGACCGGACAGCTTAGGTCCGCCCAGCTTTTGTTAACGCATGGAGACCTTCTCACCTATGACCCAGGATCTCGCTTCCCTGTCCAGGATCATCGACGCGGCTTTTGAAGACCGCGCGGCCATCGAAACAACGACAACAGGGGAGGTTCGGGACGCGGTTGAAACGACACTGAACCTTCTGGACCGCGGTGAACTGCGGGTTGCCGAGAAAAAGGACGGCGACTGGGTGGTGAACCAGTGGGCGAAAAAAGCGGTGCTCCTGTCTTTCCGCCTCAATCCAATGGACGTGATCAAGGGTGGCCCGGGAGACGCGACCTGGTGGGACAAGGTGCCGTCGAAATTCGACGGCTGGCGGAGCGTGGACTTTCAGGAAGCCGGTTTCCGTGCCGTGCCGAACTGCACGGTGCGCCGGTCGGCCTTTATCGGCAAGGGCGTCGTGCTGATGCCGTCCTTCGTCAATCTCGGCGCCTATGTGGATGAAGGCACCATGGTGGACACTTGGGCCACCGTCGGCTCCTGCGCCCAGATCGGCAAGAACGTGCATCTGTCCGGCGGTGTCGGCATCGGCGGCGTTCTGGAACCGCTTCAGGCCGGTCCGGTCATCATCGAGGACAACTGTTTCATCGGTGCGCGTTCGGAAGTGGTCGAGGGCTGCATCGTACGCGAAGGTGCCGTGCTCGGCATGGGTGTTTTCATCGGCAAGTCGACCCGCATCGTCAACCGCATGACTGGCGAAGTCACCTACGGCGAAGTGCCGCCCTATTCGGTGGTGGTGGCAGGTTCCATGCCGACCTCCAGCCTGATGGGCAACGGCCAGGCGGCACCGAACCTCTACTGCGCCGTCATCGTGAAAATCGTCGACGAACAGACCCGGTCCAAGACTGCCATCAACGACCTGCTGCGCGACTGAGCCGCAACTTCAGGATTTCAGCGCAATTGATCCAGAACCCGCCGTCTCCACGGCGGGTTTTTTGGTTCAACTCCACATGAGGTTGACGACCTGGGAAATCACCAAGGACAGCAGCACATCCAGGACAACCACGCCGACGGCAAGGCTGACGGTCGCCTGCAGGGCGATGCGGGCAACCATGTAGCGATACCAGATCACGGCCAGCAGGCAAGAAAAGGACAGGAGCACCGCAATTCCGGGAGAAATGATACCGAGCAGGAACAGCAGATAAGTGACCATCTGAGGCACAGAAGCTAGCAGGCTGGTCCAGTTGCGCACGACGATATAGGGCACATAGCGCTGGGTGATGCCAGTGGGCGCGGCAAGCAGCGCCAGGAGGACAGGCAGCGCCACCCAGTCTACGCCAAGCCCCAGAAACTGCGCACTCCAATAGGCATTGTCCGGGAAAATGTCCGGATGATAGAGGTTTTCGGAGAAATAGAACTTCTTCTCGGCCATTCCGCTGACCAGAAACGCCGGCACAAGCAGAATGATCACTTGAAACGAGCGCCAGAACCCCTGGATCGACTGGTCAAAAAACGCCATGCCTTCGGGACGGCTGCGCAACAGCAGCCAGGACCCGTCCAAAGCCGCGCGAATTTCGCCCATCGTAATCAAAGTTTGTCCGTCCCCGCGGCTTTCGCAAAGTAGCTGAGCAGAAACCGTTTATAGATCGCTGCCAGCTGGTCAAGATCACCGACGGCAACCCGTTCATCGACCTTGTGCATTGTCTGGCCAACCAGCCCAAATTCAACCACCGGACAATAATTTTTTATGAAGCGGGCGTCGGACGTGCCTCCACCGGTGGAAAGTTCCGGCGTCCTGCCCGTTTCCGCCTCCACGGCATCGCTCAGGGTGGCAATCAGCATGTCGTCCCGCGTCAGGAAGGATTCACTGGCATCGCGCTTGAACTGAATGTCCAGACCGAGGCTCCCGAGGTCAACCGCCTCAAGCGTTTCCACGACCTTGGCTTTTAGAGTTTCGAGCGTCCATTCGTCGTTGTAGCGAATATTGAAGCGAGCTTCCGCGCGTGCCGGAGTGACGTTGAAGGCAGGGTTGCCGACATCCACCGTAACGATTTCCAGATTGGACGGCTGGAACCGACTGTTGCCCTGATCAAGCTCCAGGGCATCGAGCGCCGCCAGCAGACGGACCAGGCCCGGGAGAGGATTGTCCGCCAGATGGGGATAAGCCACATGCCCCTGAACGCCTGTCACGGTGACGATGCCAGAGAGAGAGCCGCGCCGTCCGATCTTGATGGCATCGCCCATTTTTTCCGGATTGGTCGGTTCGCCGACGATGCAGGCGTCAAACTCATGGCCCTGGTCTTTTGCCCACTCCAGCAGCTTCACCGTGCCGTTGACGGCCGGGCCTTCCTCATCCCCGGTAATCAGAAAGGAAATCGTGCCGCCGAAATCGGGACCCGTTTCCTGCACAAGATCGATCGCTGCGGCTGCGAAAGCGGCGATGCCACCCTTCATGTCGACTGCGCCCCGGCCAAAAAGAACACCGTCAGCAATTTCGCCATCGAACGGCCCGTGGCTCCAGTCGCCTTCGGCCCCTGCGGGCACGACATCGGTATGGCCGGCGAAGACAAAATGCGGTTTGCCGGATCCGATCGTGGCGAAGAGATTTTCCACATCCGGCGTGTCCTCGTCCCGGAAGGTCTCTCTGGTGACCGAGAAGCCGGCGGACTTCAGCAGATTTTCCAGCGTTGTCAGGGCTCCGCCCTCGGCAGGCGTAACCGAAGGGCAGCGGATCAAGTCCCGGGCAATGGTGACGGCGGATGAAGACATGGGCTCGAACTCTTTTGTCGCGATTGTTCCTGAAAGGGCGGGCTCAGCTTTTGCGCCAGTAGCTGTTCGGCAACGGGCCATGGCGGTTCGCTTCCGCCTGGCTGGGCGCGAAGCCCAGAAAAATCACCATCAGAATATTCAGCCCGGGAACAAAAATGAGCAAGGCAAGAAAGCCGCTTTGACCAATATCCTGCAGCCGCTTGATCACCAGCGCCAGCTCGAACCATTGCAGCACGAAATACAGAACCGGAAACAGCGGATTGGACTCCCAAAAGGCGGTCGGATTCACTGTTTCGGGCGTCGGCACGTCAATTTCCGCGACCCACCACAACCTGATCGCGATGCCGATGATGATCCATATCAGTGCAAAGCACAGCCAGTAAGGTTCCCGGCCCATCCGGCCGATCGGGCTCAAAAGGGCCCACCACGGCCCGGGAGAGATATTTGCACTTCTTTTGGAGGGGCTCATAAATTTGTACTTTCGGGCGCCAATCGGACACGGAAAAACAAGGAGATGCTTGCAGAGCGATGCACACGCAAGGAGCAAAGGCTTCGACGCAGCTTTGCAATGCCGGATGGGCGTTCCATATCCGGACGGCCTGAATGCACAATTTTATGGGTCCGACCACCGGGTGGCGTGTTCATTCAATCCCGCTCACATTGACTGCACTGGCAAGGAGGTAGACGCATAAGCGGTGTGGATCAAGCTCTGTCATACGAACCGGTTGCGGCATTTGCGGGCCGTCCCTTTTCCAAACCGCTCACAAGCGGGCAAAGTCTTAATTACGCAGGGTAATTTTATTGGATTTTGCACCGGTAGCGTGTCTAACTAGCAGGTACGTTACACAAGGCTACGGTGGGGTTCATAAATGACCGGTGCTTGGAAGACTAGATTATCGCTCTGTGTAGTGACGCTTTTTTTCACTCTCAATCTTTTACGAACCTCGCCTGCAATGGCGCAGGAGACGGCAACGACCCTGCCGGAACCGCTACAGCCGGCCGCGATGGAAAAGCTTGTTTCAGACCTTGATCCGGAACAGGTGAAGGCGCTCACCGATTTGATGACCCTGCTTCAGAACAGTGCCGCGTCCAACGGCCAGCAGGCACCGGCAACGGCCACAGGGCCGGGCTTCGTCGCGCAGGTTCAAACCACTCTAGACAATCTCGGCGAGATGGTCGCCGGTCATTTTCGCAATCTGCCTGCCCTGTTCAGCAACATGATTGCCGGTATCGCCGCCCTTTTCGCGGGGTCAGTCGCCGGCCCGATTCAAATTCTCAT
>JBNLAU010000101.1:0-9772 GCA_050302295.1 Roseibium sp. | reverse complement strand
GGTCCACCACGAACGGCGCTTTCCCTGCGGCGCGCAGTGCTGCGTTGAGACCGGCCACCAGCCCCTGAGCACCGGCTTCCTCATACCCTGTCGTGCCGTTGATCTGCCCAGCCAGATAAAGACCCGGGCACCGCTTGGCCTCCAGTGTCGGCCGCAGTTCCCGCGGATCTACATGATCGTACTCGATGGCATAGCCCGGCTGCAGGACATCCACATCCTCAAGTCCGGGAATGGTCCGCAGAAATGCCAGCTGCGCATCTTCCGGAAGTGAAGTGGAAATGCCGTTTGGATAGACGGTGTGATCATCCAGACCTTCCGGCTCCAGAAAGATCTGGTGCCCGTCTCTGTCGCCAAAGCGGACGATCTTGTCCTCGATCGACGGACAGTAGCGCGGCCCCCGCCCCTTGATCTCACCGGAATACATGGCCGAGCGGGACAGGTTTTCGCGGATGATCCGGTGCGTCTCCGGTGTCGTGCGCGTGATATGACACGGGATCTGCGGTGTGGTGATCCTGTCGGTCAACGCGGAGAACGGGATCGGATCAGCGTCTCCCGGCTGTTCTTCCAGCCGGTCCCAATGGATCGTCCGGCCATCAAGGCGTGCCGGCGTGCCGGTCTTCAAGCGGCCAAGCTCAAAACCGATTTCTTCCAGGGACTCTGAAAGGCCCAAGGCCGGCGCTTCGCCGGACCGGCCTGCCGGGATCTTCTTGTCGCCGATATGAATGAGCCCGCGCAGAAACGTGCCGCTGGTCAGGACAATCGCCCCGCAGTGAACCACCCGGCCATCTGCCAGTTGGAGACCGTCAACAGTCCGGCCCGCCCCCTGATCCGCAAAACGGATCTTGTGGGCTTCGCCTTCCACGACGGTCAGATTGTCGATTGCGGCAATCTCGCGCTGCATGGCTTCGCGGTAAAGTTTGCGGTCTGCCTGGGCCCGGGGACCGCGCACGGCCGGTCCCTTGCGCCGATTGAGCATACGGAACTGAATGCCGCCCTGATCGGCAACCCGGCCCATCAGACCATCCAGCGCATCGATCTCGCGGACAAGATGTCCCTTTCCCAAACCGCCAATGGCCGGGTTACACGACATCACCCCGATGGTATCGAAACGGTGGGTGACCAGAGCCGTCTTGGCTCCAGCCCGCGCGGAGGCAGCCGCTGCCTCACAGCCCGCATGGCCACCGCCAATCACCACCACATCGAATGTCAGTTCCTGCTCACTCATAAAGCCTCACCGCTATGACGGTACCTCTCAGCAACGCCCTCAAGCACCCGGCAATTTTCCGCTTTAATTTTCGGGATCCGTTTCTGGTGTCAAACACCAGACCTGCCACAATCTCTGCGCACAGGCACTAGGCCGATACCGGCACATATTGGGCAAAGTTTATACGGCGACCGCAGCTTCAGGTCAAAGAGGAATTCGGTCGAGCCTCTCCCCGCATTACCGATCAAGGTTCCAGCCCGCCGACGAAGTACCGACCTGATTCACGTGAAACATGTTCCGGTTATGAATCGATCCTTGAAAAGCCTCGGATGATTCACGTGAAACATCTCATTTGCCAATGCAGAAATCCCGGAATATGACATCCAGCAGATCTTCCACATCGATCCGTCCATTGATGCGCCCGAGCGCATCGGCAGCCCGGCGCAAGTCCTCGGCTCTGAGTTCCGTCGGCAAATGTTCCGAATCCACCGCCGTCCGCAGTCCGGCAAGGCAGTCTTTCAGATAGTGACGATGCCTGTCACGCGTTGCCAAGGGTGCCTCGCCCAGAGCTATTGTTTCCCCTGCAAAACGAGTTAGCCTGATTAACAGGGGTGTCATTCCATCGTTACTCTTCGTCGAGCAAGGAATTTCCTGGATCGTTCCGGAGGAGTCTTGTTCCGGAAGAGTCTCAAGATCCTGCTTGGTGCGTACTGTCCAAAGCGGTACGCCACTTTTCAGATCTTCCGGCAATCCGGCTAAAGGATCATCCGGCGTCGCGCCGCCCGGTTCAACTGCCCAAAGAATGAGATCGGCTTCCCGCCCTCTGGCCTCCGCCCGGCGAATACCCTCCCGCTCCACAATGCCATCGGTCTCACGCAGGCCAGCGGTATCAACCAGGGTCACCGGATACCCGCCAAGGTCCAGATGGACTTCAATCACGTCCCGCGTGGTGCCCGCCTCTTCCGTAACGATGGCGACATCCCGCCCGGCAATCGCGTTCAACAGGCTGGACTTTCCCGCATTGGGCGCTCCCATCAGAACGACCTGCAGGCCGGCACGCAAACGTTCGCCGCTCCTCGAGCGCTCCAGATGATCGGCTATCTCCCGGTAAAGACCTGCAGCCTCCGACCAGACTTCCTCGGCAACGCTGCCGGGAATATCTTCCTCGTCGGCAAAATCGAAATCCGCCTCGATCATCGCCCTCATATGGATGAGCCGTTTGCGCCAGTCTTCGTAAAGCTTCCCCAGGGCACCGCCCATCTGCCGGATGGCCTGTTTGCGCTGGCTCTCCGTTTCCGCGGCAATCAGATCCGCCAGACCTTCCACCTCGGTCAGATCCATGCGGCCACCGTCGAAGGCTCTGCGGGTGAACTCTCCGGCCTCCGCAGGCCGGCACCCCTCCATGGACCCGAACAGCGCCAGCAGGCCACTGACGACCGCACGTCCGCCATGACAATGGAACTCCGCCACGTCCTCTCCGGTAAAGCTTGCCGGTCCCTTGAAAAAGAGCACCAGCGCCTCATCCAGTATCTCACTGGATTGCGGATCCCTGAGTTTGGCAAGCGTGGCTTTGCGCGGCTCCGGCAGACGGCCGCACAAGTCCTTTACGATCGCTTCCGTTTTCGGGCCGGACACCCGGATCACCGCAACACCGGAGGGCACCGCCCCGCTGGAAAGCGCATAGATCGTATCTGCCATTCTTTAGTTTCCCCGGGAGGCCGAACTGGATGGACTGCATTGGAAAAGTCCGTGGTGCGCCTCTTTATCAACATCGGGCTGACTCGAAAAGGTGGTGTCCCTTTAGGGTGCCGTTGTTCCGCACACGAATCGAAGCCGCCGGATATCATGCCTGCTTCTTTCAATGGTCCTGCCCATGTTTCACGTGAATCATAGAAGGTCTATTTCGTGTCCGCTTACTCCCGCGAAGCGTGGACATCTCACTCACTCTTCACCCATGTTGGCATGCATTCGGATTTGAGCAGAGCACAGGAAACCGCAATTCGAAAAGGTTCGGACCCGAATCAAAACGGATTCACGTGAAACAATTCGATGTTCTACATCAAGAGATATCGCCACCAGCCTCTGTTTCACGTGAATCATATCCGGGTATGCCCATCACATCGGTCAGGACCTGGCCAAGTTCCAGTCAGGCTTCGCCAGCCGGTAAAGCACATGCGGCGCAAAGGGATGGCCAGCCGGTAGAGAGGGGTGCAGGAAGTCTCCATCCAGATCGCGCGTCATTCCGATCCGCTCCATGACCCTTCGAGACGGCAAATTTTCCGGAATGGTGAAGGCCACGATTTCCTCAAGTCCGATGGTTTCAAAACCGAATCGAATCCATTCCCTTGCGGCCTCACTGGCATAGCCCCTTCCCCATGCGGACTGTTTCAGCCGCCAGCCGATTTCAACACAGGGGTCAAAGGGAAGTGGTGCAACATAGGCCGGGCGGTTTAGTCCGACAAATCCGATAAATTCACCGGTCTCCTTCACTTCGACGGGCGCCATGCAAAAACCGTCCTCCTGCTGCTTCTCACGGCATTTGGACATCAGAAGCGCTGACTTCTCCCGCGTTAGAACTTCGGGAAAATAGCGCATCACCTCTGGATCTGCGCACATCTCAGCAAAGGGGTCCAGATCTTCGTCCTGCCAGGCACGCAACAGCAATCTGTCAGTCTCCAGGAAAATGATCTTGGCCATGAAACGGATCCGAATCAAAAGGGGTTGATTCACGTGAAACAGATAGTCTTAACAAAAAGTAAAGGCGCGAACCCAGGAAGTCCGCGCCTTTGGATAACGTGTGATCCGGATAGGATCAGGTGTTCATGCTGTCGAAGAACTCGTCGTTGGACTTGGTCTGTTTCAGCTTGTCGAGAAGGAACTCGATGGCATCCACCGTGCCCATCGGATTGAGGATCCGGCGCAGGACGAATGTCTTCTTGAGCCGCTCGTGCGGCACCAGAAGCTCTTCCTTACGCGTACCGGAACGCTGAATGTCGATTGACGGATAGACACGCTTGTCGGAGATCTTCCGGTCAAGGATGATTTCGGAGTTACCCGTACCCTTGAACTCTTCGAAGATGACTTCGTCCATGCGGCTGCCGGTGTCGATCAGAGCCGTCGCGATGATAGTCAGCGAGCCGCCCTCTTCAATGTTACGTGCCGCACCGAAGAAACGTTTCGGGCGCTGCAGGGCGTTGGCATCCACACCACCGGTCAGAACCTTGCCCGAGGACGGAACCACTGTGTTGTAGGCCCGGCCCAGACGGGTGATGGAATCCAGCAGAATGACAACGTCGCGGCCATGCTCGGTCAGGCGCTTGGCCTTTTCGATCACCATTTCCGCAACCTGCACGTGGCGGGAAGCCGGCTCATCGAACGTGGAAGAAACCACTTCCCCGTCCACGGTTCGCTGCATGTCCGTCACTTCTTCCGGACGTTCGTCGATCAGAAGAACGATCAGATAGCATTCCGGATGATTGGTGGTGATGGACTTTGCAATGTTCTGAAGGAAAACCGTTTTACCCGTGCGCGGCGGTGCCGTGATCAGGGCACGCTGGCCTTTACCGAGAGGCGCCACCAGGTCGATGATCCGGGAGGAAAGATCCTTGTTGGTTGGATCTTCGATCTCCATCCGGAAACGTTCATCCGGGTAAAGCGGCGTCAGGTTGTCGAAATGAACCTTGTGCCGCGCCTTGTCCGGATCTTCGAAGTTGATCGTGTTGACTTTCAGAAGGGCGAAATAGCGTTCGCCTTCCTTCGGGCTGCGGATCTGGCCTTCCACCGTATCGCCGGTGCGCAACGAAAAGCGGCGGATCTGCGAAGGGGAGACATAAATGTCATCCGGGCCCGGGAGATAGTTTGCATCCGGCGATCGCAGAAAGCCGAAGCCGTCCTGCAATACCTCGACGACGCCTTCGCCGATAATATCGACGTCCTGAGTGGCAAGGTTCTTCAGGATGGCGAACATCAGCTCCTGCTTGCGCATGGTGCTGGCGTTTTCGACTTCGAGCTCCTCAGCGAATTGAAGCAGCTCTGTCGGCGTTTTTGCTTTTAGGTCTTTAAGTTTCATTTCCCGCATCGAGTTGGGGTTATTGATATTGTTTAGGATATTGGTTTGGAAGGTCGTTCCGAGCCGGATGAGATGGGTCGGCCAGAAGAGATCTGAGAGACTTGCAGAGGTGTCCAGATTGTGCGGCGGATGCAGGTCGACTTGAAACGAACCCTGCGCCATTTTGAAGTGGCGGGAAGATACGTTGTTTTGTATTGAATCGCAAGCTCGGATTTCCGCCGGTTTTCCAGACTCTTAACTCGTAAGGTAGCCTTACGAAGTGACGGCCGGATTTCCGGGCCGCCATTTATATTCAAATCCAATCGCCGCTAGAATGGTTTGCCGATCACCAGGATGACGATGCCGATCATCAGCAGTGTCGGAACTTCATTCAGAATCCTGTAAAACCGCGCAGGCTTGGCGTTTTCATCCCGGGCAAATTTCTTCACACAGCCGCTTAGATAACCGTGAACTCCAGACAGGATGACGACCAAAGCGAACTTGGCGTGAAACCAGCCGTCGTGCCAGGCTTTCAGTTCGTAGGCCATCCAGAGCCCGAATATCCAGGCCGCAATCATCGCCGGGTTTATGATTGCCTTCAAAAGCCGGCGCTCCATCACCTTGAAGATCTCGGACTGAACGGACCCGATCTCCGCATCCGCGTGATAAACGAACAGCCGCGGCAGATAGAGCATGCCCGCCATCCACGCGATGATGGAAATCACGTGCAGGGATTTGATCCAGAGAAACAGATCCATCCGCCTATCCCTTGCGCACCAGCTCGACCATCCGGGCCACGTTTTCCGGATCCGCATCCGGCGTTACGCCATGGCCGAGATTGAAGACCAGCGGTCCTTTGTCGAAGGTTGACAGGATATGAGCCACACCCTCTTCCAGCGCCTTGCCGCCGGCAACCAGCCGCATCGGGTCGAGATTGCCCTGAATGGCCACCTTTTTCTGTATATCCAGCGCAACTTGATCCGGCGCCGTCCAGTCAAAACCAACCGCATCGACACCGGTTCCTTCGATGAATGACATCATCCGTGCTGATGAAGCTTTCGGAAACCCGATGATCTTCGCATCTGGATGAACTTTCCTGACGCCTTCAACGATCTTGCGTGTTGGTTCGATGGTCCAGCGTTTGAAACCGGCTTCGTCCAGCACTCCGGCCCAAGTGTCGAAAATCTGAACCGCATCCGCGCCCGCATCAAGCTGGCGGATCAGATAGCGGATCGATGCTTGCACCAGCTGATCGATAAAGCGCTGCATCAAGTCCGGATCCCGGTAAGCGCCCACGCGGGCCGCTATCTGATCCGGTGTGGTGTGACCGGCAACGGAATAACACGCAACGGTCCAGGGAGCGCCACAGAAGCCCAGAAGGGTCGTCTCGTCAGGCAGCTCCGCCCTGAGGCGTGAAACCGTCTCTATGACCGGTTTGAGATGATCCTCGGCCCTGTCCTGCTCCAGACGATCCAGAAGATTGGATGAAAGCGGTTCAAGAACCGGGCCTTTGCCTTCTTCAAAACGAACCGGGTATCCGATTGCGTCCGGTACGACGAAGATGTCCGAAAACAGAATGCTTGCATCAAAACCATAACGGCGGATCGGCTGGAGAGTGACCTCTGTTGCCAGATCCGGGGAATAACAAAAATCCAGGAAGTTGGGAGCCTTGGCCCGGACTTCCCGGTACTCGGGAAGATACCGTCCAGCCTGACGCATCATCCATACGGGAGGCGGCCAGATCTTTTCACCTGCAAGAACCCGCATCACGGCTCTATCCTGGGATTTCATACGGTTGGCCTTTCCCACATTTCAAATCAAATAAGATTCTTATTTTGAATCTGTTTTTTTAGTTTGTGAGTGGATTACCGGGATCATTTTCTATCCACAATCCATCAGTTCGAATTTCTCGCCGGGAAAAAACGGGCTGCTTGTGAAGCGGAATCCATCCTCAAAAGTCGATAACAGAATTAGTCTTATGATTACAATGATTTGTAAAGAGGTTTACCTTTCGTTAAGAAATTGGACTCTGGTGGATAATCTGTCGATATGTCACAGCGTCCTTGTGAATCCACATCCATCAACAACCGTTTCGGATTCAGTTTCCGCGCGTTTAAGCATTGTTAATAAATCATGCTGAGCGGGCATAAACTTCGTGCTAGGCACGTGAACAGCGTTTTGCTCCCAATTGATCAACAGCCCTGGGGATGACACCGTGAATAAGTCGAGACACTACTTTCATCTGCATCTTGTGTCAGACTCGACCGGTGAAACGCTGATGACGGTCGCCCGTGCCGCCACCGTTCAGTATGAAAATGTCCAGGAAATTGAACATGTCTATCCGCTGGTGCGCTCGCACAAGCAGCTCGACCGTGTCATCAGCGAAATCGAGAAGGCGCCCGGCATTGTTCTTTACACCCTGGTGGATATGGAAATCGCCCGGAGACTGGAGCAGAAATGCCGCGAACTTGGGGCGCCCTTCGTGAATATCCTCGATCCTGTCTTCGGCGTGTTCCAGTCTTATCTCAATGTCACCCAGACCCATCGGATCGGTGGCCAGCACGAGCTGGATGCAGAGTATTTCCGCCGCATGGAAGCACTCAATTATACGATGATGCATGATGACGGCCAGGTCTGGGACGACCTGGAATCCGCCGACATCGTGCTGATCGGCATTTCCCGGACCTCCAAAACGCCGACGTGCATCTATCTGGCCAACCGCGGCATCAAGGCTGCGAACGTGCCGCTGGTTCCCGGCATTCCCCTGCCCGATCACGTGAAAAGCCTGAAACGGCCGATGATCGTCGGCCTGATCGCCTCCGCCGAGCGCATTCAGCAGATCCGGCGCAACCGGGTGTTATCCCTGAATTCCGAAGGCTATAACGACACTTATGTCGACCGGAAGGAAATCTCTCAGGAAATCAATATGACAAGGCGGCTCTGCTCGGAGCAGGGCTGGCCCCTGATCGATGTCACACGCCGCTCCATCGAGGAAACGGCGGCCGAGATTCTCGGTCTTTTCAGAGACTTCAAAGCCGACCAGGAAGACATCCTGGATATTTGATCGGCTGAATACGTAGAGGATTTGATGGCACTTGTTTTGGCAAGCGGAAGCAGCATCCGCGCGGAACTCATGAGGAATGCCGGGCTGACGATCGAGGTTGACCCGGCGGATGTGGACGAGCGGGCGGTGGAAGCCCCGCTTCTGGAAGCCAATTTCCCGCCGGAGGATCTGGCCGCTGTTCTGGCCGAGGCCAAGGCCAATGACGTGAGTGAGCGCCGTCAGGGCGATCTGGTGATCGGGGCCGATCAGATCCTGGCCTTTGAGGGTCAGCGCCGGACAAAACCCGAAGACATGGAAGCCGCCCGCCGGCAACTGCTCGCCTTTTCCGGAAAAACCCACGAACTTCTGTCCGCCGTTGTCATCTCCCGCAACGGTGAAGCTATTTGGCGTCATGTCTCGACCGCACGCCTGACTATGCGCGAGCTTAGCCCTCAATTCATCGGCCACTATCTGGCAAATGCCGGCGACGCCGTGCTTGGGAGTGTAGGCGCCTATCAGCTGGAAGGCCTGGGAGTGCAACTCTTTGACAAGATAGACGGCGACTATTTCACGATTCTGGGCCTGCCGATGCTGCCGCTCCTTGACCAGTTGCGCAAACTTGAAGTGATTGAAACATGAGCGGAAACATTCCAAAAGCGGCCATCACCGGCCATCCGGTTGCCCATTCCAGATCGCCTCTGGTTCATGGATACTGGCTGAAAAAGCTCGGCTTGGAGGGCGATTACGGCCGTGTCGACGTGGCGCCGGAAAACGCCCAAGCCTTTTACGAAAATTTCGCCGCCACGGGCCTGGTCGGCGCCAATGTCACCGTGCCTCACAAGGAAGTCGCAGCCGCGGCCTGCGACTGGCTGGACGATGCGGCCCAAACGATGGGCGCGGCAAATACGCTGTGGCTCGATGACGCCGGGCGGCTTTGCGGTTCGAATACAGACGGGCTCGGCTTTCTGGGCAATCTCGATCAACTTGCGCCCGGTTGGGACGTTTCACGTGAATCGGCGGTTGTTCTGGGCGCGGGCGGCGCGGCCCGCGCGGTGGTCTGGGCGCTCCTCACCCGAAACTTCACATCTGTGCATATCGTCAACCGCACCTTTGAAAAAGCGGTCAGAATTGCCGATGAATTTGGTGCCAAAACAATTCCTCATAGCTGGGACAAGCTGGGGACATTGCTTGGAAAGGCCGATCTTCTGGTCAACACCACGTCTTTGGGGATGACGGGCAAAGCGCCTTTGGAGATCGATCTGTCGCCCCTGCCGAAATCGGCTTTGGTCACTGACATCGTCTATGCACCGCTGGAAACCGGTCTTCTGAAAATGGCTGCTGAAAGCGGCAATCAGACGGTCGACGGTCTCGGCATGCTGCTGCACCAGGCGGTCCCCGGGTTCGAGCGCTGGTTCGGCGTGCGGCCGGATGTGGATGACGAGCTACGCACCCTGGTTCTCAAGGATCTGGGAGTGGC
>JBNLAU010000100.1:0-6280 GCA_050302295.1 Roseibium sp. | reverse complement strand
ATACGACTTCGAGGAACGCTGGCCGACGGCCACTGTCCGCGATTTCGACGGCAATCCGGATGAAGTCACCGAGATGGACGCGCTTGTCGCCTATCTCCAGGTCCTCGGCACAATGGTCGATTTCTCGATCTATGACGACGCAGCAAATGCGAGGTGAGCGAGATGAATGAAACATATTCCGCTTTCGCGGGCTTCGCACAGACCTGGGGCCTACTTTACTTCGTGATCCTGTTCAGCATCGTACTGGCCTACGCGTTGTGGCCCAGGAACGGCAAAAAGTTCGACGATGCTGCAAATATCCCGTTTCGGGAGGATTGATTGATGGCTGACATACACAACAAGGAAGTCGACCAGATCTCCGGGGTCGAAACCACCGGCCACGAGTGGGATGGTCTTAAGGAACTCAACAATCCCCTGCCGAAATGGTGGCTGTATCTCTTTTACGCCTGCATCGTCTGGGGAGCGATCTACTGGGTTCTTTACCCGTCCTGGCCGCTGGTGAGCTCCTATACCACGGGTGTTCTCGGAGCCAACCAGCGTGAGGAGGCAATCGCCGCTTATGACGAGGGCGTTGCCGGCAGGTCCGAGTTCGCCGACAAGATCGTGGCGGCCTCTCTTGAGGACATCGCTGCCGATCAGGAGCTGTTGCAGTTCGCACGGGCCAATGGCCAGGCGGCGTTCGGCGACAACTGCGCACCGTGTCACGGTTCCGGCGGAACGGGTGCGGAAGGCTATCCGAACCTTCAGGACGATACCTGGATCTGGGGCGGTACGCTGGACGACATCCACACGACGCTGCAATACGGCGCACGCGCGGCGAACGACGATACCCGGCTCGGCGACATGCCGGCCTTTGGCCGCGACGACCTGTTGAGCCGTGAGGAAATCGACCAGGTTGCCAACTTTGTCGCCTCGCGCGCAGGGCTGGAAACCGAAGAAGGTGTCGATCTGGCGGCCGGGAAGACGGTCTTTGAAGACAACTGCGCTGCCTGCCATGGCGAAAATCTGGAAGGCATTCAGGAAGTCGGTGCGCCGAGCCTGATGTCGGCCAACTACCTCTATGGCAAGTCGCTGGATGCCATCAAGGCACAGGTCAACAACCCGCGCAATGGCGTGATGCCCGCATGGGTCGACCGGCTCGACCCGGCAACCATCAAGTCGCTGACCGTCTATGTCCACTCCTTTGGCGGTGGTCAGTAGGTCCGGCGGGACCGGGACCTGTGTGTAACTCGGCCCCGGTGCGACAAATGTGCCAAAAGGCCTGAATGATTTGATCCGGCGCAAAGTGTGACGCTTTGCGCCGGTTTATTTTGAGATCATGCCGTCTATGACCGGCGGCATCTGAAGACTTCAGATCCTATTGGGGCAGGATCGCGTTTTAAAAGGACGGACGGTATGTCTGCGGACACCGAGACGCATGAGGGCACGCAATCGGAAGACTGGTTTGCGTCGGCCAAGAAAATCTATCCCATGGCAACCCACGGCCTGTTCCGCAGGATCAAGTGGGCGCTGCTGTTCATCACTCTCGGCATTTATTATTTCCTGCCGTTCATCCGCTTTGACCGCGGGCCGAATGCGCCCGACCAGGCGGTTCTGATCGATATGGAGCGCAAGCGGGCCTATTTCTTCTTCATCGAGATCTGGCCCCAGGAAGTCTATTATATCACCGGACTGCTGATCATCGCCGCAGTGGCCCTCTTCCTGATGAATGCCGTCGCCGGCCGGATCTGGTGCGGATACCTGTGTCCGCAAACCGTGTGGACGGATCTGTTTTTGTGGGTCGAACGCAAGGTGGAGGGCGACCGGCGTGAGCGCATGGCTCTCGACAAGGACCCCTGGACGTTCGGCAAGATCCGCAAGCGTGCGACAAAACACTTCTTTTGGCTGATGATCGCCTGGTGGACCGGCGGGGCGTGGGTGCTCTATTTCAACGATGCGCCGGAGCTTGTCTGGCAGTTGTTGACTTTCCAGGCGCCCATGGTTGCCTATGTCTGGATCCTGATCCTGACGTCGACGACTTATTTGCTGGCCGGTTTCATGCGCGAGCAGGTCTGCATTTACATGTGCCCCTGGCCGCGTATCCAGGCGGCTCTAACGGATGAAAAAGCCCTCAACGTCACCTACCGTTGGGACCGCGGGGAGCCGCGCGGCTCTTTGAAGCACAACAAGAAGCTGACGGAACAGGGGCTTCCATCGGGCGACTGCATCGACTGCTACCAGTGTTTCCAGGTTTGCCCGACCGGCGTCGACATCCGCAAGGGCATGCAGCTTGACTGCATTCAGTGCGGACTGTGCATCGATGCCTGCGACAACATCATGAAAAAGATCGGCAAACCGACCGGTCTCATCGGCTACGATACCGACGAAAATATCGAGCGCCGGATCGAGGGCAAGGAGCCGGTATACGAGATCGTCCGTGTCCGCACGGTCATTTACGCTGCGATCATCGCGGTGGTCGGTGCAATCATGCTGTTCACGCTGCTCAACCGGGACTTTGCCGACATCAGCGTGCTGCACGACCGCAATCCGGTTTTTGTCGAACAGTCCGACGGGACGGTGCGCAACGGTTACACAGTGCGTCTTGCCAACAAGCGTCGTCACGCCCGTCACTTCATGCTGCATGTAGAAGGCATGCCGCCCAATACGCTGGTGGAAGCCGTTGGCGTGGAATCCAGTTTCGCCGGCCGTCCGATCATTGAGGTCGGGCCTGACAAAACACGGGAAGTCCGGATATTGGTGACGTCTCCGCCGTGGGAGAAGATGCCCCATTCCACACCGGTCACTTTCCGCATCACTGAAAGCGTGATGGGCGAAGTGGTCACGGCCAAGGACACGTTCAAAGCGCCGGGCAAGCCTTGAGGAGACAAGAATGACAATGGCTCAATCGAACATGAAAGATCCCAAGGCATTCACGGGAAAGACGGCTCTGGCCTGGCTGCTCGGCTTTTTCGGCGTGGTTTTCGCGGCGAATGCGGTTTTCATCTATCTCGCGCTCGGGACATTCCCGGGCGTGGTCGTGGAAAGCTCTTATGAAGCTGGTCAGGCCTACAATCAGGAGATTGCCGCGGCCAAGGCCCAGGCAGCTCTGCACTGGCAGGTGAGCGGCGAGGTCGTGCGCACGGACAATGCCGGGGCGAAGGTTCTGGTCACGGCGGCGGATGCTGAGGGCGCGCCGCTCTATGACATCGACGTGAAGGTGGTTCTGCGCCATCCTGCGAAGGAGATGGAGGACGCGGAGGTGTTTCTGCGTGCCGACGGCGGTGGACGGTACGTCGCCGACCTGGAACACCTGCCGGCGGGCAACTGGTACTTCATTCTGGAAATCGAAGAAGACGGAGTCCGCAAGTTCAAATCCGAAAACCGGATATTCCTGAAGGATTGAGGCGGCAGAGGCAGCACTTGTGACGGTACATCAGCGCGACTGGCAAGCCTTTGTAACACAGGGAGAGGACGGTGCGGTCCATATGGATCTTGCCGTCGACGGGATCACCTGTGCCGCCTGCATGGGCGAGATTGAGCGCGGGCTGAAGCGCTTGCCGGGTATCCGCAAGGCTCGCGTTAATCTAACCAGTCACCGTCTCGCGGTCGACTGGGCGGAGGACGAGACCGGGGCAGGTGAAATCGTTGCCGAGCTGGCAAGGCTCGGCTACACGGCACATCCGTTCGATCCGGCGAGCCAGAAGGAACGCCAGGACAAGGCCGGCAAAGAACTTCTGCGCTGTCTCGCGGTCGCCGGGTTTGCGGGTATGAACGTCATGCTGCTGTCGGTTTCTGTCTGGTCAGGCAACGCGACCGACATTACCCCCGAAACCAGGGACTTCTTTCACTGGCTTTCTGCGCTGATCGCCCTGCCGACGGTTGCCTATGCCGGCCGGCCCTTCGTCAAGAGCGCCTTCAATGCGTTGGGTGCCGGGCGCCTGAACATGGACGTGCCGATTGTCATCGGCGTGTTTCTGGCGATGGCGCTGTCTGTTGTGCAAACCCTGCAACATCAGCATCATGCCTATTTCGAATCCGCGGTGATGCTCCTGTTCTTCCTGCTCGTCGGCCGGTATCTCGACCACAACATGCGCGGGCGGACACGGTCCTTTGCGGAGAATATAGCCGCGCTGAAGGCTGAAGTTGCGGCCCGGATCAACGCCGACGGAAGTGTTCGCGAAGTGCCCTTGTCGAAGATCGTGACGGGTGACCTGGTTCTCGTCTCGGGTGGGGAACGTGTTCCGGTTGACGGGATCGTCGAAACCGGTGCGTCGGAAATCGACCAGAGCCTGGTGACCGGAGAAAGCGTACTTGTGCCGGTCAGGTCCGGACAGCGGGTTTATGCCGGCACGCTCAATGGGGCAGGGGCCCTCCAGGTGCGGGTGGAAGCGGCCTCCGGCGCAACTCTGCTGGATGACGTCAACCGGCTTCTGGAAACCGCGTCACAGGCTAAATCCAGATATGTCCGTATTGCCGACCGGGCCGCCCGCCTCTACGCACCGCTGGTGCATGGCGCTGCGGCGCTGACGTTTCTCGGCTGGCTGCTGGCGGGCCTTGAGTGGCAGCCGGCGCTGGTCGTCTCCATTTCAGTTCTGATCATAACCTGCCCCTGTGCGCTAGGACTGGCCGTTCCGGCGGTGCAGGTTGTCGTCTCGGGCCAGCTGTTCCGCCGCGGCGTTCTGCTCAATTCCGGCGATGCCATCGAACGTCTGGCGGAAGTCGACACCATTTTGTTCGACAAGACAGGCACGCTAACCCTGGCCGAACCGGAGCTTTGCGGCATGATCGACCCTGCGGATGAGGACATCGCGCTCGCGGGCCGACTTGCCCTCGCCAGCCGGCATCCCTTGTCGGCAGCCTTGGTCAAGGCGACCGGCGCTCTCACGCCGCTGCCGGAAGTAAAGGAAGTTCCGGGGGCCGGTCTGGAAACGCAGGTTAGCGGGGAGCGTTTGCGTCTCGGCAGCCCGCTCTTTTGCGAAGCCACGCAGGATCAAGTCGAACAGGCGCTGGCGGAAACACCGGGTGCGTCGCTGCTTGCAGTGCGGATCGGCGACCGGCCAGTACGCCTGTTGCCGTTCCGCCAGAGCCTCAGACCGGACGCTCGCGCCGTCATCGATGATCTGAAAGCCAATGGCTATTCGCTGGAGATTATCTCCGGTGACACCGGGCCTGCGGTTGCTGTCTGCGCGGAAGCGCTCGGCGTAAAGGACTGGCAGGCGGGCATGAAACCGGCTAGCAAGATTGCACGTCTGGAAGAATTGCAGGCCGGAGGGCGGAAAGTGCTGATGGTCGGTGACGGCTTGAACGATGCTCCTGCTCTTGCCGGTGCACATGTGTCGCTGTCGCCGGTTTCCGCGGTACATCTCAGCCAGGCCGCTGCCGATGCCGTTTTCCTTGGAAACAGGCTGCAGCCGGTGGCCGACGCGTTACGCCTGTCCAAGCGGGCTCGCGCAACAATCGAGCAGAACCTGTGGATCTCGGTGGTCTACAATATCGTGGCCGTGCCGATTGCGGTCGCCGGTTTCGTCACGCCGCTAATGGCGGCCGTGGCCATGTCCGCGTCCTCGCTGGCTGTAACCGCCAACGCACTGAAATTGCGATGGGGGGATGATCAGGCACAGCAGGAAGAGACACCATCCCGTCAGGAAACACTCCGGCCGGTGAAGGGATAACGCGCTTATGGACGTTCTGGTTTTCCTGATCCCGATTGCACTCTTGCTCGGCGCGTTGGGGCTGGGCGCCTTCCTGTGGTCCCTGAAAAGCGGTCAATATGACGATCTGGAGGGCGCCAAGTGGCGCATTCTGGACGATGACGACCTGCCGGATCAAAAAGACCGCTGACCCGCGCCTCGCCTTGACAGGGCCGCAATGGAACCTTAGCCGAATGACTCTTGTCATTTATGCAAGGGGGCAGAGGAATGGATCAGTTTCCGGAGGCGCATCAACCAGGGTATGCGGTCTACTCAAAGACGTCCCTGGCGATTTACGACGCATTGGTGCTCGGCATTTCCAACAGCCTTATCTGGCGTTGTCCGAGCCGGCATCTGGTGGACCTCTACAACAAGCACCTTTCGTCCAATCACCTGGATATCGGAGTCGGTACCGGCTATTTCCTCGACAAGGCGGCCTTTCCGGAACCTGCACCGAAAGTGACATTGCTGGATCCGAACGAGGAGTGCCTTGAAAAGGCCTCGGCGCGGATCGCGCGATATGACCCGGCAACAGTCAAGGCCGATGCGCTTGTTCCCTGGCCGGAAACGCTTGGCACCTTCAATTCTGTCGGCCTGAACTATGTTCTTCA
>JBNLAU010000099.1:0-5091 GCA_050302295.1 Roseibium sp. | reverse complement strand
TGACGCTTGAAGACGTCCAGCGCGTCGCCAAAAGGCTGCTGGCCGGGAAAACTCCGACCGTGGTCACGGTTGGCCCGAACAAAGGCTGAAACGCAGGGCGGCGCAAGCCGCCCGGCAGGTCTTTCAGGAGCGACCGCGCATGACGCGATCGCTCAGTCTCGAATTCGCTATACCGTGACTTGTCCGCTGTTCTCTTTTAAACACCGCGCCCTTTGCGCATGCTGCCCTGCAAAGGACGGGATCGCGTCCCCGGCCCCCGCATTCGCGAGTATCCGGCACTCATTTCCAAATTCGAGATGATTTCACTTTGTCAGCCATTGGCAGGGCTGATCCGGTCAAGCGTTCAGGAATTGCGCTTGGTGTATCAGCCTGCAGCCGAACGTCTGGGGCCCGGCGCGGGAGTTCCCTGCAGAACTTCCGCCCTGACGGGACGAGGCGGCGAGAACAGGTTGCCCTGAGCAAGCTTCACGTCGAAATCGAGAAGTTCCAGAACCTGGGACTCCGTTTCAACGTGGTCGGTGATGAGCTGCATACCGTAGCGGTGCAGAAGGTCGCCGAAGTCTGACGGATGGATATGCCCGTGAATGGCCTCGCGCCGGCCAATCAGATAGTCCCCGTGGAGCTTGCCGTATTTGAAGCCGCGCCCGGCCAGGGAATTGAAATCCATCTTCATGTCGGAGATCTGATCGATGGAAAAGCGGAACCCGGCATCATAAAGCGCGCTCAGGCTTTCCAGCTCCATCGCCCCCATTGAGGCAACGTCGCTTTGCGAGAATTCAAACACCAGAACATCCGCAAGGTCCTGATTGGCTTTGACGAACTCCAGGAAGCCCGGGAAGAAGGTTTCATCCACCAGAGACAGGGAAGAAATGTTGCAAAACAGGATCGCATTTCGATTGCGTGAGGTCAGCCGGCGGATCACCTGAATCGAGCGGAACAGGAGGAGATTGTCGATGCGCGCGATCTGGCCGGACTGGATGGCCTCGGGCAGGAACACGGCCGCCTCGATCGAATTGCCGTCCGCATCCCGCAACCGGGTGAAGGCTTCGTAGTATTTGACCTGGCGCTGGGGCAGCGAAACGATGGGCTGCAGGAACAGCTCCACCCGATTGGCATTCAGAGCGGAAGCGATAAGTTCGCGCATCGCCATGTTCGACTGCGGGCGGTCGGGCCGCAAGGCCGGGCGCTGGTGATGCTGCCGGTTTGCGTCTCCGGGATATTCCGCAGCAGTGGCCCGGTCGTTGCTCCGTCCATCGGGAGCGTCCTGCAGGTATGCCGGTTCATCGCCGCGGCGCGGTGTATGCACGCCATATTTGCGGTCCAGGTCCGACAGATCGCCGCGCGCCTGCATGTGGTGTTCAGCTTGCGTATTCTGCTGATCACCCGACGCCTCAAAGCCCTGAGGATGGGCTTGCGCAGACTGCGGCTGCACCGGCGGCCAGGCCTGCGGAGCCGGATAGCCAGGCTGCTGTTCGGCTGAAAAACCCTGAGGAGCCTGAGGATAACGCGGCAGGCGCTGCATCTGTGGGGGCGGTGCCAGAGCCTGCTGGTCTTCCACCTTGGTTTCAAGGTCGGACATGGCTTCCGCCATCTGTTTGACCAGCGTGCCCAGAACTTCCACTTCGGCGAACAGAGGATCGATTTCCGCCCGGGTACGGCGGGGAGCGGAATGCTCCATCCCCGTCAGGCGGCCCTCCAGATTGCCAACGTCCTCGTCCAGGTCCGCCATGCGTTCTTCCAGACGGTCGACAGCCTCGCTCACCGCACCGCGATCCCGGGCGCGCCCGATCAGAAGATGGATCAGGATCATGGTGCACATGAGCGCAAGCGACAGCGACACGGCCTCCCCGAAGGGCCTGCCGAACTGGAAGACCAGCACTGTCGCTGACGACAGCGCGATCACGGCCATGCATATTGCTACAAAAATGGTCCCTGTCCGGCCCATGGCGGTCGAATGTTCCGATCCGAATCAAAAGTTACTGGTTAATCATGCCTTAAGAACCACCGGGCACCGAATCCGCAACCCGCTTTCACACGCGGAATCCGGGACTTGTCCCCGACTATGCTTCAATAGGGATACAAATTTGCACATCCCGAAGCCCTCGGGGTTCCGCGGAGCGCGGACGTACAAGGATGCCGGCAAAGCAGGCCCGGTGTTCATTTGACCTTTTCATTCCCGGCCGGCTTCATTAAAGTTACGTTAGGGCAGTTTGGTGTCGTGGCACTTTAAAATTCAAATTCAGGAGGGACTGGCATGCGCTCTTTCGGGCAGACATCCAGACGTCCTTTACAGCAAGCCGCCCGCAGTCCGGCCCCCGGAAGCCGGAAGATCGCAACTTCGACACCGGGACACCCGGCAAGGCATGAGCCGCCTTGCGCGCCGGATCCAGCCGTGGCCGGAACGGAAAATCATTCGAACAACCAGATCCGAAAGGCGCTTGCCAGGACGCTGAAGAGTCCTGAGTTTCAGTCTGCGCCACAACTGCGCGCGTTCCTGGAATTCGTTGTGCAGGCTACGCTGAACAATCAGCAGGAAAAGGTGAAGGGCTACACCATTGCCGTGGAAGCCCTGGGCAGGCCGGAGGAATTCAATCCGGTTACGGATCCCATCGTACGCGTGGAAGCGGCCCGGCTGCGCCGCCGCCTGGACAAATACTATGGGGGATCAGGCAAGTCCGACCCCCTGCGCATCCGCATTCCCAAGGGCAGCTATGCGCCGACGTTTTTTGCTGTGCCCGGCAGCGAAGCGGCCGGGACATCAGCCAAACCTGAACAACCGGACATTCCCGAACCGGAATCCGCCGGAGACCGGCCCGGCGGCCTTTCAACCACCTCTTCCCCGCCTCCGCCAGGACAATGCCCGAGCCAAGGCGCAAGACAGGGCGCAAGACCGGGCGCAAGACCGGGCGCAAGACAGGGCGATAACCGCCGCGCCGCCAATTTACCGGTCTATTTAAGGACCGGATCGGCTCATATGGATACGGTTTGCAAGCATCTGCTCCGCAGCCAGATCTCGTTGCCAACGGCGCTGGCGGTTGGTGTCGGCTGCTTTTTCGCCGGATTTCTTGCCGCCACTCTTTAGGTGACGGACCCATTAATTTGATTGAAATGGCGCAGCAAACGGCGATGAGCTGCAAGGAAAAGCGCGAAAGGCGGGCTTCCTGCCCGGCCCACGCGGTTTGACGTTGCAGATCGAAGCCGTTTTTGCGTCCCTCCGGGATCGGGGGAATTTGCCCGGCAACGTGGTTGCAAATCTTTGGAACCGGACGGTTTCCTGCAGCGTTGCGCCTCGTATCCAAACAAATTCTTCCCTACCATTTCAGTCTAATTAATGCGTCTTGACCCTAGCTCTTTGCACCCAATTCGCTCCAAAACTGCAAAATGCGTCTCATGACAACGCTTTGTTTACCCTGTTCGGAGAATTATCAAGTTGACGAATCTTTCGATATTCGAATGAGCCGGATCGAGCGATGGGAGTTGCCCAGCAATGGGGAGTAAAGAGGGCAGAGAGTTGCCTGTTATAGTTCGCGTACTGGATGCATCGGCCTCGGAAGCCGCTCGCACGTCAGCGGTTTGTGCCAAACTGGCCCACGCCTGTACCGATCCGATCCTGTACACAGATTCAACTTCCTGCCTTCAGGACCTGGCAGACAAATCAACCGACATTCTTATTATCGATCTGGAAACCATCGGCGGCGACGAGGCGCTAGAGGCCTATGCGGTTCGCTGCCCCCGGGCGGTGATCATCGCCGCGTCCTCCAAGGGATCCGTGTCCCGCGCTGTCAGCGCCATGCGCGCCGGAGCCCATGACTTTCTGACCAAGCCGTTCTCCCTGGACGCTCTTGCCGCGAAAATAACCTTCCAGTTGGAACAGCGCCGCCCGCTGCCCGCAGCGGCGGCACCGGCCGAACCACAAGCCACGCCACAGTCTGCAGAAAAACCGGAGCTGCGCAGTGCGCGCGCCGAGCCCGAGGCCACCGGCCTTGGCCGGCTGATTGGGGCCTCCACCCAAATGCGTGAGGTTCACGAGCAGATTAACCGCATGGCGCCGTCCCAGGCACCTGTCTTCATCACCGGCGAGTCCGGAACAGGCAAGGAACTTTGCGCCAGCGCGGTTCATGACCTGTCGGACCGGCAGACCAGCCCGTTTGTCACACTGAACTGCGCCGCCATTCCGCGTGACCTGATCGAAAGCGAAATCTTCGGATATGTCCGCGGCGCCTTTACCGGCGCCAGCGACAACCGGGCTGGCGCCGCCGAACAGGCCGATGGCGGCACGCTGTTTCTGGACGAAATCGGCGAAATGGACCTGCTGCTGCAAAGCAAACTGCTCAGATTTCTGCAGACGGGCACTTTCCAGCGCCTTGGCGACAGCAAGACCCGAAAAGTGGATGCGCGCATTATCTGCGCCACCAACCGGAATCCGGTTGCCGAGATTTCCGCGGGCCGTTTCCGCGAGGACCTTTACTACCGGCTGCATGTTCTGCCGATCCATCTGCCACCGCTCCGGGAACGCCGGGACGACATCCTGCCTCTGGCGGCTGCCTTTCTCGAGCGCTATTCGCTGGAAGAGCGGCGTGCCTTTAAAGGCTTCGACGCGGATGCGGAAGCGCGAATTATGGCCTATGCCTGGCCGGGCAATGTGCGGCAGCTGGAAAACACAATCCGGCAGATGGTGGTCATGAACGACGGCGCCGCTGTGACCTTCGACATGTTGCCCATCGCGATCCGCGACCAGAGCGGCCGCCCGAACGCGGTGATCGATCTGTCGCGCGAACGCGCACGCTCCACCCCGGCGCCGATCCGTCCATTCGGTTCAATCGAGCCGCTTTGGGCACAGGAACGGCG
Organism: Roseibium sp.; assembly: GCA_050302295.1. Classification (GTDB taxonomy): domain Bacteria; phylum Pseudomonadota; class Alphaproteobacteria; order Rhizobiales; family Stappiaceae; genus Roseibium. The sequence continues at coordinate 243 of JBNLAU010000099.1, read as the reverse complement.
GATTATCGAGGACGCGCTTGACGCATTCGATGGAAATATCGCCATGGCGGCCGCGGCACTGGAGATCAGTCCGTCAACGATATACCGGAAACGCCAGTCCTGGTCGTCACGCTGCCTCTAGGTGACTGACCCATAAATCAAGTTGAAATGGTTTCGCTCCGCGTCGTCAGCATGCTTGACCGGGCATCAAGCCCGCTCTGTGCACCCTTCCTATCGGTGTTTCGCCATTTTCCATGCCATTTC
>JBNLAU010000098.1:0-11653 GCA_050302295.1 Roseibium sp. | reverse complement strand
GCCTTATCCAGTTCAGTCCTCTCCTGTTTTGTTCTAATCTCCCCTCATGGAGGAAACAAAACAGCTTCAGGCGCAGCTTGATTTGATGCAGGCCGCGCTCGATCACATCAATCAGGGCTTTTCGGTCTTTGATGCCGATTTCAGGCTGGTCGCCTGGAACCGCGGGCTCTGGGAAATGCTCGACTTTCCGCAGTCCCTGGCGCGGCGCGGCACGCATCTGGAACAGTTCCTGCGTGTGAATGCCGAACGCGGCGAATATGGTCCCGGTGATATCGAGGGCAAGATCCAGCGCCGGCTGGAACGCGCGAAGCTGTTCGAACCGCACTATTTCGAACGCATTCGCCCGAACGGCCAGGTCATTGCGGTCTCGGGCACGCCGCTGCCGCAGGGCGGTTTCGTGACCATCTATTCCGATGTTACCGAAGACCGCCGGAGGCAGGAAAAGCTGGAACGCACCGTCGAGGAACGGACCCGCGCCCTGCAGCAATCCGAGGATTGGCTGCGGCTCGTGACCGACAACATTCCCGCCCTCATCGCCTATCTTGCCCCCGGGCCGGTGTTCCGCTTTGCCAACCGGCGTTACGCAGACTGGTTCGGCCAGTCGGTCGCCTCGATCGCCGGACGCAGCGCGCCCGATGTGGTCGGCGAAGACCTGTTCCGGGAACTGGAGCCCCGTATCGAGCGAGCCTTTCAGGGCAACGCCGTCAGCTACGAGTACCAGCGCAAGCGCCCCGACGGCACTGCCGCCTATATGCGCTCGACGCTGATCCCCGACATGACCCAGGACGGACGCACGCTCGGTGTCTTTGTTCTCTCCCTTGATGCGACGGACCAGAAACAGGCGGAAGCGGCCCTGGTGCAGTCCCAGCGCATGGATGCGGTCGGCAAGCTGACCGGGGGTCTTGCCCACGACTTCAACAATCTCCTGGCCATCCTGATGGGCAACCTGCTGAGCCTTGGCCGGCTGGAGGGACCCGTTGCCAGGGAAACGCTCGACAGCAAATTGGCTCCGATGCAGGAAGCGACCAAGCGCGGCTCGGACCTGATCCAGCGGCTGCTTGCCTTCAGCCGGGGAAAGGCCATCGCCCCGGAAACCGTTTCGCTGGCCAAGGTCATTGCAAGTACCGCCAGACTGCTGGAAGGCTCGCTGCCCTCGGTCATCGCGCTGGAAACGCCGGCAGTGGACGACGGCATCGCGGCCTGCATCGATCCCACCCAGTTGGAAACCGCGCTGATCAACCTTGCCTTTAACGCCCGGGACGCAATGCCGGAGGGCGGTGATTTGCGCATCACCCTGCGCGAAACGGTGCTTGGCAAACTGGAAGCGGACAACCTGGGCGTTTCCGAAGGGGCCTATGCCGAGATCCAGGTGGAAGACACAGGCACCGGCATGGATGAGGAAACTCGGCTGAAGGTATTCGAGCCCTTTTTCACCACCAAGAATTTTGGCACGGGTAGCGGCCTGGGTCTTTCCATGGTCTATGGTTTCATCCGTCAATCAGGCGGCGCCATCAGCGTCAGCAGCGCTGTTGGCGCCGGAACGCGCTTCACACTCTACCTGCCGCTCAAGCGGCTGAAACAGGAAAGCAGCCTTCCAGCCGGTCAGCGCCAGGCAAAAGACCTGAGGCGCGGTCAGGGGGAACTCCTGCTTCTGGTCGAGGACGATCCTGACGTTGCATCCGCCGTTACGGATCAGTTGCAGAGCCTGGGCTACAGCGTCCTGGTTGCGGAAAGCGCTGACGACGCGCGCTCCCTCGCTCAGGACCTGCCGGACCTTCGTGCCGTCCTCAGCGACATCGTCATGCCCGGCCAGATCAACGGCCTGGCCCTTGCACGCGAAATCCGGCAGAAGCGGACCGATCTCGGCATCGCCCTCATGTCCGGTTATGCGGACTGGACGTCCCTGGCCGGTCAGGACCGGCAATGTGAATTTCCGGTCTTGGCGAAACCATTCGCGGATGATCAACTTGCAGACACGCTGCAACAGATTCTCTCATCAAAGAAATAGGAAATACCCTTGCAGACACGCCCCGTTTCCGCAGCAATACGGACGGTTTTCATCGTTGACGATGAGCCGGAGATCGGCAATCTGCTGCTGGATGCCATGCTTCAGTTCGACATGGAAGGAAAGGTATTTTCCACGGCCGCCGGGATGCTGGCTGCGCTGAAGCACCAGTCACCGGATGCCTGCATCGTCGATCTTGGCCTGCCCGATATGGAAGGCATGGCGCTCATCAACGAAATCCGGCGCCAATCCTCGGTCCCCATCATTGTCCTGTCCGCCCGCGGCCACGCCACCGACCGCGTGATGGGACTGGAATTGGGCGCGGACGATTATGTGGTCAAGCCTTTCGACCCGCGCGAAGTGGTTGCGCGGATCAGATCCATCCTGCGCCGGTCGTCCGATCAGAGCCAGCTGGCAGGCAAAGCTGATCTGGCCCGCTTCGAAGGCTGGTCCTATCGGCCCTCCTCACACTGCCTGACATCGCCGGAAGGCGAAGAAACCTTTCTGTCCACCGGCGAGGCTACGCTGCTGGAAGCCTTGTTGCGCGCGCCCAAACGGGTGCTCACCCGCGACTATCTTCTGGAACATGGCGGACGGGACGAGAGCCTTGACCGGTCCATCGACGTGCGCATCTCGCGCATCCGCAAGAAACTCAACCGCAAGAACGAGCCGGCCTACATTCGGACCATATACGGCTCCGGTTACATGCTCGCCTGTGAAGTCAACTGGAGCTGAGCGGGCGTCATTCCACGCGCGCAATCTGCTGATCGTTCAGAAAACGAAAATGCGGGAGGACTGCTCCTCCCGCATTCTTCACGTTCCAGGTGCCTGCGATCAGAAGCTCAAGGACACATCCCTGTGGCCGGAAAGACAGCTTGCAATCTCCAGCGCCATGTCGTTCGGCAGGCGGGACTGGGAGCGCAGGCCGATGCTGTTTCCGACGGCAGCTTCAAACTCTTCAAGCTGCGGCAGGATCTCTTCCGCCCCCTTCCGGCGCCAGGCAAGGTCAGCCTCCAGTGCGGCGATCGACTTGTCGATCTCCGCCAATGCCTCTTCCGCATTCGGCTGACGGCTCCGCATGATCGCGCGAGCGTCGGTGAGGCCATTGCGGATGTCGCTGGTGCCTTCGGCGTCTCCCACTTTCGAGCGCATCTCGGCAATGGCTTCCACCGCCGCTTTCGGCTCAAGCTGCGGCACCTGTTCCTTCAGCGCTTCCAGCTCCGGTTTGAAGCTGGCGACCAGATCGGCATCGGCGAGAACCGCCTTCAGTTCCAGAACCGGCTCGTAAGCCTGGTCCACCGTCCTGCGGTAAGTCAGACGGGCCATGTTTTCCGCTTTCTGGATCTTGGCGAATTCGCCATAGACCTTGTCCCAGTTGTCCGGAATTTCGGCCAGAATGGCGTCATGCTTTGCCTTCAGGGTCTCGATGCGCGCCTGCGCACGCTCCCCTTGGGCGACGGTATAAACCGCCCCTTCACCCGACCGGTCAACGATGACTTGCAGTGCCTCGATTTTCTCATCGACCCTGCGGGCATCACGTTCCAGGGCCCGCACGGTGACATGAATTGGCTTGTAATCCACCGAGGCTTCGGCAACCTGGCTTTCAGCATCCTTGATCGCCTGCATGAGTGGCAGTGCTTCGCGGGCTTTTTCAAACCCATCCGCCATGCCTTCCTGCAGGTCTTCCGGCAGATAGCTCAAATCGATGCCTTCTGCCTTCTGGATCGCCGCGAGAATACTGTCGCCATTCGCCTGGAAATCTTCATTGACAAGCTTTTCCATGCAGTATTGCAGACGCGGGTTTTTCGGCGGCGGCGCGGTTTCCGAGAGAAGGGTCGACCGGTTCGGCAGGTAGTTCACCAACTGAGGATAAAGCCCCACAATGCCAAGTGCCACGAGCTGCAGGCAGATGAAAGCGATCACGCCCTTGTACATGTCCAGCGTCTTGACCACGGCCGGCGCCACGCCGCGCAAATAGAACAGCGCGAAGCCGAACGGCGGGGTCAGGAACGAGGTTTGAATGTTCAGGCCGATCATCACGCCGAGCCAGACCGCCGTCACGTTGGCGGATGGGTCCGCCAGCAGGATCGGCGCCACGATCGGCACGACCACCACGGCAATCTCGATGAAGTCGAGAAAGAAGCCGAGGACGAAAATCACCAGCATGACGATCAGGAACTGCGCCCAGAAGCCGCCGGGAAGTCCCAGCAGGAAATTCTTGACCAGCTCTTCACCGCCAAAGGCGCGGAAGGAGGAGGTCAGCATTGCGGCACCAAGCAGAATGATGAACACCAGCGACGTCGTCTTGGCCGTTTCCACCATCACGCCGCGCAGCGTGTTTTCCAGCGCCAATGTCCGCCAGCCGGACCAGAAGATCGCAATCATCAGCAGCGACACGGCAATGATCGCAAGAATGAGCGCCAGAAGATCATCACTGGTCTGGATCAGCTTAATGTTCACTGCCCCCAAGAAGCCGATGATCACCGCGAGTCCGAGAAGTGCCAGAACGGCGAGGATCGCAGGTGTATAGGCGCCGCGCTTGCCGTCTCGCAATCGGTAGCCCGCCATCACCATGGCGCCGACCGCGCCAATGGCGCCAGCCTGGTTCACGGTGGCGACGCCCGCGATGATGGACCCCAGCACCAGGAAAATCAGCGCCAGCGGCGGCACCAGGGTGATCACCACCTTGACGGCGAACTTGCGGGTGAACGTGCCTTCTTCATGCACGGCCGGAGCCGATTTCGGATTGAGTAGCGCAAATCCGAGAATGAAGAGCATATAAAGTCCGACCAGGACGAGGCCCGGCAGGAAGGCTCCGAGAAACATTTCCCCGGCGCTTGTCGAAACCACCGCGAAGTCCGACGGCATGGACAATTCGCCGGTACTGGCCTTGTAAAGCGACTGACGCAGGGACCCGGCCTGATCAACAGCGCTTGCAAGCTGGTCGGCCAGGATGATGAGCACGATGGAGGGCGGAATGATCTGGCCGAGCGTACCGGAAGCCGCGATCGTTCCGGTTGCCAGCGGTACGGAATAGTTGTTGCGCAACATGGCCGGCAGTGAGATCAGACCCATGGCCACCACCGTTGCGCCGACGATGCCGGTAGTTGCCGCCAGAAGCGCGCCCACGAACACGACGGAAATGCCCAGACCACCCGGCACCGGACCGAACAAACGGGCCATGGTCACCAGCAGATCTTCAGCAATCTTGGACCGCTGCAGCATGATGCCCATGAAGACGAAGAGCGGGATCGCGATCAGCGTATCGCGTTCAGCCTCCCAGTAGATGCCTCGAAAGTTGGTCACACCGGCGCTGAGCCACTGGCTCGGCCCGCCATGGGCAAAGAAGGCATCGACGTCTCCGGCAAAGAGGTAGCCGGACGCGGTGGCGATGCCGATGGTCAAGATGGCAGAGCCCGGAAGCGCGAAGGCGACAGGAAATCCTGACCCGAGCGCACACGCCATCAGGAGAATTAGGAGAAGAAGGAAAAAGAGTTCCATATCAAGCGGTCTCGTCAGGCTCTATTGAACAGAATGGCTGTCATGATCCCGGCCGCCGGGCTCGCCGCGGATATCGGCGACCGCGTCCAGGAAATAGGCCACGAACTGGATCAGCATGGAAACGGCGAATACGCCCAGGAACCCTGCCATGAGGTATTTCACGTAAAGACCGAAGCCGGCCTGGGTAACCTCGTAGGTCAGGATCGGGCTGTTGATGATGTTCTGTTTCCCACCCATGCCAATGATGAGAATGACGGTACAAAGGCTCATCCCCAGAACCACCGAACCGAACGCGTTCACGAAACCTTTGGTTCTGCTCGAGAAGCCGGAATAAAAGACATCGACGCGCACATGGCCCTCCTCCAGGAGAGTGTACGCACTGGCGAACAGGAACAGCGCCGCGTACCAGAAGCGGACGAGGTCGGCCAGAAACGCCTGTTCGTAGGAGAACACGAACCGACCGATCACGATCAGAAGTTCCGCGGCCACAACCAGCAGTGCCAGCCACGTGAACCCCAGCGTACGGCGGGCGAAAGCGGCGAGAACCACCGACAGGCCGATGAGCGGCATGTGCACATAGGCTCCTCGGAACCTGGCTCTGCCCAGATCATGCGTAAGCTGTTCCCCGACCAGACTGGGAAGGAGTTCTTCGATGCGCAGGAACGAGATTACGCTGTCGACAAGGCCGACGATGAGCACCGCGAAGAATGCAGCGCGTATCAGAAAGGCATTGATGTTGCTGATCCGCACGCTGTCCTCGCGCAACGTCCGATCGTTGCGCGTGACATAGGCAATGCCTGCCAGGACCAGCACTACGTAGAGCAACAGTTGCAGCCAGGACCACAAGATCGGCAGGGAGCCATTTGCAGGACCGCCGAAGATCGGACCGATACCAGGCAGCTCTTGCCAATATGTCAGGTAATTGTTGAGCAGATACGCTGCCATGATCGCAAGAACGGTCCAGCCGAACAGCCGGAAGATGCGGGCACTCCCGTATGAATAGGAGCCACCGGATGTCATGGCAGGCGAGCCGTCTTGAACCGGATTCAAGGCCGTCATCGTGGCTATGCCTTTTTTTTATTTGTCAACGCCAAGAGGGACGGGATTGCTCCCGTCCCTTTATTCACAAAGCCCTGCTTAGCCCGGAATACCCAGGAAGCGGTTGCGCTTGTTGCTGTAGGCGACGTCGGAAATCGCCATCCAGCTGCCGATTTCCTGGCGCGCATTGATCACGCTCTCGAAAATCTTCTTGGAGAGATCGGAATGATCCATAGCCTCTTCCAGAACTTCCTGAGCGGCTTGACCGAAGCTGTCGTAGATCTCGTCGGAGAATTCACGCAGCTCAACGCCATGCTCATTGATGAGACGGTTGAGATAAGCACCGTTGTTGGCGTTGGTTTCCGCCATGGTGTTGGCGTTCTCTTCCGCGCAGGCCGCGATGATAATCTGCTGATCGGTCTTGTCGAGGCCATCCCAGAAAGCTTTGTTCATGCCCATAGCCAGCATTGCGCCCGGCTCGTGCATGCCCGGATAGTAGTAGTACTTGGCCGCTTCGTAGAACTTCATGAAGTAGTCGTTGAACGGACCAACCCACTCGGTGGCATCGATGGCGCCCGATACGAGGTTTTCGTAGATCTGGCCACCCGGCAGGGATACCGGAGACGCTCCGAGTTTCGCCATGACGTCGCCGCCCTGGCCAGGAATACGCATCTTCAGACCTTTGAGGTCGTCAGCCGTTTCGATTTCCTTGTTGAACCAGCCGCCCATCTGGACGCCCGTGTTACCCATGGCAAAGTTCTTCAGTCCGAATTCACCTGCCAGCTCGTCCCAAAGCTCTTGGCCGCCACCATATTTGATCCAGGCGTCCATTTCGGTAACGGTCAGACCAAAAGGCACGGCGGTGAACGCTGCCCAGCCCGGATGCTTGCCTTTCCAGTAGTAGTCAGCGCCGATATAGGCCTGAGCGTTGCCGGAAGCGACTTCATCGAAAGAGTCAAAGGCACCAACGCGCTCGCCAGCGGCGAAATACTGAACGTTGAGGCGACCTGCGGTCAGCTCGCCAATGCGGGCTGCAAGGCGCTGTGCCGGAATACCAAGACCCGGGAAGTCCCGCGGCCAGGTGGACACGATCACCATATCCTTGGTGCCCTGGGCGATTGCCGGAGCAGCCAGGGCGGAACCTGCAGCAAGACCACCGGCGCCGAGGCCAGCCTTTTTGATAAACGAACGACGATCCATTAGTTTCCTCCCTAGACGGACCCGATTTCGGACCGGCACACACTTGCACCGATCTGGGCGTATGTCTAGTTGACGCAGCACCTGCAAGCTATTCGTGGTTCTGCGCACTTTCTCGGTAGTTCTACCGAGACAAGACAAGAGAACCCAATTTCGCGGCGCGATGACGCAACAAAAGGGCTAATTCCGTGACGTTCAAGACCAAATTGCTGCTGATCACTTTGTTGCCACTGATCGCGGTGTCCCTTTTGATCGGCGGCGCCATCTATTATCAGTCGCAAGAACTCATCAACGCACAGACGCACGCGGTTGAGCAGCGGATCCTGTCCGCCAAGCGCCAGGAGATTCGCAATTATGTCGGTCTCGCGCTGACCTCGATCGAACAGATCTACGAGGAAGAACCCGGAGGACGGGAAGCAGCTCAGGAAAAAGTCAAGGAAATCCTCCAGCACCTCACGTTTGATTATGACGGCTACTTCTTTGCCTACACGCTCGACGGCACCAATCTCGTTCACCCCAAGCTGCCCCATCTGGTCGGTGGCAACTGGTGGGACCTGCAGGACAACAACGGCGACTACGTCATCCGCAACCTGATCGAAGAGGCCAAGAAGGGCGGCGGCTTCCATCAATATGTCTGGCACAAACCGTCAACGGGAACGGTGGAAGAGAAACTGGGCTACGCAATCCTCTTGAGCAAATGGGGCTGGATGCTGGGCACTGGCCTTTACACCGATGACATCTCGCGGGAAGTCGCGGCCATACGGGCGGATTTTGCCCGCAGCATCCGGCAGACGCTGCTGGTCACCTTCATGATCACGCTCTCCGCGATCATCATTGCCGGTTCGCTGATCGCCGGCGTACGCTTTTCCGAACAGCGCTTCGCCGACAGCAAGCTGAAGGAGCTGACCAACCGCATTTTCCAGGTGCAGGAGCAGGAACGCAAACGGGTGTCCACCGAACTGCACGACAGCATCTCCCAGTTGCTCGTCTCGGTGCGCTACGGCGTTGAATTGATCCATAGCGAAGCCAACCGCAGTCCGGAACTGCAGTCCCAGGCCGCCAAGTGCCTGAAGACCCTGGACGGCACCATCGCCGAAGTCCGCAGGATCTCCCGGGATCTGAGGCCCAGCGTACTGGACGACATGGGGCTGGCCGCCGCCCTCGGCAGCCTTGGCAAGGAGTTCCAGAACCAATCGGGCATTACCGTCAACGTGACCGCCGAACAATGCCACAGCCGTTTGTCGGAAGGGGCTAAGACCGCGCTTTACCGTGTCGTGCAGGAATGCATGACCAATGTGGCCCGCCACTCCCAGGCGAACGAAGTCAACATCAGCCTGAAGGTGGGACTGAAGACTCTCGTCCTGTGTGTGGAAGATAATGGTGTCGGTCTGCCACAGCCGGTGTCGAAATCAAGCGGTCTCGGCTTCCGCAACATGCGCGAGAGGATAGAAACCTATGGCGGCAGGATTCTCGTGAACAGGCGGACATCCGGCGGAACCCGCATCAAAGTCCAGATGCCGCTCGACAATCCGGCGGCAAACGCGGCATGATGGAAAAATGATCAGGATACGCGCCCATAGTGTTGTGCGTTCAGTCCGTGTGGACAGAGGACGCCAATCCGGCTTTGAAATGCCGCGTCGAAGCCTTCGCGGCGTGCGCCGGCGCTGCGCCGCGGGCATGCCCTTGCCTTTCCGCGCCCAAGAGGCACCTGAAAGTATAGCTTCATGAGTCTGGACCCTGGCCCGCAATCTACCGGCAAGCCCATCCGGCTTGTGCTCGCGGACGATCATGAACTGGTGCGGGACGGCATTCGCGCCCGGTTGCAGAAGGTGCCCGAACTGGAGCTTGTCGGCGAAGCCACAAACGGCCGGGATGCCCTGTCCCTTGCCCGGGAACTTCGCCCCGACGTCCTGCTGATGGATGTTTCCATGCCGGTGATGAACGGCCTGGAAGCCGCGATGCTGATCCGCAAGACCCTGCCCGGGATCGCCGTCCTGATGCTGTCGATCTACGATAACCCTGAATACGTGCGCGGTGTCGTGCAGGCCGGCGCCCGCGGTTACATCCTGAAGGACATTTCCGCATCGGAGATGATCACCGCCATCACCAGTGTCGCGACCGGCGGATACTATTTTTCATCGGCCGTCGGCCCGACCCTGGTCGGTGCCGGCACCTCAGCGCCCGTGGAAGACCCGTACGGGCTGACCGACCGGGAGCGCCAGGTCCTGACGGCCATTGCCAGGGGCCAGCCGAACAAGGAAGTTGCCAGAGAACTCGGCATCAGTGTCAGAACGGTCGAGTCCCACCGCCTGAACCTGCGCGAAAAAGTCGGCAACAAGAACGCCGCCCAGCTTTACAAGGTTGCGCAGGATCTGGGATTGCTGGACTGACGCCTCTTCCGCTACATCTATCTTCCACAATGATCATTTTGAGGCCAATGCCTCCTGCTTTTCGGACGTCCACATGACCAAACCGCTCGTCCTGGTAACCGCCGACGTGAAAGCCATAGACGGCTTCAACTGGCATGCCGTCAACTCCACCTATCTGCATGCCGTCGTAAAGGGATCGGACGCGGTCCCGATGATCCTGCCGTCTCTTGGCGCTGAGCTCGATCTGGATGCGGCGCTTGATCAGGTGGACGGTGTCCTTGCCACAGGCTCGCGCTCCAACGTCAACCCGCAGCTTTACGGTCAGGAGCCGACGGAAGAGAACGGCCCCTACGATCCGGACCGCGACTCCACAACGCTGCCGCTCCTGAAACGCGCCATAGAGCGCGGCGTTCCCGTATTTGCCATCTGCCGTGGCATGCAGGAACTGAATGTTGCGCTCGGCGGTACCCTGCACACCGAAATTCAGGCAATGGCGGGCCGGCGGGATCACCGCGCTCCTCAGTCCGACCGGCAGGATGAACGTTTCCGGATTGCCCACCCGGTTGAAATCGCCTCCGGCGGCTGTCTTGAAAAAGTGCTTGGCGCCGAGCCGTTCGAAGTCAATTCACTGCACCGCCAGGCCGTCGGTGACCTTGGCAACGGACTGGTCGTCGAAGCCCGGGCAGAAGACGGCACCGTCGAAGCCGTTTCGATCAAGGACAGTCCGGGCTACATTCTCGCCACACAATGGCATCCGGAATACTGGGTGACGTCGGACGGGCCATCCCGGAAGCTGTTCGCCGCCTTTGGCGATGCCGTACGCGCCTATCGGGAAAAGCGGCTGGGGCTTTAAGGTTCGTGCTCTGAAGCGGCTGCCTCTACCCCCACCCGACGGCAGCAACCAGCAGCGTCAGCCCAAGCAGGAAGACGATCACCGCACCGGCGATTTCGATGCTCCGGTGGATCCCGACCGCCAACGGACTGCCCTCGCCGAAGAGCCGCACGGCCAGGTCCTTTGCGCCAACAGCAAGGCCTGCGAGTAGAGAGACCGTGATACCGGTGCCGACCGCCATGGCGAGCGTTGAGGCAATCCCGGCCACGATCATGCCCTGGGACAGGGCAAAGACCAGAACGATCAGGGCTCCGGTACAAGGTCTCAGACCGACCGCAAGAATGATCGAGGCTGCCCGCGTCAGCGTGATCTTGCCTTGAACCATGTCAGGCGTCGGCGCATGCGCATGACCGCAGGTGGAACAGACGCCATCCGCGCCGATGTCATGATGATGATGGTGATGGCCGTGCGCGGCGTGATCATGTCCATGACCAACCGCGCCTGCAAAAGCCAGCTGCCCTCCGGAGAACCGGGAGGCGAGCGCCGCAGCGAACGGACGCACGGCCTTCTGCCACAGCAGCCAGCCGCCGAGGCCCGTGATCAGGATATAGGACCCGATCTCGAACCACCGGGCCGTATCCTGAATGGCAACACTGGTCAGGTTGAATATGAAGGCAATGCCGCCGACGAGCAGAATAGCCGTCACAGCCT
>JBNLAU010000097.1:0-32175 GCA_050302295.1 Roseibium sp. | reverse complement strand
AATACCCGGTCAGGATCCCCGAAGGGCCCCGGTCTGCTTTGATCCAGCCCTGCTCCCCCCCCAGTGCCAGATCGAATGTGTCCCGCGGTTCCTGCATCAGCACCATGTGATACTGCCCCTCATGCTGCTTCACTGTGCCGGTCTTGTCGTAGAGCGAAACCGGGTGCAGGCGGGTCTTGCCCAGATTGAACCCGGACAGCACATCGCACATCGCATCATCGACATAGAACGTGTCGATCGCCAGGGCGTGCTTCAGCTTGCGATTCTTGCTGCCGAATAGCAGATCTTCGACCATCTTGTTCGGTAATCCGCTGAAATTGTATTCTACCCCGCGTCTCAAAGCACTGCGAAGTTTTTGCACTTCGTCACGGGGCATGAGATCCTCCGGAAATTGATAATAGTAATACTGCCCTGGGCGTTTCAGGAAATCGGAAAACCAGACCGTGTCGCTCATCTTTTTGCTCCCAATGGACCTGTCGCGTTTTTGTGCCGCTCCAAGTGCTCGTTTAGGCCACCTTTTGCTCGAAAGCGACAGGGCCTTTCCGGCCCAGTGCTGAGTGCCGCCGCCGCGGATTGTAGAAGCCGTTGATGTATTCGAAGATGGCCATCTCAGTCTGCCGCCGGGTTTCCCATGACCGTCGCCAGATCATCTCGGCCTTGATGGTTTTGAAGAAGGTTTCAACAGCGGTGACCTGCTCCCCTTGGTGTCCGCGTTTATTGGTTAGCTCTGTTCAGGGTTTGGTCCTCTCTTGACCGTTGGTGATATTCCCACGGGGTGAGCCCGTAGCGGTGCTCTGCCTACCAACTTTGGACCACCCGGCGCAGGAGTTTTCCGGCTTTGATCAAGGGCGGTCTCAGTCAATGTCCTGAAGGTTCCCCGCGCGTAGACCGCGCGGGGAACGAGGGGTCATGCATCAGCCTCGCTGCGCTGCTGGGTGCTCTTATCGCTGGCTTTGTCGTCGGCCTTCGCGCGGTTGAGCAGCTCCCGCACCCGCGCTTCAGTCCCCTTCGGCGTCAGCGCATGTTTGAGGATCCGGCGGCGATTGCCGGCAGTCGCAAGATAAGCGAATTGGACGAACACCTCGCCTGCCACTTCGGGCGCCTCGTCTTCCGCCCAATCGAACCATGCGTCGAATGTTTCAGCGATCGCAGCCCGCGCTTCGCGCTGAATTTGATCGTCCTTGCGGGCTTGTTTGTCCGCGATTTCGCCGACCTGTGTCATAGCTTTTGCAACCCGCGCTTGGATCGCGGGGGGCATTTCAAACTGCACCTTCCGGTGCTTGCGAACGGGTTTGTTCAGAAGTGCGTTTGTCACCATATGGCTCCTTTTTAAACGTTTCGTTTTTCACCGGAGCGTCAGGTTTTTGGTTTGTCGTCTCCGGATAAATAGAAGGTTGGACGACATGAGAATTTGCGAAAACAGAATCTCAAATTATTTTACAAGTGTCTGATAATATTACGTTGTTTTTTCGTAATTTCAGGATGAGTCATGTGCAAGATCGGCTTTGGCAGCCCACCCACGCAATTAAGTGCTGCCTGTGCGAGCACTGTTGCAACTGTCTTTGCCGGCAGAACACTGGGTCGCCGAACATGAAAGGCGATATTCCAATGGCAAGGTGGTACGAGTTCGCGCGCATAAGCGGGGCCAATCTGCTGATCGGGAATTGCCCGTGAGGACTGAGGTGGGCCGACAAATCTGAACAGGTAAGTTAGGTGGATTTTCCGCTCTCAATCCGGCAGTTTTGCTGGGACGAAGGAGCGAAGATGGCAAGACGCCCGAGACGGAACCACAGCCCTGCATTCAAGGCGAAAGTCGCGTTGGCGGCTTTGAAGGGCGACAAAACGATGAGTGAGCTGGCGACCCAGTTCGATGTGCATCCAAACCAGATCAAGCAATGGAAAGACCAGCTTCTGGACGGTGTGACGGATGTCTTTGATGACACGCCTCAGGCATCGAAGGAACCAGAGATCGACGTCACATCCCTGCATGCGAAGATTGGCCAGCTGACGCTGGAAAACGATTTTTTTAGCAGGAGCGCTCGACAAGGCCGGTCTGTTGCTGAGCGCAAAGAAATGACGGATCGATCTCATAGGCTGAGCCTTGCCCGTCAGGCCGATCTGCTCGGGATCAGCCGGAGCAGCCTGTATTACATACCGCGCCCCACCAGCGAGGAAGACCTCAGGCTGATGCGCCGGATCGACGAGCTGCACATGGACTATCCCTTCGCGGGCAACCGGATGATGAAGGGGCTCTTGTGTCAGGAAGGCTTTGCCACCGGGCGGCTGCACGTGGCTACGCTGATGAAGCAGATGGGCATCGAGGCACTGTATCGCAGGCCGAACACGTCGAAACCGGCGCCGGGCCACAAGATCTACCCCTATCTGCTGAGCAAGCTGGCGGTGACCCGCCCCAATCAGGTCTGGGCGACGGATATTACCTATATCCCGATGGCGCGCGGCTTCGTTTACCTGGTGGCCGTTGTTGACTGGTTCAGCCGCAAGGTGCTGAGTTGGCGGCTCTCGGTCACGCTGGAAACCGGCCCCTGCGTGGAGGCTTTGGAAGAAGCGATACGCCGTTTTGGCAAGCCGGAGATCATGAACTCGGATCAAGGATCGCAGTTTACCTCCATCGACTTCCTCAAGGCGCTGAAGGACGCCGGGATCCGGATCAGCATGGATGGCAAGGGGGCCTGGCGGGACAATGTCTTTGTCGAGCGGCTCTGGCGCAGCGTCAAATACGAGGAAGTCTACCTGCGCGCCTATGACAGCGTCTCGGCTGCGCGGGAAAGCCTGCGCCGGTATCTGGCGTTCTACAACACAAGGAGACCGCATTCATCGCTGGACGGGCAGACGCCCGATCAGGCATATCTCAACCCGTCGTCACCAATCCCGGTGGCGGCATAACCAAGCGGAAAATCCACTTAGAAAACGCTTCGAAACTGTTCAGACAAACCGAACCGCCTCTAGATCAGCTGGAGGAGGTCTTTCAGATAGTTCGCAAAGCTATCGATGGTGGTTCCATGGCGCAAAAATCGGAGAGCTGACATTCATGCAGCCGCAACAAAAGCTCACTTTGTCTGCTTCGAGCCCGGTTTACCGGATGCTGCGATGTGGATGAATGGCGGCTGTCGTGAATAAATTTCATTTGACCTAAATCTAGCTTGAGGTTGTAGAGAGCTGTTCTGGCTAAATGCAGAAGGAAATCTGATGCGAGTATTTGTTCTGGGCGGCACAGGGACGATTGGCACCGCCATTGTTGCTGAATTGGTAGATCGTAACCATCAGGTTGTGGCTTTGAGCCGCTCGGAAAAGTCTGATCAGAAGCTGATCTCAGCCGGTGCAGACCCTTTGAGAGGTGATCTGTGCGACCCAGCCGTGTGGGCTGATGCTGCTATCTCATGCGACGCGATTATTCAGGTCGCAGCAACATTTGGCGACGATATGGGAGATGTGGACGCTACGGCTATGAAAGCTTTGATGCAGGCATCGAACTCCAAGACCGAACCAACACGTCTGATCTACACAGGCGGGTGCTGGCTCTACGGAGAAACAGGCGATGAAATAGCGACCGAAGACCGACAATTTGACCCACTACCTTCATTTGCATGGATGGTGACGCACGCAGAAATGCTCCTAAAAGCGCCGAATTTGCGCACGGCGATCATACATCCTGCAATGGTTTATGACACGCGTGATGGCGGAGTTTTCTATCGCTTCCTGTCCGCCGCAAAGGCAAGTCAGCCGATTGAGGTTTGGGGAAGCAAGGAAACGCGATGGCCGCTAATTGAAAGTGGCGATTTGGCCCGCGCCTATTGCGATCTTGCCGAACGCCAGGACCTCATGGGCTTTTTCAACGCTGTTGCTGAGGAAGGTGTCACTGTGAACCAGATCGCTCTTACCGTCTCCAATGCTTTCGGTACTCCGCAGGAACTGGCCATCCGAAGCGCCGAAGACGTGGTGCAAGAACACGGTGCCTGGGCAAAAGGCCCGACCCTCGACCAGCAAATGTCTTCACAGAAACTGCAAGCTGCAACGAGTTGGAGGCCAAGAAGTGTCGACTTCTCTCAACTAATCTCGGACATGAAAGCAGACGATTAGGACAGTCCCTCGTAAGCCCGGTTTTCCCGCGTCTCTACCGTTCGACCCTGAGTGTAGGCTGCACCTGCGGCGAAGGGCGGCTTTTGCGTTTGCGTGTGCGGCGTTCAGCCTAAGCCGTGCCGCCAGTTTCCGCGACTTTGCAAATGGTGCTATCTGCGCATTGCGGACGTTGAAGCTGACTGGAACGAACCTCTGCTCACCGCAATCATACCCTCTCCAGCCCATCTAACCTCACCGAGCATCATCCCGCCCCCGCTCATCGCGCTTGGCGTGATGCAGTTTGAGCCCGGTGAGCCTGCTTAGGAACGGCTTCGCTTTCTCGGCAATCTTCATGCGCTGTTGCGTTGGAAGCTCTTTCACAAGTTCGACGAACATCTCGTAGAGACCACTGATCTTTTTGAAATCTTCATCGACCTCTTTCTTCGCCGCACTCACGCCCCGCGCCACAGCACGGCTGAACACCGTTTTTGCTCGTTCGAAGCCCCGGCGCGATTTCCTGTAGGGTGGCTCGCTGCTTGGCGTCGCGCCAATCTTCGGTGATCCGATCGGTCGCCCTGCCTCGTCGATCTCGCCGAATGCCATGGCCTCGGCGAAGGCGATCACGGTATCGGCCTCAGCCTTGACCTCACCGGCTTCAGCCTCGCGCTCTGTGACTTTTGTCTCGCGCGTGGCCAGCTCAGCTTCGTGTGTCGTGACTGTCTCGTCACGCTTGGCCAATACGGCTTCGTGTGCCTTCAGCCGCTCTACCTGCGCCTTGAACCCCTGCACCCGCTTCTGCAGTTCGTTTTCGACTTCCTTCTGCCGCGCGTCCTCTTTTGCCAGCTTTTTCGCGTACTCCTTCTGACGTTCCGCTTCCCGGGCCAGGCGCAATTCTTCTTTCCGGCGCCATTCGGCGGGCCGCACATGGCGCGGATTTACGGGCGGCTCTTCGCCATTCTGCAGCGCCTCGCGGATCGCCTGCTTCCGCCGCTCTCCGCGCACCAGACCTACCTCGCTGAACCATTCTCCAACGCTGTCCTGCGCCGCTTCATAGTTCTTGATCATCGGATGGATCGACGGCTGCAGCATCATGCAGTCCGTGCCGTATTTCTTCACCACCGCGCGCGGCATGATGACCGCGTGGATATGATAGGCCTGCTCGTCCAGATCGGCGCGAGCGTGAATGACATCATCACCGAAATGCTCTCGAAGCCAGTCCACTGCCAGTGTCTCGAACTGCTCCTGACGGGACACGTCACCGTCGTCGCCTTGCGCGAACCACTCCTTGTTTGCGGTCAGAATGAGCTCGCGCATCGGCCCGTGACGTGAAGCCCGCCAGGGGCTGCGGGGCCCCTCTTTGCCCCGCCGCGACAGATCCTTGCGCCGGTTGCGCCGATCAAGATCGACCAATTCGGCCGCATAGCCTTCCCATGTCATCAACTCGATCTCGGCCAGCGCGCTTCCGACCCAGTTCTCCGACCCGATCAAAAGCTTTGGCGCAGGTTTGGTAGGGTCGATATGGCCGAGATCGCCAGCCCCCCGGCTGCCATGCCGTTCAATGCCTTGCATATCTTCGGGCTGGATGCCTTCATAGCGTAGAACCACCGCATATTTTTTGTCTTCCATGTCCAATCTCCATGTCTTGATCTTTTGGAGATGAGATCACCCGGCTCAGACTCGAAACGGATTGTCATGGACCCTCTGCGCCAGGTGGATTCAGCGCCGCGCAATGGAAGGCGTGGCGGTATTACTCACTAAACAGCCCGCACTTTCGCCCTTCGGGCTACGTTCAGCCTGTCGCTCGTCCGGGGCGCTGCCCCGGAACCCCGCCCGCCGGGGGCGCTTCTGCAGCGGGCCCTCCTGCGCGGAGGGCGGCAAGGGTGGTTCCGCACCCCTTTGCAATCCCGGCTCCCGGGGGAGGACTGTTCCGCACGCCTCCCCCAAGCCCCCTCCCAGCTCGCGCTCCCCGCGCCGGCAAAGGGTCGTCGTTCGCCACTCCCCCTTTGATCCCCCTGGCGGCCTCTCCGGCCGGGACCAGCGGGGTGCTCCGCCCCGTCTGGACACTCCCCGGGCAGGGCTGCTCGCCGCTCGCCCTGCACCCTTTGGCGTCTTCCGACGGAGCGAGGGGAAAGCTCGCCGCATCCCTCTGCACACCCTTTGGCCGGGGCGGCAGCGAGCATCGTCCGCGCGACCGCGACCGGCTGCTCGATGCGCCCCGAAAAGCCGCTGGAGCGGCTCTGACCGGCCTTTGCCCCGGCCCCTCATGGCGAGGGCCGGATGCACTGGCCCGATCAGCAAAAAAGGAAAACGCATGTTTGACCAGTCTCCACCCCGCACGGGAACAGCCGCGCAAACCGCGCGCCCGTGGACCGCCTCACTCGCGCGCGGCGATGTCGTGCTCTTCGCCTTCCCACACGCCGATACAGACGGCGGCAAGCCGAAGCCTCGCCCGTGTCTCGTGCTCGACATCGCCGAGATTTTCGGAAAACGCTTCGTGTCGCTCGCTTGCGGCATCACGGACGAAACCGTTGCGAACAAAGGCTACACGATCGGCATGACGCGTCGCGCCGACTACACTGCTGCCGGTCTCGACGCGCCAATCAGCTTTGCCGCGCAGTCTCGCGTCTTGGTGCCTCTCACGCATAAGGGCTTCCCGACATCGGTGCCTTCGCCGGTTCTCGGCCGCCTCCGTGGCAGCGCTTTCGATCGGATGAACGCGGTGCGTGCACGGCTCGCGGCGGAAGCCGATATGCGTTCCGCAAAACGCGATGAGCGACGCCGCCGCACCGCTGGAATGAGGCCTCCCGTTGCGGTCGCACCCCGGCCGAAGCTGACGCTTTCCGCCTCAAAATCCAACGCAAGCTGACGCTGCCCAAGCCACTGCACCGGCCCCTCTCGTTGAGGGCCGGGCGCACTGGCTCAGTCAGCAAAAATTCAGAAAAGGAAATAGAATGATACACCGACCAACCACGTTCCCAACTGGCAACAATCACAGCATCGCGCACGTCCTGCCGAAAAAACTACGCGACATCGATCGTCTCGAAGATCTGCTCGCGGACGCCATCGACGCGGCTCGCGAAGCGGTGAGCATGCTCGACGAGATCCCGTATGACGACATCAAACCAGTTGATCGCTGGCGCCGCAAGATCGCGATACAAGTCGAGCATCGTCGTATTCTCAATGAAGACTTCGCGTTTGCTGTGCAAAAGCTGCTGCACCATCTCGACAGCTTTCCGCCAGAAGATCCGGACTTAGACAACACCCCGATCCGCAGTCTGCGCCGCGCGTTGAACCGCTCGCTGTACAGATCGCAACGCGTTGCTGACTTGCTTGCCGCAGAAGACGAGCTTGCGTCTCAACGCGGCATTGGTTGTTGAGATAACGAAAACGTCGAGCTGTTGTTCGACACTGCGGACGCGTCGGAAAGCGAAACTTTCCTGCGCTTTTTGATGCAACCGGCGCGTCCGCAATTTGAAACTGCATGCTCAAACACCAACGTTTCATGGCGCATTGGAGCGTTTTCGAACCCTGATCATTTTTCCATCCATTTTCAGCCGGATGAACCGATTTCCCTTTTGAGGACGGAAAGCCCGTGCTCGAAACGCAACCCTGACAGTCGGCGGAGATGCCGCGAAAAGGCCCCGCCGACTGTCTCGAACGAAAGGAACTCGGCAATGAGCCAAGCTTTCTATTTTCCACCCCGCCTGATGCAGGCCACCGCTGCGGCGCACTACGTTGGCATCTCGGTCAGCAAACTCTACACGCTCGGCTTGCCGCGCAAGATGGACGGTCGCAACCGTCTTTTCGAAATCCGCGATCTCGATCGCTACATCGACGCCCTGCCGTATGAAGACGGTTCAACGACTGACGGAATTTCTGTCGCTGATGCGGCTTTCGCTGAGTGAGGCGCTATGAAAAAGTTCGACACAAAGCTCACCGGCATCAAACGCTACAAGTCCAACGGCAGCACTTACTGCTATCACCGTGCAACAAGAAAGCGGTTACCGCTTCTGCCCGTCAGTCATCCGGAATTTCTGGAGGCTTATCGTGCCGCAGAAGAACAAGCGAATAGCCGCAAACCCGGCGATGCGAGCAACAGGTACGTCGCGCGCGACAGTATTGAAGACGTCGCCCGGCGCTACATGCTCAGCGAAAACTATCAAGACCTCTCCGAGTCGTACCGAGATGTGCGACGGCGCGACATTGCGCGTCTGCTGAAGCAGCACGACGGGAAGATCGCCAAAGTTCCGTTCCGCAGTATTCAGGCGAAACATGTGCAGCAAAACCGGCGGCAGCTTTCGCTCAACCCGGCGAATGAGCGGCTGAAAACCTGGCGCGCGCTCTTTAGCTTCGCAATCGACGAGGGGATCGTGATCGAAGACCAGACGCGGTCCGAGAAGAAGCGTAAGCATACGGGCAGGAAAAAGCGCCCCGGCCACCTCCCGTGGACGGAGTCGGAGATTTCAGCTTTCCGCAAGTACCATCCGTACGGAACCGAACAGCGCGCGATGTTTGAAGTGCTTTTTTGGGTCGGCTCTCGGATCTCGGATGCCCGCTCTCTGGGTAAAAACAATGAGACCAAAGACGGCTTTCTCGAATACACGCAGACGAAGACTGGTGAGGTCGCCTTCGCGCCGATTGGGAACGACCTGCCGCACTTCGCGGATCGTACCGATTATGCGCATTTTCACCGGGCGATCGAGGCGATGGGACCGGGACGCAAAGCCTTTACGCTGACCGAGCAGGGAAATATCCGTTCGCAGAAATCCGCATCGCAATGGTTCTCAGCCGCCGCCAAGGCCGCGGGCGTGACGAAGACCGCACATGGGTTGCGAAAGTCCCGGATGATCCGCAATGCTGAAAACGGAGCGACATCGCACGAAATCGCAGCATGGAGCGGACACGAGTCATTGAAAGAAGTCGAGCATTATACTCGTGGCGTGAACCGCAAAAACTTGCTCAAACGCTCAGTGCTCGTCACAGGGAAGTTCGATTGGGAGGGCGATGATCGGGAGGTCTGAGGCTTGAGGGGCCGGGACCAAAGTGGCAGGCAGGAGCCGGAATTATCGTCAGTAGCCGACGCTGGCTCTTGCTGGCCGACAAGCTCAGACGCGGTGTAATCGGTGGCCGGTTGCGCACAAATTCGTGCCATGGAAGCCGGGGTGGGCAATGAACAACCAGCGGCCCTCCCGATGTCGTCCGGTACATTCGATCAAATGGGGGCGGACAGCTGCCTTTCTCTGCGGCCGCAAGCGGTTCCGCTCGAAACCAAAAAGCGGCCATTCAAAACCAAATTCACGATCTCTAGGATGCTGCAACCGCACCTATGTCAGAAATGCGCAGGGAGCGCCCTTTGCAAAGTTGGGGTGCTCGGCACAATTTCTTGCGGGACCGGCCCTTTGCTGACCTTGGCTGGGCCCGGCTATGCCGCGACGCAGCTTCACCGAACCCGCCATTCGTCCATCGCGCAGCATTTTTAATGCCTGAATGACGGCTGAGCGGGACGAAGCGCCAGTTCGCTGCGCGTGCTCGAACGTCGGCTTCGGCGTCTACTTGAACCGGCGCATTGTAATGCGAACCATCGATTGCTATCTTTTTCAAAAGAAATGGAGCAGGACGACATGGATTACGCACTCGCAAGCTGACACCGCCTTGGTTCTCTTTTCTGCGAGCGCGCCCAATGACTTCTGTTTCCATAGCCAGCCTAAGCTGGCAAACGCCGAACAATCACACCCTTTTTGATGATCTCACCCTGACGTTTGGCCCAGGGCGGACCGGGCTTGTCGGACGCAATGGTACCGGAAAGTCCACATTGCTGCGCCTGATTGCGGGCGAGATCACATCAACTAAAGGGGCGATCACCCAACTTTCCTCCATCGGCTATTTGAGACAAAGCGCAGATGCAGTTGCCGGTACAACCGTCGCCGAACTTTTTGGCGTGTCCGACCAGCTTCACATCCTCCGCCGTGCAGAACGCGGTGAGGCAACTGCCGACGACCTAGCGATTGCGGATTGGACGTTAGAAGCGCGGCTTGGGTCCGCGCTTACCAATCTTGGCCTGGACCTTTCGCCAGAAACGCGACTGAGTACTCTGTCCGGTGGCCAACGAACCCGCGTTGCCCTTGCGGCGCTGATGTTTGTCGACCATGACGTGCTGCTGCTCGACGAGCCGACAAACCATCTAGATCGTCGAGGCCGCGAGCTTGTGTTGACCGTGCTGCGCAGCTGGCAAGGCTGCGTCATCGTTGCGAGCCACGATCGCACCCTGCTCGAAGAGATGGACGCGATTGTTGAATTGACCAGTCTTGGCGCAAAGACCTACGGCGGTCCTTACAGTGCATACCGCTTAGCAAAGCAAGCGGAACTGGAACGTGCAGAAGAGGACCTTGCACGCGCTCAACGCAACAAAGCCGCAACAGAAGCGCGCGCGCAACGGGCGGCCGAGCGAAAGGCGCGAACAGATCGACAGGGCAAACAGCTTCGCGCATCGGGAAGCCAGCCCAAGCTCTTGCTTGATGCAGCAAAGGAACGCAGTGAAGGGTCCGACGGCTCTGCCGCGCGCCTGCGCGACCGACAAACAAGGCAGACCGAAGCGGAACTGACCACCGCTCGGGAGGCGGTTGAAGTGCTCGAACCGCTCAACATAGAGATTTTACCATCAGGTTTGGCCAGCACCCGGCAAGTGCTAAATGTAGATGATCTCACGTTTGGATACGACGCAGGGGCACCGATCCTCACCAAAGTATCCTTTGCAATCCAGGGCCCCGAGCGTGTGGCAATCCAAGGCGCGAACGGCGCGGGTAAATCCACATTGCTCTCCTGTATCGCAGGCAAGGTGCGGCCACAAATCGGCTCGGTGTCGGTCCAGGTTCCTTTCATGCTTATCGATCAGGAGATGAGCTTTCTCGATCCCAAAGAAACCATCCGCGAGGCCTTCGCGCGGCTTGATCCGCAGGCGACCGAGAATGACCGTCGCGCAACGCTCGCGCGGTTTCTTTTTCGGGGCGACGATGCTGACCAACTGGTTGCGTCTCTCAGTGGCGGGCAGAAGATGCGGGCTGGCTTAGCCTGTAGTCTGGGGCATAGCGAACCACGCCAGCTGCTGTTGTTGGATGAGCCGAGCAATCACCTTGATATCGATGCTGTCGAAACGCTCGAAGCGGCGCTAAGGGCGTATGATGGCGCAATCGTTGTCGTGAGCCACGATCAGTTTTTTCTGAACCAGATCGGGGTCGAGCGATGGATTGCGCTTTGATCAAGAGCGGACATTTCTGCACAGCGCAGCATCCGATAACCTGGGCTCCAAGCCGACACCTTTCGCGATGCGGCAGCGCCAGTTGTCTGCACCACGGGCCGCGGTCACTCACGGCCCTTTCCGGACCTTCACTCTCGCGTGTCGATGCTGCGGCGCGGTCCGTCAGACCGGCCATTCGCTGCAACTGCAAAATCTGCGAAGGTCGGATTCACACAACGCGGACAAAGCCGCCGGTCGAGACGCTTCGAACGGATCGGAAATCCGCGGCTTTCTAACCAAACCACCACAGGTTGACTCCAGCGCAGGCGCTCGCTACCCGCCATACCCAGAGTGAGGATTGCGATGACCGACCGCACACCACCGGCCGAAGTGCCGATCGACGAGGGATTGGCGCGGCGGCTACTTGCAGCCCAGCATCCTGATCTCGCTGATCTGGCAATTTCTACCGCAGATGAGGGCTGGGACAACCTGACGATGCGGCTCGGGTCCGATATGGCCCTGCGTCTACCTCGCCGTCAGGCAGCGGCTGATCTGATCCGCAACGAACAGGTCTGGCTGCCTCGCCTTGCCCCCGACCTTCCGATTCCGGTGCCCGCACTGCTGCGGCAGGGGCGGCCCACGCCGCTCTATCCATGGCATTGGAGCGTGCTGCCGTGGTTCGCGGGGGAGACTGCAGATCGCGCGGCGCCAGTGGCAGAGGAGGCGCCACGGCTCGCCAAGTTTCTTCGCATCCTACACCAAACGGCACCTGCTGAGGCGCCGCACAACCCCTTTCGCGCGCTACCACTCGCCGCGCGCGACGCGGCCACTCGCGCGCGCATCGCCCGGATCACAGCCCGCGGCGCGGGGATCGGCGAAGATCTTCACAGACTCTGGTCACGGGCAGTTGCGGCGCCGGTGCCCGACCAGCGGGTATGGATTCATGGAGATTTGCACGCGCGCAACCTGTTGATTGTGGAAGGTCGGATCGCAGCGGTGCTCGACTGGGGTGACATGACAGCAGGCGATCCGTCGACCGATCTCGCTGCCTTCTGGCTTCTGTTCGACGGTGCCGACGCACGGCAAGCGGGGCTTGCCGAATACGGCGCTGAGCCGACCTTGAGGCTGCGGGCGATGGGATGGGCGATGGCGATGGCGCTCATCCATCTCGACACTGGGCTCACCGATCATCCCGTCCATGCACGGATAGGGGCCGCTACGCTGTCACGGCTGTCCGACGATCTCGGCAATATTTCTGGGCTTTAAGACCTTCGTGGGGCGCCCCATCTCCCCGTCAAAGGCCTGCAACATGTGCGTGTCGCAATCGGTTGATAACCGAAAGGGCTCGAAGCCGACTTGCTGCAGCACGGCGACCACCTCACCCAGGCGAGGCGTTCATCTGGCGAGGACGGCCCAAACCGGACCTTGATGCTCCGCCAGGACACCGCACCGCGGCGTCTCCCGAGCGGCCACTCGTAAAGACCGCAGCACTGGGTGTAGCCTCAGGTTCAAACTTCAATCATATCGGCGCGCGGACAAATCACTGACACCCATAGGCGGTTTACCCTAATCCCAAGATCCGAATGCCGCCATATTCGTTCAGCTTTAAGTTTTGTCTTGACCAATCGAGCCCACGCATCTTCAATCCTTTCAAAAGAGGGCCGTGTGAAAAATGCATCGAACATTCATTGCTGGGGCGAAAGCACTTTCACTATTTCTTTCTACCTTCGCCGTAACACCGGCGATTGCGGAAGATGATGCTTGGGTGATTAGCGCAGAACAAGCATCATGTCTCTTGGAGCATTCAAGTGCCTACACCGCGTCCAGTTCACCGGTGATCATAATTCATGTTGCATCCTGCCCTAATCCGGATCCCTTCGCTGGCGCTACCGCTGGTAAAAGCAACTATGGCGGTGTCGGTAAGATTCAAAGCACGGGGGAGAGCACACGTCTGGACGACGTGATCACGTTTACCGCTGAGCAATTCAAATGTCTTTCGGCTGATGTCGTCCGGTTTGAAGATGGCATCGCATACATACCCAAGAGCAGCGCATGTGGTCGATAAGGCGCATAACGCACGTAACCGGCATCCTTGCAAACATAACCGTAATCGCCTCACTCTCGATCGCGGTGATGTCCTATCTCCAGCAGATCAAACAGACCAAGCGAGATACGGCCGTCAGCATGGTCACTGCGTTCAACTCCGGCGACATGCTTGCCATTCAACGGCGTCTTTCGATTGAGTTTGCCAAGCTGAAACTCGGGCAACTCCAAGGGGTAGCGGTCAAGCGGGAAACTATCGGAGAAATCGTCGAGAACATGGTTGCGACCAGCGCAGAGCCGGCGGAAACACAGCAAGACATTATCACGTTGGTCAGTAACCTCGATGACATTGCAGTCTGTGTGACAGCCGAGACCTGCGATAGGTCTGTGGTCGAAGCGAGTTTGGGGGAGACTGCATCAAGGTATGCATGCCTTCTCCTGCCTTATACAACAGGACTTGGGCAGGAGCTGCTCTTGGAAGGACTGGGAGACAGTCTCCGGCAGTTTGTCGATTACGAGACCAACTGTTGAGAAATAGCATTATCCACTGATGCAGTTCTTGAGCGCCAAGTCGATAATCCTCGGATCGAATTCCGAACCCCACTCCCACTCAAAAATAGTGGATTTTGCAAGCATGGCTCGGCTGTCAGCCGCTGGCGACATCGTCACCATTGTTGCAGAAGGCAGACTTGCCAGAGCTTGGCGCGGGACGACAGCACTGACGAATACCTTGGTCCCGTCGAACATATCACGTAAAGTCTGAGAATGGACCATGGGGAAGGACTGATCCCCTACGTTAAGTCTCGCACCTTCGAAAACCTCATAAATGTCTGCATCTGAGTAACAAAAATCGTCGGTGCAAGGCTCCCCTGTATCGGTGGCCTTCGAAAACGTGCGTGCAAGGAGAAAGCTTTTTTCGTAGCAAAATGCCCAAAGACCATCGATCTCTCCGCGTTCACCTGTCCTGGCCATCAAGCCGGAGTCCAACTGCTCGAGTCGCCAAGGATGATCGGTGTCGACTGTCGTCACGATATGCAGGTCCTGGAGTTCTTGATCCGACGGCTCGAATTTAGCGCCGGGAGCGAGAGCGGCCAGCGCCGCATAGACTTCTGGGCTTACTCCCATTTCGAGCAGAAAGTTCACGAATAGCCCAATTTCAACCTGATCTTGCAAAAGGTCTTGGCCGGTTAGATTTGTTTCAACAAGGCTATCGAGTATCTCGCTCCCGTTCAGCCGATCAAATGAAAGCTGTCCAGCGGACTCATAGCCGAAGGTTTTTAAACCCGCCAATCTTTGCGTTCCTCCGAGAAACGCGATTGCGCAGGCATCCGCGCAAATGCCCCCTTCCTTCGGCTCATACCAATTATCGGAGTAAGGAGCAGACGTGCCAACCATCGTCTCCATGTCAGCAGCGCGAATTAGCCGAGCCAGTTCCATGGCCGCCGGGAGGTTTCCACCGGTGGAGTTGAACATGATGGGCCCTGTCCCACCCTGCTCCACGAACTGAGAAAATTTCGCTGGTGTTTCCTCAGTGATCTCACCTTCTGCAACAGTCCACGCGCATCCGAGGTAGCAGTTCCCGCCATTCCCCACAAATTTGAAGTCCATTCCCTCGGCTTGCGCGATTGCCCCCGTCGAGAGCAGAAAAAATGCGGCAACGACAAAACGATAGATCATACGCAATTACCCAAGACAATTTGATTAAGATTAGGGTCCATTCCAGCGGGCAGGTTGGAGGCCACGAATTGCCCCCAGAAATTGACATCCAAAACATACGCATGCCCGGGCCAAAAATAGAGATGGTTCGCTCCGGGAACCGCACGGAACTCAGCTTCAGACATGGTGAAATCAAAATTGACATGAAAGCCGCTTTCTGGCTCTGACAGGATACGATTGAATGTAAGTTTCAACGGTTGCTCTTGCCCGCTTGGATATCTCAACTCGCTTTCGAAGGTGCCCAGTCTGGGAAAGAAATAGTCGTCAGGTGTTCCCTGCGCATACTCGCTCATCAATCGCTGAGACCCGTCCGCAGAAGCATTCATGATCTGCACGTGAACTCGACCTGTCTCGCGATCGAGACAAAAGAAACGAACCGCTTTCTGTTCGTCCAGAGAGCGCGACTCGATCATCAGACCAGAGGCCAATGGAAGAATATCCCAAGGCCTCATCGCCCGTGGGTCGTCCACGACTCTGAATTCAGCTGCTTGTTCTTCCGTCATGTAAGCAAACTCGCCGGGAGAAGCGGTGGAAGCGAATGAAAAGACCTCGGTGGAGACGTCCATCTCGACCAGATACGAAATAAGCTCCCCAACGACATATTGGTCTCTCAGTCTTTGGGCGCCACTGAACGCGGCCTGGTCTGCGTTCGCAAGAATGTCCGCGTCATAAAATTGGTGAAAACCGAGGTCCTGCGGGCCGTCGAGTGAGCGGACCCGACCGCCTAAGAATGCGTAGGCACAAGCTGATAGGCACTTTCCCGGCTCTACTTTCGAGACGTAGCTGCCGTTTTCCGAGTCAGCGACCGTATCTCCAATACTCACACGGACAGAGTGCGCGTGAAAAAGCCGTCCTAATTCCAATCCTGCCGTGAGGTCTCCGCCATCCGAGTTGATCACAATGGTTGGACCACCTTCACCACCGGATGGTTCGCCGAACACCTCTCTGAATGCGGAAGGTGTATCACTAGTAATTTCACCCTCTGCCGCAAACCAAGTGCAACCGGCACATACGCCTCCAACGGTCGCTTCCCTAAACGTCATCGGTTCAGCGCAAAGCTGGGCTACCGAGAGTTTTGCAACAACGGCTATGGGTATCAAATATCTTTTGGCGATCACAATTACCTCAAACATCACTATAGCACATACCGTACACCTGAACTCATTCAGTCTTGCCAATGCAACTACTTTGCGACGTTGAGGACAATATTTGAACCACTCCGCATAACGCTTAGACCCATCCAGCCAATCAACGATGAATGTTCACTTCCGCGCCAAGAAACTCGCCGTTTGATGCTTGCAGCGCAGGTCTCGTCACCGTCCACTGCGTAGACAGCGCCCGCTCCAGCTATTGGTCCATGCGGAAGGTCCGCTTCCGCTGTGAGTCTTTGATGGTTTCGGGCGTGCAGCGAAAGGCAGCTCTCCGCCCGAACCTCCCTGAAACCGGCCCTAACGGGAGTGGATGGAAGGGCTTAGCATCCACCAACGCTGGTGGATGCCATGAGCTATCCCTTCGCCGCTGCCACCAATGCCCGATATCCTAATCTTCCGTAGGGCAAGTTCGCCTGCCTGAAAGCTGTTCCGGATCGGAAATCCTCGAGGCCTTTGACGCAGTCGGCTCGGCCAGGATCCGGCACAATGTCGCGTTTTCCAGTTCGGATTCGATCCCGTCGTGTGTGAGGAACGATGTCCAATTCGCGATAATCCACCGCTCGAACTGGTTTTCTTCGCCGACACCGAACGGACCCTCGTGAGCATCAAGCATGCTACGCACCAGTACCAGAAAGCCCGCGCGTTCCAGAGCATCGTCGGGAGCTGACCATGGCCACGACCACGAGTACCCTGAGCGGTCCGACATGGGAAAGCCCAACGACGAAAGATCGGAGGCAACGTCAATCTCCGGTGAGATGCGTGCGGTTTTGGCGCCGTAGATGATTTGTTGACGCCGGAACAGCAGCGCGCCCGAGGCGTCATGCGCCTCTGTAACGCGCAGATGGGTTTGGCCGAAACTGGTTCCACTATTGTTGGCACTCGAGCGACTGTTGGCCTTCTCGGCGCGTTGTGACACTGCGAGGTCAGCTTGTGCGCCGGTATCACGGCGAACAACGAGGCAGCCCTCGCCAGTAGGGTAGCTCGGATGGAACTTGCGACACTCTGCGGCTTCGACCCAAGAAAAAACCATCCGGTTGGGAGTCTCGTCCAGCCCAACTGGGTGATAGCCCACCGGTCTGATCAACCGGACCCAGTCAGCTCCACCGAAGCGCAACAGGTCGAAACAATTGATGTTGCAATTATCGTCGATCAGGTCAGGCGTGTTTTTCACGTAGGGCATAGGAGGAGACTCGATCTGGTTCATCTCGATCCCGGAAATGCTCGCCGGGTCGATAGATATGGGCTCAACCTGCTCGAGCTGCGCCACGTACCGGGCGGCAAGGATTTTCGTTTTCAGCACTGGTGCGGCGAAATAGCCCGCAGCAATGATCGCCGCAACTGCGGTGATTGCCCGACCAGCGCGGGGAAAGGCGAGGGTCGTCAGTCGAAGCGCCATAACGATCAGCGCGGCAATTAAAAACCACAGGATCGGAATGATCAGCCCCCCGGTGCCATAATAAAGTATTATCGCAGGACCAGGTGACGTCATGGCTGCGGCTAATGCGATCACGACCGCGAGAAGCACCAGAAACCAGATCAATCCTCTGCGGAATCGTTTCTTTTGATCGGCCTTCATCAATTCATCCTCATTATCCGTGGGCAGGAATGTGGAAAACCTTGGCAACATGAAGGCGCGTTGACGGTTGAAACGCGAAAGATCGATTCAACCGTTGAATTTCGCGGTAGAACTACATGTCATCGCCGCGTCGAGGTTGCTTTTCGTCTCCGGCACCTGGCTGCGCTGTTGGAACCTGCAGGCCCTGTCAAAACCGGCTTTGATTGTGGCTTTGCCCAGCCTTTTCTTGAACAATGACGGCGTTGTGCGGTTTCCACCGCTTCGTGCACACCGCAGCATTCGACACCTTGGGCTCACAGCAGGCTGCGACTGCGCGGGCGGGAAGTGTGGCGGCGAACCACCAGGCCTGACGGCCCGGCCCGGTGGGGCTGGGAAACCGCGCCATCCTTCCCGGATGACCGACGCCATCCAGCTCATCCCCACCGACCAGATCGACGCCGAGGCCCTGCCGCGCGATCGCTCTGTGCTCGCCCCCGCCGCGCTCATCGAATTGCAGCGCTCGATCTCCACCTCCGGCCTGCGCCTGCCGATCAAGCTGTTTCCCACCGAGGGCGGCTATGGCCTCATCTCCGGCTACCAGCCCGAAGCGGACCCGCTATCTGCCGTCCTAGCGCGAAGATTTCTCATGCAGGTCGGGCGGGGAGCGGACATTGGATCTGGGCGAAAACCGGACATTCTATGCTCTCAGTCTGGACGAGCGCAACGGGGACGAATTGACCCCACGAGCGTGCAAGAAACGTTGGACTTTGGCCCGCATTCAGCGCGGATTAGGAAACCTGTGCGCCGCTTGTACCGCAGGTGTTTTCGACCAGCCCGACGAGATAGCGAAAGGCGTCGCCGATGCGGGCGGGCGAGGCGTGCATTTCGATTTCGGCGAGGCCCAAGGCGGGCAGGCCTAGGCGTTCGCCGACATCGATGCACCCCGGTGGCAGGCTGCGCGGAGTCTTGACCGTCACCGCGAGGCTGGCCTGGACCGGCAGGTTGATTCCGGTCGGCGATTGGCTGACGTAAGGTTCGCACCAAGCCCGGCCGACGCGGCCCAGCGCTGCGAGCGCATGGGCGCGAAACAGGCAGCCGTCGGGATTGAGGGCCAGCGGCAGAACCGGCTCCTCAATCGATGGGAAGTCTTCGCTTGCGACCCATATGATCTGCTCCAAGCCAAGGAGCCGACCGGTCTTCGTCGGCTTGTGGCGCACCGCGAGTACGAGATCCTGCTTGCCGTCCTCGAACTGGTCCACAAGATCCGACGAGATGCCACAGGTGATCACGACCCGGGCCTCGGGATAAGCATCGCGCAGTGCAAGCAGGAGCCGGGGCAGATAGGCTGCGGCATGCTCTTCGGTGAGGGCGAAGCGGATCGGGACGGCGGCATCGTCCCGGTCCAATTCGGAATGCGCCTCTTGCTGGAGGTGAAGGATACGACGTGCATAGGGCAGAAGCCGCGTACCCGCAGGCGTAAGCGCCACGCTCCGGCTGGTGCGCGCAAACAGCTGCGCCCCGATGCGCTCTTCCAGCCGTTTGATCTGAAGGCTCACCGCCGATTGCGTCCGGTTGAGCTGCCGCGCAGCAGAACCGAAGCCACCAGTCTCCGCTACAGCCAAGAAGGCTTTCAAAAGGTCACCGTCCATCCTGCCTGTCCGCTGCGTGTCATCGAAAATCAATTATGAATTCTCATCAATCGAATAACAATAACTCGTTTCTGCAAATCAATCGATTGTGACTATCCTCAGCTCCAGACGGGCACAGCAGGAGACCAAGGAGAACGTGATGGACCAGACAACGAAATCGAGAGCCGCCCTGGCGGACTGCATCGACCTCGACCGATATCCGATTGACCGACCAGAAAGCCAAGGCGCGCAGGACCTGATCAATACCTGCCGCTGGCAACTCGCAGACGACGGCTGCGTCGTATTGGAGGACTTTGTGCGCCCGGAGATGCTTGCCCGTTTGGAAGCCGAAACCGAGCGGCTTTCGCCCCAAGCCCATCTCAACGAGACCAAGACCAACCCGTACAATTCCGCGGCCGATCCTTTACTGCCTGCGGAGCACCCCAAGAACAGGTTCGACGACCGCACCAACGGTTTTGTCGCTGGCGATCAGATTGAAGGCGGTACGATCATTCGCACGCTCTACCACGATCCCGCTTTCAAAGCGTTTGTGGCGGCCGTGGTGGGCGAGCGTGAAATCCACGAATTCGCCGACCCGCTCGCCGATCTCGTGGTCAACGTGCTCAAGGAAGGCCGCCAGCATCCGTGGCACTTCGACAGCAACGATTTCATCGTCTCGATGCAGACCCGCAAACCGCAGGCGGGCGGGCTGTTCCAATACGCGCCGAATATCCGGGGTCCGCAAGGCGAGAATTTCGAGGGCGTGCAGCGCATCCTCGATGGCGACCATGCGGAACTCAAGACGTTCGAACTGACGCCCGGCGACCTGCAAATCTTTTTCGGCCGCAACTCCCTGCACCGGGTTACGCCGGTCGAGGGTCCGCGCGAGCGGCACACGGTGATTTTTGCCTATGCCCGCGAGCCGGGCTTCATTGGCAGGCCGGAGCGCGCTCGCGCGATCTTCGGGCGGATAGCGCCGATCCACAAAAAGATGTTGATACAAGGCGTCGTGCGCAGCGACAGCCTGGCGGATTGAGGTGATCAATGAGCATTGTTGAAAACGAAGCCCTGACTGACCACGAACCGGAAGAGATCCCGGTGGTTCCGTCCGCGCCCGTCGGCAATACCGACCCGATCCCGCAAGCCTTCGACCCGAAGCAATTGCGCGCGGGCCGCCTTGCCCGGCTGCGGCAGATGATGGTGGACGAGGACTATGCCGCCCTCGTCCTCTTCGATCCGAACAATCAGCGCTATGCCACCGGCTCGCGCAACATGTTTGGATATTTTCTGCGAAATTCCACGCGTTACATCTACGTACCTATCGAAGGGCCGATCATCCTGTTCGAATACCCCGGCAGCGAGCACGTCTCCATGTGGCTGGAAACGATCGACGAGCACCGGGTTTCAAAGGTGGTCTGGTCGGCGGTGAACCAGCGTGATGACATGTCGTCGGACCCGTTCGGCGCCGAGATTGCCGAGCTGGTGCGGGCGTATGGCGGCGGCAACCGCAAGGTCGGGCTTGACCGGGCCGCGGTGAATCTCGTGCATGCGCTGGAAGCGCAGGGGCTCGAGGTGGTGGATTGCATGCAGGACACGCTGCATTGCCGCCGGATCAAGACGCCCGAGGAGATCGCCTGCCTGGCTCAGTCGGTCGCCGGAACCGAGGCCGCGGTCTACGAGGTCGAACAGGCGATCAAGCCAGGTGTGACCGAAAACGAGCTGTTCGCCATTCTCTACGGCAATGTCATACGTCAGGGCGGTGAGTTCATCGAAACCCGATTGCTCAATTCCGGCCCCCGCACCAACCCGTGGTTCAACGAAGCGAGCGACCGGGTGCTGCGCCCCGGCGAGCTGGTCGCGCTTGATACTGATACGATCGGCTACCACGGCTATTACTGCGATTTTTCGCGTACCTTTTTTGCTGGTCCGGGCCGCCCGAGCGCCTATCAGAAAGAGCTCTACCGGATGGCCTATGACCAGATCCATTTCAACATGGAACTGCTTCGGCCCGGCATGTCATACCGCGAACTGGCCGAGCACGCCTGGGTCATCCCGGAACGGTTCTACGACCGCCGCTACCCCTCGATCATCCACGGGGTCGGCCTGCACGGCGAGACGCCGCTGGTGGCGCACCAGGGTGATTTCGACAAGTATTCGAAGGACGGGGTGCTGGAGCCGGGCATGGTTGTCTCGGTCGAAAGTTATATCGGCGAGGTTGGGGCGATGGATGGCGTCAAGCTGGAAGAACAGGTGGTGATCACCGACACCGGCATTGCCAAGATGTCGCGCTATCCTTACAGCGAAGAGTTGCTCGACCGCGAAATCTGAGCGCATCCGCCAAACCACCAACGCCTTCGGAGCTGTCCATGTCCCGGTTCGTGACCGCCGCCGCCGCCCAATTCGCCAGCATCTCTGGCGACATCGACGGGAATCTGGAAAAACACAATGAGATGATCGAGCGGGCGCGCCATGTCGGCGCGGATTTTCTCGTGTTTCCCGAGCTGTCGCTGGTCGGCCACTATGGGGCGGACCGGCTGCTCGACGTCACCATGCGCTCCGATGACGACCGTCTGCTGGAGCTGAGCCGGTATGCCGGCGACATGGAGATCACCGTAGGCTTCGTCGAAGAAGGCCCCGGCGCGCAGTTCTATAATGCGGCCGCCGTCTACCGGGAAGGGGCGCTCCGCTACATCCATCGCAAGATCAACATCCCGTCCTACGGCCGGCTGGTTGAAACCAAGTACTACGCCCAGGGCCGGTTCGTTGACATCCACCGGATCGACCAGGACTGGGCTCTCGGCCTGCTGATCTGCGCCGATCTCTATAACCCGGCGCTCGTTCATCTCGCCTTCCTGCACGGTGCCACCCTGTTGACCGCGCCTATTTCCAGCGGACGCGAGGCCGTGGCCGATGATTTCGACAACCCCGCCTCCTGGGCCACGACCGTCCGGTTCTACGCGATGATGTATGGCGCACCCGTGGTCATGGCGAACCGCGCCGGGCGGGAAGGCGACATGACGTTCTGGGGTGGGTCCCGCATCCTCGACGCCCACGGAAACATCCTGGCGGAAGCGGGGGCGGAAGAGGGGCTGATCTCGGCACGCCTTGATTATGCCGATACGCGCAGGGCGCGCGCAATGCTGCCCACGGTCCGCGACAGCAACATCGCCCTCGTGCACCGCGAAACAACGCGCCTGATCGAAACTTTGGGCGTTCCGACGATCGTGCGGGACGACTAGGGATCGGCACGGCCGGACGCGCGATGTGTTGTGTCCGTCCAAGACGCGCGGCGAATGGCGGGTTCAGCGGGCCGCACCGTGGCATCTTGACCGGTGGGTGAACGGCAGGTCTGGGCCGACCGCTTCGATGCGCTGACAGTTCAGAGGTGTTCAGTGCGACATGCCGATGAAGTTGCGCAGTTCCGGGGTTTTCGGATTGGCAAACACCTCTTCCGGCGCTCCCATCTCGTGGATGCGGCCCTGATGCATGAAGACAAGACGCGAGCACACGTCGCGGGCGAAGGCCATCTCATGGGTGACCATGATCAGCGTCATCCCCTCGGCGGCCAGTTCGCGGACGACTTCAAGCACTTCGCCCACAAGTTCAGGATCCAGCGCCGAGGTCACCTCATCACAGAGCAGGGCAATCGGCTCCATGGCCAGCGCGCGGGCGATGGCTACGCGCTGTTGCTGTCCGCCGGAAAGCTGATCCGGATAGCTGTCGAACTTGTCGCCAAGCCCCACCCGCTCAAGCATCTTGCGCGCCATGTCTTCGGCCGAGGTCTTGGGGGTTTTCTTTACCACTTGCTGGGCGAGCATGACGTTTTCACCCGCCGTTTTGTGCGGGAACAGGTTGAACTGCTGAAAGATCATACCGACCTTCTGGCGCAGGTTCCGCAGGTGCAACTCGTCATTTATGAGCTGCTGACCGTCGACGGAAATCGCGCCGTCATTGATCTGTTCCAGCCCGTTGATGCAGCGCAGAAGCGTCGATTTACCGGACCCGGATTTCCCGATCAGGGCAATCACCTCGCCCTTTTTGACGTGAAGGTCGATGCCTTTGAGCACCTCAGTATCGCCAAAGCTTTTGTGCAGGGCGTCGATATCAATGAGCGGCATTGAGTTTCCTTTCGAGCTTCCGTGCGCTCAGCGACAGCGGGTAACACAGAGTGAAATAGATCACGGCCACGAGGCCGTAGACGATGAAGGGCTGGAAGGTGGCATTGGCCAGAACCGTGCCGGCCTTGGTGACTTCGACAAAGCCGATGATCGAGGTGAGCGCGGTGCCCTTGACCACCTGCACCGAAAACCCGACGGTCGGCGGTACCGATAGCTTCAGGGCCTGTGGCAGGATGATATAGCGCATCTGTTCGACATAGGTCATGCCGAGCGAGGCGGAGGCTTCCCATTGCCCCTTCTCGATCGCCGTCACACAGCCGCGCCAGATTTCCACAAGGAAGGCCGCGGACCACAGGATCAGCGCGACACTGGCGGCAAGGAAGGGCGACACGTCAATGCCGATGATGCCAAGGCCGAAGAAGGCCAGGAAAAGCTGCATCAGCAAGGGCGTGCCCTGGAAAATCTCGGTGTAGAATTTGACGATGAGCTGAAGCCATTTGCGCTTGCCGATCCGGGCAAACAGAAGAATGAGCCCCAGAATGCCGCCGCCAAGAAAAGAGATGATCGACAGAACCACGGTCCAGCCGGTGGCGTAGATCAGGTTGATCAGAATGTCCCAAAATCCGATCTGGCTCATCGGGCGCTCCTTCGTTTGGTGGCAAAGATCGCGTGGCCGATCTGGATCAGGATAAACCGCAGAACAATGGCGAGGCCGAGATAGATCGCGGTGGAAACGAAATAGGCTTCGAACGCGCGGAATGTCCGGGACTGGGTGAAGTTGGCGGCGAAACTCAGATCTTCGACGGCAATCTGGCTGACAACGGCGGAACCGAGCATGACAATCACCAGCTGCGACGCCAAAGCGGGCCAGATTTTTTGCAATGCCGGAACCAGAACGATGTGACGAAAGGTCTGGATCGGTGACAGGGCGAGCGAGGCGCCTGCCTCGAACTGCCCTTTTGGCGTGGCCTCGATCCCGGCGCGGATGATCTCGGCACTATAGGCCCCGAGATTGATCACCATGGCGAGCATCGCAGCCTCAACTTCCGTAAGGCGCAGCCCCAGCGCGGGCAGGCCAAAGAAGATGAAGAAAAGCTGGATCAGGAAGGGCGTGTTGCGGATCAGTTCAACATAGACCGCGACGATGAAACCAAGCCATTTCGGCCCGAGCGAACGCGCCCAGGCACAAAAGACGCCCAATGCGATGCCCAGGGTGCCGCCCACGGCGATGAGTTTGATGGTCATCCATATGCCTGCCAGAAAGACAGGCCAGTAGGTGCCAATCCACTCGAAGTTGAAGTGGTAATGCATCGCAATTTTCCTGAAGCGTGAAGGCGTTCGCCCCGCATAGAACGGGGCGAACGCGCAAGGTCAGAGATCGGCGGGAAGATCGAGGCCCAGCCAGTGTTGGCTGATCGCGTTCAATTCGCCATCCGCCTTGGCGGCTGCGATGATCTCGTTCAGCTTCGCCATCAGTTCCGGCTCACCTTCGTTGAAGCCGATATAGCAGGGCGAGTTTTTCACCAGGAATTTCATTTCCGGGCGTTTCGGTGGATTGCGCTCGATGATCGCGGCCGCGACGACGTTGCCGGTGGCGATCGCATCCACTTGTCCCGACAGGAAGGCGGAGATCGTACCGCTATTGTCTTCATAGCGCTTGAGCGTTGCATCTTCTGGGGCGATTTTCGAAAGCTCCAGATCTTCGATGGAGCCGCGGGTCACGCCGACAACCTTGCCTGACATATCTGCCGGTGCGGAGATCGCCACATCGGCGGGCGCGAACACGCCGTTGTAGAAGGGCGCATAGGCATCGGAGAAGTCGATCACGGCGTCGCGCTCGGCGTTTTTGCCCATGGACGAGATCACGATGTCGACCTTGTTGGTTTGCAGATAGGGAATGCGGTTCGCAGAGGTCACCGGGACCAGTTCCACATCAACTCCGAGTTTGTCAGCGATGAGGCTGGCCATGTCGATGTCATAGCCCTGCGGCTTCATCTCGGCCCCAACCGAGCCAAAGGGCGGGAAATCCTGCGGAACGGCGACACGGATTTTACCGGCGGCGGTAATGTCGGCAAGCGCATCGGCGAAAACCGCCGGAGCCATGAGAGAGAAAGCGGCGGCCAGAGCACCGGCTTTCAGGAAGCTGCGTTTCGTGATCATTTGTCGTCTCCTGTTGGGATATAGCGCTGGTTAACCCCGTCCGTTCGGCGCCTCATCGAGACGGAGGGTATTCTTGAGAAGCTCGATCGCGTCAGGCGATGTATCGATCAGGATCCCCGTTTCGACATCTTCGAGATGCTCATAGGACAGGCGTGCCGCGACCTTCATGTCGCCGCGGGCAATGGCTTCAAAGATCTTCAGGTGGTCCTTGTGCGAAGCCAGCGCGTTGAACTCGGACTGATAACGCAGCGAGATCAGGTTGGTCCGGGCCGCAAGTGTGCGCATTGTCTCGACCAGCGTCGCATTGCCGGATTGTTCGACGATGCGGACGTGGAAATCGCCCATAAGAAGGGTGAGGCGGGCTTTGTCGCCGTCCTCAATCGCTTTGCGCTCTTCATTGATATGCGCTTGCAACGCGGCGAGTTGCGCAGCGTTGAACGGGGCTGCATTGATCAGAAACCCATATTCGATGACACGGCGGGTCGCATATACTTCAGCGGCCTCTTCGGCAGAGGGTTCGACAATAAACCAGCCTTTTCGGGGCTTTACCAAAACGATGTTGCGCGCCTCAAGCCGGGCAAGGGCTTCGCGCACAAGGGTGCGGGATACACCAAAGGCGTCTGCCAGCTGGTTTTCAGACAGCTTGCTCCCCGGTTTGATCCGCCCTTCGACAACCGCCGAAAGCAACGTTGCTTCGATACTCTTTGGCAAATCCTGCCACCCCAGCTTGCACGTCAATCTTGTATGCAAGAAGGGTCGTCAGGGGTTTATCCGGCAAGTTTTAGGTCGGAAAACAAGCCAAAGACGCAAGCATAAACCTGCTTTGCTCAAACTTTTGACAGTAAATTCGCCAAAGAGTTTCAAAATCCACCACCATGAAAACGCTCTCCCCCCAACAAAGAGGATCGATCCAAAAGCGTTTGGGGCCAGGAATTGATTTCAGATTTTGAGAGAGGTCTGCGCGTTGCCAGGCTTTACCAACGAGGTGTCTTTCATCAGAGAGACATGTTTCGATTTAACTATTCAGTGCGCATTCGCGAAAGCGATCAAATCTAAGGCTCGCATAGAGAACGTCCGCTTCTGCTGTCGCCAGGGAGTGTTTTCGCGAGCGAGGCGAACACTCCCGTTTCTCCCTTCCTCCTGGACCCCAAGCAGACGCAACTGAAGCCAAGCAGGTGCCGCGATTGGCTGCAAGATCCCCGCGTTGTTGTCATCCATTACACTGCCAAGCTCGCACATGTGGCGAATGGCAGGTTCGACAGGCCGCGCCGCAACATCTTGGAAGGTCGTCGAATGTCGGGAATCGGCCGACACCGGTCATTCGCCGACCTCAATCTGAACGGCCGTTCCGTGCGATATCCAGACGACCAATCGCCCCGGCCTACCTAACAAACGCACGTGTGCTCATAGTGCGACAGGCAAGCGTTTTGTTGGACATAGTTCGCAGCCCGACCAATGGACCGGCGCCCCAACAAGCTCTGCAAATTGTCTAAGCCCTCTGGCGGTTAGACAAAAATCAGCCTTAAGCACCTAGTTTCATTGTATTTTATAGTGTGGAATGTCACGAATCTTTGACTCAATCGAAAGCCAAAACCTCAAGAAATGGCCAAATCGCGTCATTCAATTTCGACCCAAACGTCAAGCATTTCTGACCCAACAGGAAAAGCCACCCTTCGTCAAAGCTGCAGCGAGGGTGCTGAAAGAGCCTAGGGCGCGGATTGCTGCTCTGACACTGACGACGGCTTTGCGGCCGACCGCGAATTACAACGATATTGCACATGGCTGCCGTGACATGGCGTTATGCTCAACTGTGAGAATTCACTAGTTTCAGTCGCCATGCCTTTCGCCATTGATCCATGCGGTTTCACGCCCTGTGCCTCATGGACAAAGCCGCAGGATGCGTGGCGTCCGACAGGCTTAGCTATCAGCAAGCCGTTTCATATCCGCGACGACATTGTCCGTTCCCGCATGCGCAGATGCCCTTCTTGAAGGTCATACGACAAGCGGCTCAATGCTCGACAGATCGACGCTCTTGCGGGCTTCGGCCAAGTCAAAATTCGCCTGCATGTTGACCCAAAATTCCGAGGTTGTTCCAAGAGCCTTAGCAAGGCGCAGGGCAGTATCGGGAGTCACGGAGGTTTGTTCCTTCACCAGCCGTTCGACGCGGGTGCGCGGCACACCGATCACTTTGGCCAGGCCAATCGCGGACACACCAAGCGGCTCAAGAAATTCATGCTTGAGGATTTCGCCGGGGTGGCAGGGGGCGGTCACAAGTCCCATGAGCATTTCCTTTCAGCGCTCATCCGTAATTCCAACATCATGAGGGCCGCTTTCAGTCCAGGCAAAACAGAAGCGTCCTTGGCCGTTCACCCGGATCGAGTACTGCCCTTTCCGGTCGCCTTGCTGCGCCTCAAACTGGTTGGCCAACGGCACCCGCAAATCCTCAAGTTCCATTGCCGCATCAAGCACGGTCAGCTTTCCTATAGCGCTTTGAAGCATGAGGACCTCATGTATCATGACTTGACACATTTAATCAATATATGATGCATTCGTCGAACTAGTATGGAGCATGGGTATCCCTCCTCTGGGGAAATACGCAGGAAGCGGAATTTGCAGCGCACGGAGCAGTCAGATTGGTTGGCGGAACCCGGCCCTTTGTGAACCTTCGCAGTGGCTCCCTCCGCTGTAATGCCCCCCCCCCCCCTAAAGCTGCCTCCCAGCTACGTATCGACAAAATGCACATGTCGATGCGGGGTTCTCGTTCCTTTGGCTAGCTGATTGATCAATAATAGTTTATTGGGGATTTCAACATCATTTCGGGAGTGCTCAGTATGGAGTCTAGCCAGGCCTTCTTCAATTACGACTACCGAAGCTCATTGTTTCCAATGTTCACGACCAAGTTCTTGGTCAATTTTGGTGTGGACAAATTGTTGGGGAGCTCAACCGACTCCGTCACGTTGACTAAAGGTAGTGGATTTTCACCACAGATTAAGGCCTACGCTTCGAAGCCAAAATTACATTTACGGAGAACTCCAAAACTCGATCCATCGGCAGAGTGCTTTATCTACGACTTAGTGTTCCGAAATCGCAAATTGTTTTCCTCTTCTCAGTCGGATAGTCACAAGCACTTTGGTTATCGCTTTGACGAAGACGACAAACCAATCTCTTCAACTGAAGCTTATGGTGCGTTCCGAAAAGCGCAGTCAGACTATGAACGCAAATACTCATACAGCTTAACTTTCGATGTTGCTTCCTACTTCAACTCGCTGCGTCATGATGACATAATTGAATGGTGCCATGTTGCTGGCCTAAGTTCAGAAGACATTAGAGCCTTGGACATATTCTTAGAGCAGGGCAACTCCGGACGAGGCGCAGATTGTTGGCCCCAAGGCATTTATCCAGCGAAAATGATAGGCAATGATTTTCTTCGATTTTCTGAAGGAAATTCAGGTTTAAAGTCGTCCGCCGCTATTAGATTCTTAGACGACTTTGTTCTGTTTTCTGATGACAAAGGAAAACTGGTCGATGACTTTTTTCTGGTTCAAAAACTTCTTGGGTCGAGGGGGTTATCCATCAACCCTAGCAAAACACGTTTCAGCGACTTGACTGGAGGGCAGCCTGAAACATCACTACCGGAAGTTAGAAAGGGCCTATTGGAAAAGAGTCGCGAAGCAACGCATTTGGCTTATGCAGAAGATTTCGACGACGCGCATGAGGGCATTGAACTTGACGACGAAGAGATTGAATACATCAGAAGCATAATGCGCGCAGACCATTTAAACGAAGAAGACTCTGAGCTCATTCTCAGCGTCTCTAGAAACCATCTGGATGAAGTCAAGCCGCACTTGATAAAATTGTTTACTAGCAACCCACACCTTTCAAAACGAGTTTGGTCGTTTTGCAGTGTCGTCCGCGACGTAACGTTTACTGAAGAATTTCTATCAAAGGCCTCACAGAACTCCACAATCCAAGAGTATCAATTGTTCTGGCTTGCACAAATTTTAGCTGACCATGCGCACGGCATCATCGAAAATGGCGGAAGTATCTCCAATATTCTGCAGCATCTATACAGCCATCGAAACGCGACAGATCTATCTAGAGCTAAGTTGTTGGAAATAAAAATTTCTGACCCGACCCTTATGGAATGGAGACGTGATCATTTGGTGTCCGGGCGCTCTGATTGGATGGTTTGGGGAAGCGCCATCGGTCATCGTGAGGTGATACAAAACTCTGCTGTTCGACGCTTTACTTCGTTCTCTAACTCGTCACAAATGAATCGCGTCATATTTGATATAATTAGGGACCCAAACGAAGAAGTTTCAAGTTATGACGTTCATAGCTTGTTTTGATTGGACTAATCTTCTACATCGCATCTTTGCCGAATGCAATTTGGCGCTGACGTCTGCGACTGTGGTTACTCAATCACCACATAAAACGGCTCACTTCGGCTAACCTGAATACCATCACGCTTTCGGATAACAAACGCCTCAACGAAATGAACCCCACGGTATTCGAGGCTTTCCCAACGATCACCACCAGAATTGGAACCGACGAACGACCCGCGAAGCTGGCCTTTTGCAAGGGCTTCTTCCCCGGTGTTTGT
Source organism: Roseibium sp. (assembly GCA_050302295.1). Classification (GTDB taxonomy): domain Bacteria; phylum Pseudomonadota; class Alphaproteobacteria; order Rhizobiales; family Stappiaceae; genus Roseibium. The sequence continues at coordinate 1,890 of JBNLAU010000097.1, read as the reverse complement.
GACGCGCCATTTAACTTTGTAGTCTTGAGTGTTGAGAGGCATTCCAATGGCAAGTCTCGCCGTGAATTTCAGTTCCATTTTCTTGGGAACAACGTCGCCGCTGCTCACGGCACGGACCGTTGCCCCCCCGCGCGAACGGTGAAGTGTTGCTGTCAGATGCACCGAAAACAGATGGTTTCCAACAGCCCGCCAAGTTGGCTGTGAAAGATATGGAAGATTCGAGAGCGTGGAGGGTATCGCTCGTGCGCCATATTGTTTCACTAAGTCGACAACATCGCCAACGAAACCTAGTGCTGTAGCGGGTACGGCTCTTACGTTTTCGCGAAAATGATCAACCGCCTTCGCCGTGACGGATTTTGCCTGCTGTTCGCCTTCGTTCTTACCGAAGTCATCGCCAAACACACGTCGCCACTTTGATATACTCTTGTTTCTGTCGGTTTCCTCAAAGGCGTCGTCGATCCAACCGCGATATATGTTCACCTTGTCCCGAAAGTGCGAGTATTGATCGTCGGTCCAGCAAACGGCAAAATCTTCGTTGCTAAACGGACTGGATACCTGAGGTTTTACAGGCCTGACCTGCAACCAAGTATCAAGGCGCTCAAACATTGTCCTGAGTGCACTAGGCGTATCGGCGAAGTCGGCACTGCCTCTGTCGTTTTGTTGGATTTGATGGGCAAGCAAAGTGGTGAGGCAGACCGACGAACACGTAAATGTAGTCTTGATATCTCGCAGATATTTAACGAGTCTCGTAACTTTTCGAAAACTGTTGTTTCCTGAGAGGGTGTTCTTTTCCTTGAGCCAATCCGTGAAATACTTCGGCTGGCTCTCTTCAAATTCGTCTGTATCCCTGTTGCACACTGCCAGCATTTCACAGCCCCAACGATTTCTAACACAGGGAGCAATATCAATCCGCTTCTCAGCAGCGTAGTCGAGTGTCACACAGTGAGAATACCGATGAGCCTTATCTCTGTAGAGGTCACTACCTCGGAAGGTTGAGTAGAGATTATTGATATAGTCTCTGGCCGTCCAACCATCCACGGGATCAACGATAGCAAGAACGTCAGCATCGAATTCTTTATTTGGCAGCGGCTTGATTATCGTCTCGTGAGCCCAAGAACCCTGCGGGTACCATTCCAGATTGGAAGGCACCCAATCTGAATTGTCTAAAAATGAACTCAACGCTGTGGACGTTTTCTCTAGGCTTTCCAATCTTGTTGGGTTGAGGTTCACCGTATCGGTCAAAAACTCTTTGAAAATTCTCAAATTTTTCACTTGAACTACTTTCTTCGAAGATCAGCCCTTGAGGTAAGTTTCCCACAGAGCATTTAGGTTGGCCCCTTGAGACTTGTAGACGAAGGGAACGATCTCTCGTGCCCCCTGAATCGCGCTCGTGTAATCTTCCACGATCAGCAGGGCCTCCGCAGTGTTTACCTTGGCCTTCTTGGCGATTTCAATACGGCTCAAAACGTCGTTGGTTTCTTCCGCGCACCGCCGGTGCGCCAACAGTAAGCCCAAAACGTCCGCCGACAAAACAAATACGGTGACTGCAAAAATACCCTGCCAGACACCATCAAATAGTCGCTGGTCGCGGAAGGGATGACGAATATGACAACTCCAGCAAAAACTATGGCGTATCCCACTGACGTGCTCCCCTGAAAAGTCCTCGATTTGAGGTTAGCCTGTTCTCCAACTGAGGAGACAGACGATGAAGAGAAGCCGTTTCCGCGAAGAACAGATTATTGGCATCTTGAAGGAGCACCAGGCGGGTCTTGGCGCGAAGGAGCTGTGCCGCAAGCACGGGATCAGCGACGCGACCTTTTACAAATGGCGGTCGAAATATGGCGGCATGGAAGTGTCGGATGCGAGACGGTTGAAGGCCCTCGAGGCCGA
>JBNLAU010000096.1:0-18004 GCA_050302295.1 Roseibium sp. | reverse complement strand
GAAGCCGAAGCCAAGTTTAAGGAAGTCAACGAAGCCTACGATACGTTGAAGGACGGCCAAAAGCGTGCCGCCTATGACCGTTTCGGCCACGCTGCCTTTGAAAACGGCGGATTTGGCGGCGGCGGTGCAGGCGCGCATGATTTCTCCTCCACCATGTCGGACATTTTCGAGGAATTCTTCGGCATGGGCGGCGGTGGCCGCCGGTCCGGCGGGCGCGAACGCGGCGCGGACCTGCGCTACAATCTCGACATCACGCTGGAGGATGCCTACGCCGGCAAGACGGTGGAAATCGAGGTTCCGACCAGCATTACCTGTGACACATGCTCCGGATCGGGAGCAAAACCCGGCACCAGCCCCACTGCCTGCCGTACCTGCGGCGGCGCGGGCCGTGTGCGCGCGGCACAGGGCTTTTTCACCCTCGAGCGCACATGTCCGAGCTGCCAGGGCCGTGGCCAGGTAATCACCGACCCGTGCGAAGGGTGCGGCGGATCCGGACGGAAAACCCAGGAACGAACCCTGTCGGTCAATATTCCGGCAGGTATCGAGGACGGTACCCGCATTCGCCTAGCCGGCGAAGGCGAAGCCGGATTGCGTGGGGGGCCTGCTGGCGACCTTTATATTTTCCTGTCGATCAAACCGCATGAGCTGTTCCAGCGCGATGGCGCGGATCTTTATTGCCGGGTGCCGATTTCCATGACGACGGCAACGCTTGGCGGTCAGTTCGACGTGCCGACGGTCGAAGGTTCGACAAGCCGGGTCAAGGTGCCTGAAGGCACGCAGACCGGAAAGCAGTTCCGCCTGCGCGGCAAGGGCATGCCGGTCATGCGCTCCAGCCAGCATGGCGACATGTACATTCAGGTCACGGTGGAGACGCCGACCAGCCTGACCCGCCGCCAGCGGGAATTGCTGGCAGAATTCGAAAAAGAAGCCTCCAGCGAAAATCATCCTGCATCTGCAGGATTCTTCTCCAAGGTGAAGGACTTCATTGACAATCTTGGTGCGTAATTCCAGCAAGAGGCTGCGGACAATTGCGTTTTGCGCACCTGCCAGTAGCATCTTCTCACCGGCGCACCTATATTCTCGATTCGAAAATGTGAGTGAGGTGACATGCTGAAGCGCGACGGGAAGCGGGGAGAAATCCTCCGGGAGAAGTTCAACAAGGCCAACGCCGTTCGCGCGAAAGTCCTGGACGATATGAAATTCATCCGGTCCTGGGCGCAGAATCCACTTCGGACAGGCGCGGTCACTCCGTCGGGTCCCGATCTGGCGGCAAAGATGGCTTCGTTTCTTACCCCGCGGCCGCATTCACGCGTGGTTGAACTCGGCCCGGGAACGGGGGTCGTCACCAAGGCGCTTTTCGAGCGCGGCTTTTCTCATCAGCATCTAAATCTGATCGAATACAGCCCGGAATTTTGCGAACTCCTGAGTTCGCGCTATCCGGGACTGCCGATTCTGCAGGGCGATGCCTATGCTTTGCGCGACAGATTAAGCGGGCCTTCCGGGTTTTTCTCGGACCCCGCGAGCGCAAAGGAAAACCTCGACGGCATCGTGTCGTCCCTGCCGCTTCTGACCCGGCCCGAGCCGATTCGCCGGGCCCTCCTGAACGAGGCGCTGGACCTTTTGAAACCGGGTGCGCCCTTCATCCAGTTTTCCTATGGTCTGGTTGCACCGGTAAAGCCGAAAAGCCGGGGGATATCGGTCTTCAGTTCCGATTGGGTCTGGAAAAACCTGCCGCCGGCGCGCGTATGGGTTTACCGGAAGGGACACTGAGCCAGCTTCAAGCGGCTCACGATGTTCGCCCTACGCCCTGATTTCCAGTTTCTTGCGGGATGGATCTGATTTCGCCTCAGCCGGACGCTCGCATCATGAGGCTCCGAGTGGGGCGCGACGATCAGAAGGAGATTTTGATGCGCAATCCGAAAATCCTTGTCTGTTCCGGCTCGGCACGGAGCGGGTCCCACAATGGCAAGCTTGTGGCGCTCGCTGCCAAGAAGCTCGCGATCCTCGATGCGGACGTGACGCATCTGTCGCTGAGGGACTACCCGTTGCCGATCTATGACGGCGATCTGGAACAGACCAAGGGCGTTCCGGAGAACGCACAAAAACTGAAGCGGCTGTTTCAGGAGCAGGACGGCATCTTTCTGGCCTGTCCAGAATATAACGCCGGCGTCACGCCGCTTTTGAAAAACACGCTGGACTGGATCAGCCGGGTGAAGGAACCGGGTGACGCCTACAAGAACAAGGTGTTCGCCCTGGGTGCGGCCTCGCCGGGCGGCTTTGGCGGCATGCGGGGTCTGATCGGCATGCGCACCATCCTCGAAGTGGGGCTTGGTGCCATGGTCTTGCCGCAGATGGTGTCCGTGCCGCGTGCGGTCAGCGCCTTCGACGATAAAGGCGAATTGACGGATGAGCGGATTGGCGGCCAGCTGGACAGGCTGGTCGACGCTCTCTTGCGCGCAACCCGAATAGAAATGTCCCATTGGGCTGACGTGCCCGCCCGGGTTGGTGCCTGACAATTTTTCACTTAAAAGCGCTTGACGGACGCGCAGCTGCTTCCACTTAAAATAGGTGTACGAAAACAGCATTTCCCGGGGAAGGAGAGATGTCGGCGGGAAGCAGACACACTGCGTTCGTCGGTCTTGGCATGTCCTGCCAGAGTGCGTGTCAGATCCGCAAGAGCGTCGAGGTGCTGAGCGCGGCCCTCGGCGAAACGGTTCGGCCTGAGCGGCATTTTTTTGACGGGTTGATTTCACCCGTTGATGGTCTGGCGCGGCTGTTCGAGGACGGATTTCCCATATTCGGCCGCGAGACGATCGAACCGGGCCCGGGCCATCCGGTGTGGCAACCCTACGGCTTCCGCTTTCTGCACCATTTTCGCGGCGAAGATAACAAGGCGGACATTGATCGCTACTTCGCGCAGGACATGTCCCGTTTTTCCTATCTCAGGCAGAAATTTCTGAAACTTCGCGAACGCCGCCGCGTGGTTTTCGTGATTTCCAACAGCCAGAACAATCTGGATCAGGTTGCCGTGGAGACGGGTCTGGAACGCATTGCGTTCGACAACGCTGAACTCGACCGTCTGCAGAAAGCAGTCGACGGCTTTTTCGGACGCTCCCTCGAATATCTCGTTGTCACCCACACCGGCCGGCACCGCGGGATATCCCGCCCTGATCTGCGCATCCTGGAAGCAGACGAAAGCGAATGGATCGGCGATAAACGTCAGTGGCGTTCGGTTTTCCGGGAGTATCTCTCCCGCTCGTCCGTCACCTGGGGTACGTCACGCTGCGCCTGAATGCCTGTGCCAACGGGTTGAGCCGTTTTGCTGCACGATGCAGGTCCTTTCCCGCGCATGTCGTCGCGTTTTATGAGGCATGGTCTGACCGGACCTTGGAGCGCCTCAAATAACCAGCGGCCGATTGACTGCTTGGAAAAGTCGGTTTTGCAGCCTACATAGGGCGGCAGCACAAGAAGACCCATGAGGAATGTATGAGCGAAACGCGCGAACCGGCCACATGGCACGGTACGACGATCATGATGGTGCGCAAGGGCGGTAAGGTCGTGATTGCCGGGGACGGTCAGGTCTCCCTTGGCCAGACCGTCATCAAGCACACCGCCCGCAAGGTGCGGCCGCTGGCGAGGGGCGAGGTAATTGCCGGGTTCGCCGGTGCCACCGCCGACGCCTTCACCCTGTTTGAGCGCCTGGAAGCAAAGCTGGAACAATATCCGGGGCAACTCATGCGCGCCTGCGTGGAGCTGGCCAAGGACTGGCGGACCGACCGCTATCTGCGCCGGCTGGAAGCGATGATGCTGGTGGCCGACAAGAACGTTTCCCTGGTGCTGACCGGGACCGGCGATGTGCTGGAGCCTGAAGGCGGTATGATGGGTATCGGCTCAGGCGGCAATTACGCGCTCGCGGCAGGCCGAGCCCTGGACGACACGGACTATGACGCCGAAACGATTGCGCGCAAGGCCATGGCCGTTGCCGCCGAGATCTGCGTCTACACCAATGCGAGCGTGACTGTTGAGACGCTGGACACGGTCGAGTAAGGCACGGGTCGTGGTGACGATTCAAGATGATCACCTTTCGCCCCGTCCGCTCAGAAGATCTGCCCATGCTGGCAACGTGGATGGCAAGGCCTCACTGGCAGGAATGGTGGGGCGATCCGGAGACGGAACTGGGCCATATTCGCGACATGGTCGAGGGGCGCGACACCACGCGGCCTTTCATCTTCCAGGTCGGCGGGGTGGACACAGGCTATATCCAGATCTGGTTCGTCGAAGCTCAGCTTGGCACGAACCTGGTCACGGATTATCCCTGGCTGGAAGTGTTGCCGCGCGATGCGGTCGGAGTGGATCTGTCCATTGCGAGGGCGGACGACCTGTCCAGGGGAATTGGAACAAGAGTATTGCAGGCATTTGTCCAAAAGCTGCGTGCTGAAGGCTTTGACCGGATCGTGATCGATCCAGACCCGGCAAACAAGCGGGCGGTCAGGGCTTACAGCAAGGCCGGCTTTCGGGAGATCGGGGATCTTTCCGGCAAAACGGACGGCTGTCTGCTCATGGAATTCGTAAACACGGAAGGCGTGTCTCAACAATGACCGATTTTTCTCCGCGCGAGATTGTTTCTGAACTCGACCGCTACATCATTGGCCAGAAAGACGCCAAGCGGGCGGTCGCGATCGCGTTGCGCAACCGCTGGCGCCGCCAGCAGCTGGAAGGCCAGATGCGTGAGGAAGTTCTGCCGAAAAACATCCTCATGATCGGCCCGACCGGTGTCGGCAAGACCGAGATTTCCCGCCGTCTGGCCAGGCTGGCCAATGCGCCCTTCACCAAGGTGGAAGCGACGAAATTCACCGAGGTCGGATATGTCGGCCGGGACGTCGAGCAGATTGTCCGCGATCTGGTTGAAGCCGGCATCACGCTGGTGCGTGACCAGAAACGGCAGGAAGTGAAGGCCAAGGCGCATGTCCTTGCCGAAGAACGGGTCCTGGATGCGCTGGTTGGCGCCAATGCGAGCCCTGCGACACGCGAAAGCTTCCGCACGAAGCTGCGCGATGGCGAAATGGACGAAAAGGAAATCGAAATCGAGGTACGCGCGCAGGCGCAGATGCCCAGCTTCGACCTGCCGGGCATGCCCGGAGCCAGCGTCGGCGTGATGAATGTCTCCGATCTTTTGGGCAAGGCTTTCGGTGGCCAGACCAAGAAGAAACGCACTACGGTGCGCGAACCCTACGATATCCTGGTCAACGAGGAGTCGGACAAGCTTCTGGACGAGGACAAGGTCGTCGAGGAAGCCATCTCGCTGGTTGAGAATTCCGGCATCGTCTTTCTGGACGAGATCGACAAGATCTGCGCCCGGGAGGGCCGCGCCGGCGGCGACGTTTCCCGCGAAGGCGTGCAGCGCGATTTATTGCCCTTGATCGAAGGCACGGTTGTCTCCACCAAGCACGGGCCGGTGAAAACCGACCATATCCTCTTCATCGCCTCCGGCGCGTTTCATGTGGCCAAACCCTCGGATCTCCTGCCCGAACTTCAGGGCCGGCTGCCGATCCGGGTGGAGCTGCGCGCGCTCAACAAGGAAGACTTCCAGGCAATCCTGACAGAGCCGGAAGCAAGCCTGATCAAGCAGTATGTCGCCCTGATGGAAACGGAGAATGTCAAACTCTCCTTCACCGAGGACGCGATCGAGGAAATCGCTTCTGTTGCCGTTGATCTCAACGCCTCGGTTGAAAACATCGGCGCGCGGCGTCTGCAGACCGTGATGGAACGGATCCTCGACGAGATCTCTTTCACCGCGCCGGACCGGAGCGGAGAAGAAGTCGAGATAACGGCCGACTTCGTCCAGGAAAACATCGGCGATCTTGCCAAGAACGTCGATCTGTCGAAGTTCATTCTTTAAGAACGCGACAGAACGCAGCTTGACCGGCGGGCCATATGGCGCGCCGGCCAAGCAATGCCGCGCTACGGCGCGCCTTTCGGTTGTGCTTTCACGCCGGTTTGGCCGCCGGCTTGCCGCAGACGCCGAGTTCGACACGGTTGCGGCCCTTGTGCTTGGCGAAATAGAGCTGTTCGTCGGCCTTTTTGTAGAGCTCCCGGAACGTGGCGCAACGCTCGCAGATCACGCCGCCGACACTTATGGTCAGCCGGTGACGATCCCCTTCAGGCTCGAAATTCACATCGCTGACGGACTGTCTTATCCGCTCGGCGATATCCGAAACGCGTTCGGGCGGAGCACTGGCGAGGAAAACGCCGAACTCTTCTCCGCCGAGACGGCCCACCAGATCGCGTTCACGAAGGGCTCTGCTGATCGCGTCGGCGACCATCTTCAGGGCTATGTCTCCAAGATCGTGCCCATATCGGTCGTTGACCGACTTGAAGTGATCGACATCGATGACAAGCAGCGCATCGGGTGAACGGGTGGAATACGCTTCCATCCGTTGCAGATAACCTTCGACAATCTCTGCGAATGCCCGCCGGTTGAGCAGGGATGTCAGGTCATCGGTGGCTGCGAGATGCGCAAGCTCGTGATGGGCGATCGACAACTGGCGCATTTTGTTCAAAAGCAGAAAGAAAAACGGCGGGGCAAGCAGCAGCGGAATGATGAGATTGTTGAGCGGTTCGGTGCCCCAGCGCCAGGTCCAGGTAGCAAGCGAGAAACTGTCCACGGCGAATGCGACGGCAACACAGATTGCCGTCCCCAGTGCCGTGAGAGCGTAAACACGCGCCCGTCCCCTTGCCGACCAGTCGATTTTTCGCATTCCCTGTGTATCCACCTCTTGTGTTTAAGAATTGCGGGTCAAGACACAGGCTGATCCGTCGCAGCCATTATACAGGTTTCTCCCTGCAAACGGCAATTTCCCGGCTTGCGATGCCTGCGGACCGGTGGCAGCATGCTGCCCATGGTAGCCATTCGAAAAAGTAACGAGGAAGGCCACCGCCGGAAGTTTCTGGTCGTGGTCGATGAAACGCCCGAGTGCGACCGGGCAATCGTATACGCCGCCAAACGCGCCGCGCGAACTGGCGGCGTTGTTACGCTGGTCTTCATCATCGCGCCGAGCGACTTTCAGCACTGGCTGGGAGTTGAGGATATCATGCGCGCGGAAGCACAGGAGGAGGCCGAGACGACGCTTGCAAAGGCTGCGGAGCGCGTCCGGTCCATGGCCCGGACAGAGCCGGAAACCGTTGTGCGCGAAGGTGTCAAGGCGGAAGCAATTCTGGAGTTGATCGAGGCCGATGCGGACATCGCGATCCTGGTTCTCGCCGCAAGCACCGGGTCGGAAGGTCCTGGCCCGCTGGTGTCGTCGGTCGCCGGAAAGTCCGCCGGTACCTTTCCCATCCCTGTCACCATCGTCCCGGGCAACCTGGACGACGATTCCATTGCCGCTCTGGCGTAATTGTGCCAATTGCACCAAGTATGCCCGGACTGATTTCCGTTCGGCGCGATTGGTGTGAGGTCCGGGGGCCGGGCCGGCAAGCCTCTCGGCAGCTTGACCGTACAGGATCCGCACCTATCTAGTTTTTAACTATTCCAAACTGGTGTAAGATGGAGTAGAAGAACCCATCGGTGTTTTGCGATGGGGGAGAGGCGCAGGACCAGAAACAGCGGACATTCGGCCCACGGATATGAGCGTTTGGAAGCTGATCGACTTTAAAGCACCGGAGCAACTTACCTTGGTTCAATGAAACCGAGGATGCTCTGGCCGGCAATCGGACGCGTTGATGAAACGCAAGGGTAAGAATCATGTTCATTCAGACGGAAGCCACACCTAATCCGGCGACTTTGAAATTCCTGCCGGGCAGGGTCGTTCTGCCGGAAGGCACCTATGATTTCCGTTCCAGGGCGGACGCGGGCACATCGCCTCTGGCTGAGAAGCTGTTCGACATTCCGGGTGTCGTCGCGGTGTTTTTCGGTCATGACTTTGTCACCGTCACCAAGGACGACACGGACTGGCAGCATATGAAGCCGGCCATTCTCGGCGTCATCATGGAACAGTTCATGTCCGGTCAGCCTGTCATGGCGACGGATCAGGCGGAAAACATCGAGGAAGGCGAATTCTTCGAAAAGGGCGACGCGGAAACCGTCAACACAATCAAGGAACTGCTGGAAACCCGGGTCCGGCCGGCAGTGGCCCAGGACGGTGGCGACATCACCTTCAAAGGGTTCAAGGAAGGGGTGGTCTACCTTTCCATGCGCGGTGCTTGCGCGGGATGCCCGTCTTCGACCGCCACCCTGCAGCATGGCATTCAGAACCTTCTGCGCCACTTCGTGCCGGAAGTGGAGGAAGTCCGCCCGATCTGACCGGCGTTTCGTCTTGAAATTCAATGGCCCGGCCAAAGTGCCGGGCTGTTTTTAATTTCGACTCCCATTCCCTGTGGAACGCAAGCCCCCCTTTGGACTTACATCCAAAGCCCCGCTCGACTCATGCCCCGCTCCGGGGTAGTGGCATGAAGTACGAAAACCTTGAGCCGAACCGGTATGCGCGTCCTAGCCATCGACACAGCCCTTGCAAACTGCGCCGCCGCCGTTCTCGACGACGGCGTCGAGACCGCCTGTTTTGAGGCGCGCGGCGAAGAAATCGGCCGTGGTCACGCGGAACGGCTGATGGACATGATCGGCGATGTCATGGCCGAGACGTCAACCGCCTTTTCCGATCTGGACCGGGTCGCGGTAACGGTGGGGCCGGGAAGTTTCACAGGATTGCGCGTCGGCCTGTCCGTTGCCCGCGGATTTGGCCTTGTGCTTGGCAAGCCGGTTGTCGGCATTACGACGCTGGCGGCCATCGCACGCGCGGCCGCGCCGGACGATGGCGGCGCACCACTGCTGGTGGCCCTCACCGGCAAGGGTGACGAGGTCTATTGCCAGGAGTTTGATGCGCGTGGCCGACCTGCCGGTGAGGCGGGCGTCCGTACACTCCAGGATCTTGCAGCCACATTGCCGGACGGAATAAGATTGGTGGGCTCGGCAGCGGAAAGTGTCGCGAGTGTGCTCGGGCTGGCGCCGGACAGGATTTTGTCCAATTGCGGGTTTCCGGACATCCGGGATGTCGCGGAACTCGGGCTTACGGCGGATCCGGCCTCGTCGTCTCCGTCGCCGCTTTATCTGCGGCCGCCCGACGCAACGCCGCAGACCAGGGGAAGGATTGAACGGCAATGAGTTTTTGGTGGTTCTGGACCCAGCCGCCTGTTGTTGAAGAGGCGCTGGACGAGGATCTGCCGAAGATAGCCGAAATCCACGCAGCCTCCTTCACGCACAATTGGAACGTGGACGAACTCGGGCGGATGAAGGCCCAGGACGGTGTGATGATCCTCGTTGCGCGCCGGACGAGCCCCTACGGAACCCGCACCCCGCTCGGATTTGTTATTATCAGGACCGTTGTGGACGAGGCCGAAGTCATTACCATTGCCGTTCATCCGCGCCAGCGCGGGCGGGGTATCGGAAAAAAACTCATGGAAGCGGCTTTGTTCCGCCTTTACGGCGAACGCTGCAGCCATGTTTTTCTGGAAGTCGACGCGGCCAATGAGGCGGCGCTGCTGCTATACCAGAGCCTTGGATTCAAGGAAGTCGGTAAGCGCAAGGGATATTACAGCGAAAGCGGCGGAGACGGCACGGCGCTTGTCATGCGCATTGATCTTCGCTAGAGCCTTACGCTCCAATTGCTTGGGCCGAGACTCACTAAAGGATAGCAGGCAGCATTTTCATGGCGGAAGACCGGCAATCATCGCTCGCGGATCTGTGCGCGGCAAAGGGTATGCGCATGACCGAACAGCGGCGCATCATTGCCACGGTCATCGAGGAAGCGTCCGAAGAGCATCCGGATGTGGAGGAGCTTTACCGCCGGTCCGTCGAGATCGATCCGGGCATTTCCATTTCGACGGTCTACCGGACCGTGAAACTGTTCGAAGATGCTGGCATGATCGAACGGCACGACTTCCGTGATGGCCGTTCGCGTTATGAAACCATGCCGGACGAACACCACGACCACCTGATAGATCTGCGCACCGGCCAGGTGATCGAATTCCGCAATGAGGAAATCGAGGCCCTGCAGGAAATCATTGCCAGGAAGCTGGGATACAAATTGGTCGATCACCGGCTGGAGCTTTACGGAGTTCCTCTCGACGTTTCAAAGGACGAACCGGACGATGGCTGAAATCAAGGCCGGTTTCATCATCTTTGTTCTGACACTCGTTTCGCTCGTCCTTATTCCCCTGCAATGGATCGCGATGAAGCTCCGGTTACCGGTGCAGGAAAAACTCCCTCACGTCTGGCACCTGATTGCCACTCGCCTGGTGGGCATCCGGATCCGCCAGATCGGCAAGCCGGCTACCGACCGGCCACTGTTGATCACAGCCAATCACGCCTCCTGGGTCGACATCACGGTTGTCGGATCGTTGATGCCGCTGTCTTTCATTGCCAAGTCCGAAGTCTCCGGCTGGCCGGTATTCGGACTGTTTGCAAAGTTGCAGAGGACGGTTTTCGTCAACAGGACACGGCGGACGGAAACCGCCCAGGTGGCGGACGCGATTGCCGGGCGTATGGCTGGGGGCGACGTGATGGTGCTGTTCGCCGAAGGCACCTCCAACGACGGCAACTGCGTTCTGCCGTTCCGCTCCGCCCTGCTGGGAGCGGCAACCCGGGCCGTCAGCGATGACGAGACAAGCCGGGTCTGGGTGCAGCCCATGTCGGTGGCCTACCAGGGCTTTTACGGCCTGCCGATGGGCCGGGCGCACCGGCCCCATGTTGCGTGGTATGGTGATATGGAGCTGGCCGGACATCTCTGGGGCATTTTTGCCCGGGGCGCGCTCGACGTTGTTGTTCGCTGGGGAGACCCTGTGCCGGTCGATAAAGACACCGACCGCAAGGCTCTGACCCGGAAGCTGGAATCGGAGGTGAGGGCCATGACAGTTGCCTCATTGCTGCAAAAGCCCGTAGAAAGCGCGGAAGCCGAAGATCTTGCGCCGTTCGAGTTCTTCTCAAACGCGGAAAAAACCGTTAAAGCTGGCGCCTGAAATCCGGTGCCGCCCGCCGGGAAATCCGGAGCGGGGCGAAAGGTGCGCGGCGGACGAATGATCTCCGGCCCGGACACCGACACTCGAGACATGACGGCCCGTTGATGAAGGCCACGAGGAGCGAATGACAAGCCGCCCTGAACAAGAACAAGAAACGGCCCGAACTGCCGTTTCCGCGCCTGAAGAGGTCATGGCAGACAAGGCGGGCAACGCCCGCAAGGTCTTCGTGCGCACTTATGGCTGCCAGATGAATGTCTATGACAGCGAGCGCATGACCGATGTGCTGGCGCCGGAGGGTTACCAGGCGACCGAAGACCTGGAAGATGCCGACCTCGTCATTCTGAACACCTGCCACATCCGCGAAAAGGCGGCGGAAAAGGTCTATTCGGAACTGGGCCGTATCCGGAAGGTGAAGGAAGAGCGGGCAAAATCCGGCAAGGACATGATGGTCGGAGTCGCCGGCTGCGTGGCTCAGGCGGAGGGTGAGGAGATCTCACGGCGTGCTCCGATCGTCGATCTTGTCGTCGGGCCGCAGAGCTACCACCAGCTGCCGTCATTGCTTTCCAGGGCCCGTGAGGGGGCAAAAGTCGTCGAAACCGAGTTCGACATCGATGCCAAGTTCGATCATCTGTCGGAACCTGCTGAAAAGCCGCTGCCTAAACGCACGCCGTCCGCCTTCCTGACGGTTCAGGAGGGCTGCGACAAGTTCTGCACGTTCTGTGTTGTGCCCTACACCCGCGGTGCCGAAGTTTCCCGGCGGGTTGAGCAGATCGTGTCCGAGGCCGAGCGCATGGCCGCTTCCGGCGTACGCGAGATAACGCTGCTTGGCCAGAACGTCAATGCCTATCACGGTGAAGCGCCGGACGGGGCCACCTGGGGGCTCGGCCGCCTGCTGCGCCGTCTGTCCGAAATCGATGGCCTCGACCGTCTGCGCTACACGACCAGCCATCCGCGCGATATGGATGACGACCTCATCGAGGCGCACCGGGATCTGAAAAGCGTGATGCCCTATCTGCATTTGCCGGTGCAGTCCGGGTCGGACAGGATCCTGAAATCCATGAACCGGCGCCACACGCGGGACGACTATTTTCGCCTGATCGAACGCATTCGCGCGGCGGCTCCCGACATTGCCCTTTCCGGTGACTTCATTGTCGGTTTCCCAGGCGAAACCGATCAGGATTTTGAAGACACGATGGATCTGATTCGCCGGGTCGGCTATGGCTCTTCCTTTTCGTTCAAATACAGCCAGCGGCCGGGCACACCGGGCGCAGCCATGGACGACCAGGTCCCGGAAGATGTAAAATCGGTACGCCTTGCGCAGCTGCAGGCTCTGGTGAGCGAACAGCAGAAAGCCTTCAACGCATCCCGTCTCGGCATGACCTGTGATGTCCTTCTGGAAAAGAAGGGCCGCAATCCGGGCCAGCTTGTCGGCAAGTCGCCCTGGTTGCAGCCGGTGCAAATGGATGCATCGGAAAATCTGATCGGCAGCATACAAGCGGTGGAAATCGTAGAGATCGGGTCTAATTCGCTGTTCGGGCGGCTGATTGCCGGGCAAGATGAAAGTGACCGTGCCGCAACCATCCAGGCAGGGGCCGGTTGAGAACAGGAGACGTCATTTGACGCGCGACAGCCAATCTTCTTCCCGCAAGTCTTCGGATCAATCCTCTACTGCCGCTTCGGCCTCTGATGTGACCCATATTGTCCTTGCCTTTGAAGACAACCGGCTGATTGGCGACCTGTTTGGGCAATTCGATCAGAATCTTGCGCTGATCGAGCAGCGTCTGGGTATCGACGCGATTGCACGCGGCAATCAGGTGACGCTGAAAGGCTCTCAGGCGGGCTGCATGCAGGCGCGCACGGCGCTGGAAGCCATGTACCAGCGGCTGTTGCAGGGGCAGGAGCTTCATCCCGGCGATGTCGACGGCGCCTTGCGCATGGCTGCTGCTGCGGAAGCGCAGCTACCGCTGCCGACGCTGGAACCGAAATCCCGTCTGGCTTTTGCGCAGATCGCGACACGCCGGAAAACCATCGTTGCCCGCACGCCCATGCAGGATGCCTATATCCGCGCGATGGATCGGGCCGACCTTATTTTCGGCACCGGACCGGCCGGCACCGGCAAGACCTTCCTTGCGGTGGCCTATGCGGCTGCCCTGCTCGAGCGCGGCGACGTTGCCCGGCTAATCCTGTCACGCCCGGCGGTCGAGGCCGGCGAGCGGCTGGGATTTCTCCCCGGCGAGATGAAGGACAAGGTCGATCCCTACCTTCGGCCGATCTACGATGCACTTTATGAAATGATGCCCGCGGAAAAGGTTGATCGCGGCCTGCAGTCGGGCATGATCGAGGTCGCACCGCTTGCCTTCATGCGCGGGCGGACCCTGTCGAACGCCATGGTTCTGCTGGACGAGGCACAGAACACCACATCCATGCAGATGAAAATGTTCCTGACCCGGCTCGGCGAGGGCTCGAAAATGATCGTAACCGGCGACCCCAGCCAGATCGATTTGCCTGCCGGGCAGAAATCCGGTCTGCGGGAAGCACTCGGCCTTTTGACCGATATCCAGGACGTTGCCCACATTCGCTTCACCGAGACCGATGTCGTCCGGCATGAGCTGGTCGGCCGTATCGTGACCGCTTACGACAACGCTTCCCGTGAAGAGTCGGAAGCCCGTGAACGGCGTTTCAGCGAACGCCAGGGCGGCGGTGCGGAGGATGTTCCCCGGCGCACGCCTGAAGCTGCGGCCTCCTGAATGCAAACGGATTACGATGTCTGAGTCATTGCCCGCCGGGATTCAAATCGACCTGACGATCGAGGCAGGCGACTGGCCCGAGGAAACCCGGCTGATGGCTCTTGCAGCGCGCGCAATATCCGCCGCCCTCGAAACCGCGGACCTGGAAGTCCTGGAGGGCAGCGAGGTCTCGCTGCTCTTTACTGATGACGCGGCGGTGCAGAAACTGAACAGCCAGTGGCGGAACAAGGACAAGTCCACCAACGTTCTGTCTTTCCCCGGCAGTGATCCGCAAGGTGATGTTTATGGGCCCCTTCTGGGCGACATCGTCTTTGCCCGGCAGACGATTGTCCGCGAAGCGGACGAATTGGGAATTGAATTTGCCGATCACCTTTCCCATCTGACCGTTCATGGTTTGCTACATCTTTTTGATTACGATCATCAGGAGAGTGATGAAGCAGAGCTGATGGAAAGCCTTGAGAAAGCCATATTGGCCTCTATAGGCATAGACGACCCTTACGCGGACAGGCCACTTGTGGCGGACGGCAGTTAAGTGGCATCATGGAGCGTGACGTTCTTGTATTGATGGATGATGAACGCAAGTGAACCGCAAAGTCCGGCAAGCGAGCCGAAGGCCGCATCCTCCGGACAGACTCAAGACGGGGAAGACCCGCAACAGATAAAGCCGCAGTGGTCTGCGGCCTTCCTGGATCAACTCAAACGCCTTCTGCGCTTGGGCCGCCAGGCCTCAAGCTTGCGCGAAAATCTGGAAGATGAACTGGCACGGGAAGGCAGTGGTGATACCGCCTTCTCGCCGGAAGAGCGCATGCTGCTCAGCAATATCCTGCGCTTGCGGGAGTTGCGCGTCGATGACGTCATGATTCCGCGAGCCGATATCGACGCGGTTGATATCGACACCAGCCTCAGCCGTGTCATGGAGCTGTTCCAGAAAAGCGGCCACTCGCGCATGCCTGTCTACGAAGACACGCTGGATGATCCGCGCGGCATGGTGCACATCAAGGATTTGATGA
The DNA here is from genome assembly GCA_050302295.1 of Roseibium sp. GTDB lineage: Bacteria > Pseudomonadota > Alphaproteobacteria > Rhizobiales > Stappiaceae > Roseibium. The sequence goes on along the minus strand of JBNLAU010000096.1, from coordinate 3,240 downwards.
CCTATATCGCCGAGCGCGGCGCCGGATGCCGGCCAGCGCCCGATAAGGAAAACGGCCAGGATGCAAACGGACATCGGTCTGAAGAGCTGAACGGCTCGCCTCGTAACGGCCACAACCGGCCGGACCTGGATCTGTCCGGTGTGGATCTGACGGTGTCGCTCAAGGAAGCCGAGCTGCTCCGGAACCTTCTGTTCGTGCCCCCCTCCATGCCGGCCACCGATCTGATGGCCAAGATGCAGGCGGACCGGATCCAGATGGCCCTGGTGATCGACGAATATGGCGGAACGGACGGGCTCGTTTCGCTCGAGGATCTCGTGGAAGAGGTTGTCGGCGATATCGAGGACGAACACGACGAGGATGAAGAATCCATGCTGGCCGCCGCCGGTGACGGTGTCTGGATCGCTGATCCGCGCTTGCCGCTTGAGGATCTGGACGGCGTGCTTGGCACCAGATTGACCGACGGCGAAATATCTGAGGATGTGGATACGCTCGGTGGTCTGCTCTATGTCACGATTGGCCGGGTGCCGGTCCGCGGCGAACTGCTGGTCGTCCCGGATGAAGTCCCGGGCTTTGAGTTCGAAGTCATGGATGCCGACCCGCGACGGATCAAGCGGCTGAAAATCCGCCGCCGCAGGACCGAGCCGCGGCCACAGGACCTGCGCCGCCGCCCGAAACGTTCCGATCTGCCGGCTCAGGACGCAGCGCCAGACACGCCGTCAGAAAGCGATCCCATCGATGAACCGGTGCGCAAAACGGCCTCCAGCGGGGGTGCCTGAGACCCTCCGGCGGATCTTCGCCCGGAAGTTAGGCCTTGACCCTCTCCGCCGGAACCTACAATTCTCCTGACCGCGTCAACAGGGGATTGGGTTCAGATGCACTGGTTGTCACAACGGCTGTCGGTCCTGCCGAATATTTTTCTTTTGGCATGGGGCTGGCAACGCCGGATATTGTGTGTGCTTTGCGGGGCGGCCTCCGCGCTGGCGCTTCCTCCCTATGACCTGACACCGGTTCTTCTGGTCACCTTTCCGTCTCTGGTCTGGCTGCTGGACGGGGCGCTTGAGGCCGGTCCGGGGGGCGCCTTCAAGCGGGCCCGCACCGGGTTCGCTCTCGGCTGGCTGTTCGGTTTCGGATATTTCCTTGCCGGGCTCTGGTGGATCGGCTCGGCGTTTCTGGTCGAGGCGGAGCGGTTCGCCTGGTTGATGCCCTTCGCCGTTTTGGCCATGCCCGTCGGCCTTGCCCTGTTCACCGGGGCCGGAATTGCGCTTGCCGCGCTCTTCTGGAGCGATCAGTTCCGCCGCATCCTCCTGCTTGCCGCCTGCCTGACCCTCGCCACCTGGGTGCGCGGCCATGTTCTGACGGGCTTCCCCTGGAACGCGTTCGGCTACGGTATTTCGGGGTCCCTGACGCTTTCACAGGGCGCAAGCCTGGTCGGCCTGTACGGCCTCACTTTCATGGTCATCGCCATATGCTGCGTTCCGTCTGTGCTGGCGGATGCAAGACCGCTGCGCCACAGGCTTGGCGCTCTAGGTGTTGCGGCTGCGGCTCTTCTGCTCCTTGCCGGTTACGGCACGTTCAGGCTCTGGACGACAGAAACACAATATTCGGCGCTCGATGTCCGCATTGTTCAGCCGTCGATCGATCAAATGGACAAATGGCGGCCGGACTTGAAGGACCAGATTTTTCAGACCTATCTGGACATGACGGAGGCGCCGCTTGGCGGCGGAGCCCGTGTAGGGCACAAGAGACTGGTGGTCTGGCCGGAGTCGGCCGTGCCGTTTCTTCTGACGCAGGAGCCGGGAGCCCTGTTCCGCATTGCCACGGCACTCGGAGGCGAGGCGGAACTCGTAACGGGCGCCATTCGCGCGGAAGCTGGTCCGACAGGCCCCGGCTATTTCAACAGTATCTATGTCATCGGCGGAGACGGAGCCGTGCAGGGCGTCTATGACAAGGTGCGCCTTGTCCCGTTCGGTGAATTCATACCCCTGAAAGCGCTGCTTGAACGCGTGGGAATCACCAATCTTGCAGGGCCTCTTGCCGGTTTCGAAGCGGGTTACCAGCAGCGGATTTTGACCACCTCCGAGGGTTTTAGTTTTCTACCAATGATTTGCTACGAGGCAATTTTTCCGGGAGATGTTCCTGGACAACCCGATGGTCCGGACTTCCTTTTGAACGTGACAAATGACGCCTGGTTTGGTCGCACGCCGGGCCCTTATCAACATTTTTCGCAGGCAAGGCTGAGGGCGATAGAAACGGGTCTGCCGATGATCCGGGCCGCAAATACAGGCATTTCCGCGATTATTGACGGCCGGGGAGACGTCTTGCGGGAGTTGCCGGTATTCGAACGGGGAGTGATAGATGCACAGCTTCCACGCAGATTAAGTAAAACTGTCTATGGAGTATTTGGCGATATTCCGGTGTTGATTATTTCGATGGTTCTTGTCGTAATTATCGGTATCTCACAATACAACCGGGATTCGCGCTTAAATTGATGAAAATTGTTTGAGTTGAGTGAATGAAGTGTGATACAACCGTGAAATAGCTGATTGAAGGCTAGTTCATGTACAAGTGGAAGGTTGCGGGACAATTTTACTTCGTATTGACCTTGCGGGAGGCCTTACGGAGAGCTTGTGCAAACGAAAACGAGCGGACATTCGCCGCAAGAAAAAGAAAGAGCGAAGCAGATGCCCAGTAAGAAATCTCCGAATCCAATTGACATTCACGTTGGCAGCCGGGTTCGCCTAAGGCGAATGATGCTTGGCATGAGTCAGGAAAAACTGGGTGAGAGCTTAGGCATCACCTTTCAGCAGATTCAAAAATATGAAAAAGGCACCAACCGAATTGGCGCGAGCCGGCTGCAGCACATAGCCACTGTCCTGAAGGTGCCGGTGTCCTTCTTCTTTGAAGACGCACCGGGAACTCCGGAAGAAGCGGAAGGCTTTGGCGAGACGCAGCCGACGTCCTACGTCGTCGACTTCCTGTCGTCTTCGGAGGGCCTCTCCTTGAACAAGGCGTTCGTGCGTATCGAGGACCCGAAGGTCCGGCGCCGGATTGTCGATTTGGTTCGCTCGCTGGCGGGCGACGAATAACAAAATCGCTTCTCGCGCTTGACGTGGCGAAGAACTTCTAAGATTGATGCAGTCGAAGCGGCGATGTCACTCGCCGCTTCTCTCTTATTCATTCCCAGAAGGACGATCGCCAATGGCACGTCAGAATTATCTGTTTACTTCCGAGTCCGTGTCC
>JBNLAU010000095.1:0-12135 GCA_050302295.1 Roseibium sp. | reverse complement strand
CAAACGCGTCGCTGGAATAATTCACGGACTCTTCCTGGGCCAGAATCCAAACCATTTTCCTTTCGAACGCTTCACGTATTTCTACATGGCGCTGGACGCGTGCTTCGCTCTGGCAACAGACCTGCTTGGCGCTCCCTCAAGACGCCTTAATCATGCCGAACGTTTCGAATGGATGTGCAAGAAATTTGATATGCCTGTACCCGACTGGGCAAATCCCAACGGCCAGAAAAAAACCGAAATCTCGATTATCCGGAACGATACCATGCATGAGGCGCTTTTCTTTGGGGAACCGCTTGGATTTACGGTGTATGGCGGTGCAGAACGTTGCAATGACAACGGCAATGTCCCGCTTCAAATGCAGGCGCTAATTTGCAGGCTGCTTGTTGCACTTTTGGGAAAACCGGAGGCGGCGTATGTGCGTAGTCCGGTGAATACCCGTCAGCGGCATGGTCTGGATCTCTTATAACTTGCCGTTTTGTGCAGAAAATCAGCGTTAAGTGTGAAGGCAAGATGTGTGTTGTAGTACAACACATCTTGATTAAGGGAACCCGCTGCGCGTTCCCGTTAAAAATCCCTCCGGCCATTGGCTCATCCAGGTTTTTGAACCCACTCCAGAGCCAGCAGAACATATCGCCGTTCAATCACTCGCAGGGCATTGGAGCACTGCCGCTCCACCCTTCACCCGAACCATGCACGAAACGGCTGGCCGTTTGATCACCATTTAAGGGGAGCTTTCATGCTCCCCTTGAAATCGGCTTTCATCGCATGCGCCTTCTGATGCCTGCTTCTGTATCTTCGCGGTTTGCTTCGGCTTCATAGGTCTTGACCATCCCCATCAGCAATGTCGATGACACAAATGGATGCGAATATTGCAATGCTTCCGCCCATTTCCGGTACCTGTCGGCCAGCGCTCGCTCTTGGTCTCCACCTTCGCCGCGCCAGTGTGCGCCGCGCGCATTAAACAAACCAGTGTGAACACCGTTTGAAATTTTTTCAGAATGAAACTCTTCCAACACTTGGCGCACCGGTTCACAAGGCCATACCCCATCCCCTCCGTCGGGCGCATGGGATAGCAATTCGCCTATTTGTATATCAGCGACATCAAGCCTTCCCAGCTCCCCGCAAGTTTCCCGCACTGTGTTGATCCACTTAGAAAGCCGTTCTGCTTTCAGCTCATCAAGATCATCGTGACCTGGAATACGCTTAAGTCCGCTGAGTAGTTTGTAACCACGCTCGGCAAAGTGTTTTGCATTTTCTGGGGCGACCTTCCACTCGGCGGGATCGTCTCCAATACCACGCCGTTTGTACATCCAGACAATCGCTTGGATAAACAGTTCTGGATGAGTTTCGACGTAACGTTCGAGATTTGGGATGCCATAGTTTTTATGGTCACTCCAAGGCTTGGATATTACATCAATATAGGCAAATTCTAAGATCGCTTTTTGTTCGAGTGTTAGTTCTGCGCTTCGGTCAATCCGATTAAACGCTTCTTCAATACTGTAACTTTCGAGCTGACGAATCTCTGTAGATGTCTCCTCCTCACCTTGCGCCATATCAGAAAGGATACGGTACAACAGTGGGGCCTCCACTAAATCAAGCTGTAGCCGAATACAGGAAAAGGCTGCTCGAGGCCGTTTTACGCTAAGCAAATGCTCTACTGCTTCGATGTTTTCAGTGGAAGCTTCAGGAATCCAATCAGGAGTCACATTCTTCCAATAGGAACTCCTTTGTTCTTCCGAAAGCGCATCAACGAATACCCAAGTATTTTTTCGAAATGGAGCCAGAAGTGTTAGTTGATTCATCGCCCCAGCTGACAGCGTGCCCGCGAATTCTTGCAATATGAATTGACGCTGGTCATCAGTTAGTGAATGCAAGGCCCCTTGGATCAAGTTTTTATATGCCGCAGGTTTCGAAGCATTATCTAAAACTCGCCGCATTGCATTTTCTAGAAAATTGAAGACGTCTTGCTCACTCAGTACTGAGCTGGCCATGAGCCCGCCTATTTGCCACACTGCTCCGCTTTGTTCCGCCAATTCAAAAATCCTGTCGAGCCCTTCCAGGCTTAGAATTTCCTTCAAGGCAGCAATTCTCAAATTTCGGATACGCTCATCCCGGTTCCGAAAATCGATCTCGTCACTTTCCAGTTCGTCGGCGGACTCATCTACCCAAGTATTGCGAAACAACCATGCATGCTTGTTCAACAAATCAGAGGGTTCAAGTGCTGTGTATGCTGACTTCGCGGCCTCATGTAGAGCCTCGGCGCCGCTTTCTTTCGTGCGGCGCCTTCCACGACGTGTCATTATCGAAACCCGGATTGTTTCCCGCAAAACTGCACGGTCTTCATCGGTAGCATTTTCCGCCCAAGCCTGAATGAGCTTCCAGACCTCTGTTTGGTCTACATCACTTAGTCCGTGCAAACGCTCAATCAGATCACGGAGCATGCTAACCGTATAATTTTTATATTCTTGCCAATTCAGGGCCATTGAAACCATCTCACGCCTAAAAGCGAGAATTGGTCCCCAAGTTGGAAACGGCTCACCGAAACCATATCCATCTGGCCGCCAACGAGGTTTATGGCTGTAATCTCCGACCTGGTGATGATCGCCAAACTGCGCCACACAGATTTTCCAAGCAACGTCTGGAAACTTTGCCGCCAATTGCTTGAAGACGCTAAAACGAACTTCATGGCCTGCCGCCGTCTGAGGCATCCAGTCTCGGAAAATCGATTCCAGTGAATGGACTGGTTTATTGACCCAGTTATCGTTGATTTCGACTTGGGCAAGTTGACCAAGAATAAGGGTGGCACGCAGTAAGGTCGCGGGATTCCAGGATAAGCCTTCCAGAGCCCACAAGAGGCCTGTACGACTAGGGCTCATCCCAAAAATTCCGGCATCCACCGGACGTAATAGCCCTAAAACGGCGGGATTTTCCGTTCGCAAGTCTCTCTCGATAATGGAAAGAAACGTGTCCGGCGCTGCTTCCGCGTATGTTGGCAAATCCCTGTCGTTTGCCTCTAATATTCTGGTGCTTAGTGGGAAGGGAAGCAGATCCTGAACAACCCTGTCTGCTTCACTTTCGGTGTCAATTCCAAGTCGATTTTTGAAAAGAGTGTTTCCGTGAACAGCCAACAAGACAAGGGATTCCGAAATACCGTCTCGAAATGCCTCGGAAAACTCGCGCGATTTACCGTGGATAGATGCAGCCCAGCGTTCTTCTTCCGGCAAATCAAGTGCGGGGTCATCTTCGCCGAGCACCATTCTAGCCATTGAAAAATAACGCTCTAAATCTGCGCGGGTAACAACACCTGCAATCGCAAAGAGCAGATCGATTTTTGATACAATACCTCTATATCTGCCGATGGACCAAACCGGTGCGTCATTCAGGCGTACAAAGCTCTGACAGTCTTTCTCCAGCTCTTCATAGGGCCGGCCTGCAAGAAGCGCCAAAGCTTCACTATCCGTTTCGTTAGCACTGTTCCAAGCGCCGACAAACATGAAAGGGATTAGGTTTCGTGCCGTATTATCATCAGCCGCCCATTCTGGAGTGCGCAGGGCTTCAACACTCGACACTTGGCGCCGAAGGACAGTCAACGAGCGACCGGATGCATCCGCCAAGCGTGTGATCTTATCTCGGTCCCAACCAATTTCTTCTAACGCCGTTTTGAATGTTTCGTAGCTTACTGGTTCCAGAACAATGTGAGGTTCAGTAGTTGTGGCATTGCGAGGATATACCACGATGCAATGCATAGAACTTGCGAGTGGGCCGAGCTCTCGTTCTACATCCCTTCTGTAGACAACAGGAATAAATGTCTTTACGCCTTGTGCAAGTTTGGGAAGCACTCCTGGCTGATCAAAAACCAAAACGCGGTCCCGGAACGATGCAAGGTCGTCTGCAGTATCACTACTCAGCAGTTGCGATAAAAAGGCTAAAACCTCTTCCACAGAGTCGGCAGCAATAATAGTCGGTCCGTCAGGCTCTTTCGAAAGCCGCCCAAGCATTTTGCGCTTTGCCGCATCAATTGCCGAAGAAAATAACGCTCCTGGCAGAGCGGGGTTTGAAACGTCGGCCCAATCGGCCCAGCATTTATCGAGAGATCGAACACCTTGAGATGGCAATTCGGTTTCATTTGCAAACCATGCCTGTCCCGCCAGCGATTGCTCCAGCCATTGCTCTATATCGCTGGCGTCGTAGGCGCGTACGTCTTTCCAATGCCCCTTAGACTGAGCCTCATCTCTCCACTTTGTTTTTCCTGCCCAGCGGCGGGGTGTGACAAAGACGAACGTGATTTTTTGACGCTCTGATTTGTCGATTGACTTCACGTTCTTTGCAAAATCGTCATCAGCCTTACCTTTTACATCCTCGTTTACACCAAATTCCCAACCAGATAGACCGGATGGAATCCATGGCGTTCCCTCGGAAGCCTCGATAAACCCATCCCATCCGGCTCGTTCAGCATCGTCGTTGCCAGGAAAGTCAACTTTGCTAAGGCCGACGCCCGTCGAATGAATGAGGATGCGAAGAAACACGGAGAGGCGAATGCGGGCGGGGATGTTATGAGATGCCCATCGTTCAATTTCATTTGCTTTAATTGCCAGGTACGGTGGCACATAGGCGCGCGCCTGTGCGGAGCTTCCCTTCGCTTTCGCCTGAGCTGTATCGTAGGCTGACTGCATGTCTAAGAGAGTTTGCGCCGGGATTTGAAAGGCCCGCTCGATGCGTGAAGCCATTTCCGGACTTACATCTGCTTTTCCATTGAGAAAATTTGAGACGTTCGGCCTGCTAATGCCGATCAGTTTTGCAGCGGCTGTCACTGACATTTTCTTTGGCTTCAACGCCTGCTCTCGAACATAGGGGCCAGGGTGAACAGGCGAATTTTGATTTGATTGCCCCGTTGTGGTTGGGAGCATTTTTTTGGAAGGCATTGTGAACTCCAATTCTATTCTCCGCCGAAAGTGTAATGTGTAATGCAATGCATTACAATATATAAGTTCTGAAATTTGATTGTAAAGGGCGAGCGCAAATATGCGGGCTGTCGTGAACCGAACCTGTAGTCTCGGCCATTCGGCTTCCATCCCTTGCGCTTTGAGAGCAGTGTCGGCGCTTCCGGCGCCGGCTTTATCCCCGCGTATTTCACACGCTCACGGAACCCGATTTTCTGCTTAAACCGTCACATCCCGCCTGACACAATAGTCCTGATCTGCGCCTGGGCCTTCGCTCGCCGCGCAACGAACGGCCGCTTTACAGCTCGCGCCGAAATCCTGTGAACGTCCGACTTGAAGGCGCAAAGCAGTCATTACCTCAACGCCTTGCGAACGACCGCTCCGGGCCGGAACCTGCCGTGGACCTGGTCGCCGTGATTTTCCGGTTCGCCGGAAACGAATCCGAAAGCCGCCCCTCCCGGCACCACCAAGAGGACGTGGAGACTAACTGGCGGGTTCGCAACACAGTACATTCCAGTTATCAACCTTCCGATTGAAGAATCCAGAGGTCCGATAGCCTTTCAATATCAGGCCTCTGTCGCGCAAGATCCGTAGTCCTTTCTGGATGGCGGAAAACACCTCATTCGCGTGGGGAGCGTTGCGCGACACGGCAATATGGCGTGTTCCGGGAAGCGCTACCTTGACCTCGGGAACTGGCTCAAACCGAACGCCGTTGATGTACTGAGACAGGTCGTCGGCGCCGGAAAACTCGCCGATAAGGTAGTCAGCCCGGCCGAATTCGACCGCACGCCCCATTTGCTCGTATTTGGCAACATCCATTCGGGGAACGCCCATGAGCTCAAGTGCTGCCCAATCATGTTTCCAGTTGCTGCTGGACACGGCGGTAAAGGCTTTCAGGTCTTCCAGCGATCTCACAGCCAGGACGTCCGGACGGTCCGGACGGGTGTACAAACCCTTAACAAAGCTCCCTTCGGGCAGCACGGCGTCGCTCCGGTACAAACTTTCGTCCTGCGCAAAATCGCCCCAGGGAAAATCGACCATGACCATCACCGATCCGTTCTTTAGTTCGAACCGGGTACGGGCGGAATTCGGATACGGAATGAGCTGGTAGGTTGCGTCCAGACCGCCTAGCCGGACCGCCCTGCAAAGGATGACGAACTCAAGGGTCGTACGCAGCCACTTGTCGGAAAAGAATTCGTCATCCTGACAGAGTCGAGGGTGCCTTTCGATCGTGCCGTTTATCCGCTCAGCGAGATTGTCGGCCACCCCGACCCGGATCACCAACGGGTCAGCCGCCGCAGCCTCCAGGATTGGAGAAAGGCAAACCGTTGCCGTAGCAACGATGACCCGCAAAAGGCTGTTACTTCTACTGCGTGCACGCGCGATGATGTAATTCCTTTGAGTAATTTTTGTCATCGTCACCCTCACCTTGCCCGGAACCGTAGAGCGATCAGACTTCGATCTCCCCAGTCGACTGTTGGTGTGGCGGCCAAGGTCAATGGCTGCGATTTTCTGCTTGTTGAGCGCTAAAATATAGCACCACCCGGCGACTGATCACACTCCCAAACTACCGAGGGAAACGCTGGAATTGCCTTTGCGTGCTGGCTCCATGCAGTAGTTAAAGTTGATAGGAACCGGGATTTCCCGTTTGAGTTCCCTTTCGTGACGGTGCGGCATCCGAAGGTCGTGAACCAGGGATGCGAAGCCGCCATTAAACCAACTGGTGTTGAATGACCGCTCAAAGCCGGAAGTTACCATCGGCCCGCGCATGGTGAACGTCTGCTTTGCCTATCCATGTGCAAAACCTGCCAGTCCTTTCCCGCCTCCATTCCAGACATCCCCCATCACTCCCCCAGCCTCACGGAAGAACTGCTGGTCTGTTCCGCGCTGGAAAAGCCCATGTGGTCCAGGGTCAGATTGGCGCCGATGGCAATCACGATGATTGCGGCAAAGGCCAGGAGCATCGCTTTCATTGTGGGTCTCCCTCGGGGTTTCCGGCGGCTGTCGCCGTTTTCAGATAGTCGATCAGGTCTGCCCTGTCCCCGGGCCGCGTGATCCGCTGTGTCGGCATTTTCGAGCCCGGGATAAAATGGTCCGGCCCGTCCAGAAACAGCTGGTCGATCGTCTTCTCCGACCAGATGATATCAGATCCGCTCAAGGTCTTCGAATAGGGATAGCCGGGCACCGTCCCGGCCCGGCGGCCGAAGACGCCGTGCAGCGTCGGGCCGGCCTTGCGCCCGCCGTCGGCGCCCAGGGCGTGGCAGATGGAGCATTTGCGCGCGAACTGGCGCTCGCCATTGGGCATGTCCTCGGGCTTTTTCAGGAATTGCGGCGTGCTGCGCGCCATCGGGTCGAAACCGGCAAGGTCCTCCAGCGGCCAGGAATAGACGATGTTTTCAATGCCGCCCGCATGCAGCACGTCGCCTCCGGCGGAGAATGCCAGCGCCCAGATCGGTCCTTTGAGGGCGGCGCGGAAATCCGTTTCGATCTGCCAGGTTTGCGTGTTGACAACGGTGATGAAGCCATGCCCGTCACCGGTCGCCAGCCGTGTGCCGTCCGGGCTGAGGTCGAGCGCCAGAATGGGCCGCCGCTCGAAGGCAAATTCGTGCAGCCGCTTGCCGGTGTCGAGATCGACAATCCGGGTCACCCCGTCCTGGGTGCCATAGGCGATCCAGCGCTCCCGGCCGTTTTCGCGCCCGCCAAGCACGATGACATTGATGCCGAAGCCGTTGCGGTCGACGGTGCGCTTTTCGGTCCTTTCGCCAAGATCCCAGAGTTTGATCGACCCGTCGACGGAGGCTGAATAGAGCCGTTTGCCGTCGCCGGAAAACGCGACCGCATTCACGCCCGCAGCATGGCCGCTCAGGAATTCGGGGGCGCCGCCGTCAACGGGCCAAAGGCCGATGCGGGCATCCCAGCTTGCGCTTGCCACCAGGCGCTTGTCGGGCGAAACGGCAAGCCCCGCCACCTTGGCCGTGTGGCCTTCCAGCCGCCGGGACGCGCCGTCGGTGATGTTCCAAAGGATCAGATCGTTATCATCCCCGCCGGAGACGATCCGCTGTTCGTCGACGAAGCGGACCGCCTTGACCGCCGCCTCGTGCCCCTCCAGCCAGCGCGGCGTGCGGCCCGTCCAGAGCCCCACGGAATTGTCGAAACTGGCGGTCGCAACGCGACCGGTTTCCCTGAGGACCGCGATATCCATGATCGGGCCGCCGTGGCCTTTCAGCGTCTGAAAATCGGCTGCGGCGGCCAGCGTCATGAAACTCCACATCCAGAGCGGGGCAAGCGGCCCGGCCCATTTCGCGGAACTGCACAGATCCGGAAGGAACCACATGTCCGGCAGACCCTATTCCGCCGGGACGGTGTCTTTGGTCCCCGAGCCGCCCTGGCGTTCGGCCTCCTCGACCTCCCGCACCCAGAGGCCGTGGTGCTCACGGGCCCATTGCAGTTCCACCTCGCCCGAACCCATGGCGTCATAGGCGCCTTCCATGCCGATGGAGCCGATATAGATATGCGCCAGGATCATCGCCATCATCAGGAAGGCGACAATCGCGTGCCACAGCTGGGCGAACTGCATTTCCTCATGCGGCGCCAGATCTGTCGGCAGGGCGCCGAGCCCGACAAGCTGCGGCAGGCCGGTGGCGTTCAGCACCTTGAAGGTTCCCGCAAACATCGGGAACTCAAACGGGAACAGCAGGGAAATACCGGAGGCGGCGATTGACGCGCCGAGCAGGATCACGCCCCAGAAAATCAGCTTCTGTCCGAAGTTGAACTTCCTGGCCGGCGGATGCACGCCCTTTTTGAACAGACCCCCGCCGACGGCAATCCACTTGAGGTCGGTCCTGTTGGGAATGTTATGCACCACCCACATCACGAACACCAGGATGAGGCCAACGATGAAGGCCCAGGCCACATTGTTGTGAACCCATTTGGAAGCAAGGGCGAGCGGCGCGAAGGCCTCCTTGCCGATCAGCGGAATGATGGCGAAACGGCCGAACAGCGTCAAAAGCCCCGTCAGCGCAAGCAGCACGAACGACCCGGCCAGCAGCCAGTGGCCGAAACGTTCCACCGCCTTGAACCGGGTGACCGTCCGGCCCGTTTTGGCGCCGTCAATGCGGATGCGCCCGCGCAGCAGATAGAAGAGCGCCAGCAAAAGCACCGTCGCCGCCAGCAGCCAGGCGCCATAGGTGGCCAGCGGCCCCTTGCGCCAGGTCAGCCAGCGCATGCCGCCGTCCTGCATCACCACCGCCGCCTCCTTGCCGCCGGCGGACACCGTGATGTCGGCGGAGCCATAACGCAGCGCGCGCCAGAGTTCGGGATCGGAAACGCCGCCGAGCGTGCCGAGCTGGGACGACATCGCGGCAGCGCCTTGCGGATCCCCCGTGTTGCCACGGCGGAAGTCATAGTCGACCTTCTCGCCGCGCTGGCGCTTCATGATGTCTTCAAGCGTCTGCGCACCGCCGGTCGCGGACCGGTCGGCGGGCGCATTCTGCGCAAGGCCCTGGCCCAGGAAGGCCAACACAACGAGCATTGCCAAAGCCACGCGTTTCATGACCGCAAACCTCTTTGCCTTTATCAACCGGAGACGCGCGGGGCGGCCTTTCCGCCGCCCCGCCTATGCACATATCGGGCATGACCCGGAGGGCTGAAGGGCAGCCCGGTTTCCGGGCTGCCCGTCGCTCCCCTCGCGATCAGCCGCCCTTCTGACCGTAGGCGGTGCCCCAGCCCCAGGCGCCGGAGCCGAAGCCCCGGGCAACCACACGCTCGCGGTAGATGGCCGACACCACGTCGCCATCGCCCGCCAGCAGAGCCTTGGTGGAGCACATTTCCGCACAGAGCGGCAGCTTGCCTTCGGCAATACGGTTGCGGCCGTATTTGGCAAATTCCGCGGTCGAATTGTTCTCTTCCGGACCGCCGGCGCAGAAGGTGCATTTGTCCATCTTGCCGCGCGAGCCGAAATTACCCGCTTGCGGGAATTGCGGTGCGCCGAACGGACAGGCGTAGAAGCAGTAGCCGCAGCCAATGCACAGGTCCTTCGAGTGAAGAACCACGCCTTCTTCGGACTGGTAGAAACAGTCGACCGGGCACACCGCCATGCAGGGCGCGTCCGAACAGTGCATGCAGGCGACGGAGATCGACCGTTCACCGGGTTTGCCATCATTGATGGTCACCACCCGGCGGCGGTTGATGCCCCAGGGCACCTCATGCTCGTTTTTACAGGCCGTGACGCAGGCATTGCACTCAATGCAGCGTTCGGCATCACAAAGGAACTTTGATCTAGCCATTGCGTCTCCTCCTTACGCTGCCGAGATCTTGCAGAGAGTGGCTTTGGTCTCCTGCATCTGGGTCACCGAGTCGTAGCCGTAGGTCTGAGCCGTGTTGGAGCTCTCGCCCAGGACATACGGATCGGCCCCGGACGGATATTTCGACCGCCGGTCCTCGCCCTGGAAATAGCCGCCGAAGTGGAACGGCATGAAGGCAACGCCCTCGCCGACCCGCTCGGTCACCATCGCCATGACCTTGACCTTGCCGCCCTCCGGACCCTCAAGCCAGACCTGAGCGCCGTCGCGCACCCCGAGATTGTTGGCATCCCGTGGATTGATTTCGACGAACATGTCCTGCTGAAGCTCAGCGAGCCATGGGTTCGACCGGGTCTCGTCCCCGCCGCCCTCGTATTCCACCAGACGCCCGGATGTCAGGATCATCGGATAGTCCTTCGAGAAATCCTGCTTCTGGATGGAGGCGTAAAGGGTCGGCAGGCGGTAGAATTTCCGGTCCTCATAGGTCGGATAATCCGCCACCAGATCCCGCCGGCTGGTGTAGAGCGGCTCGCGGTGGAGCGGCACCGGATCCGGGAACGTCCACACGACCGCCCGGGCCTTGGCGTTGCCGAAGGGGGCGCAGCCGTGCTTGATGGCCACCCGCTGGATGCCGCCGGAAAGGTCGGTCTTCCAGTTGGTATTCGGCCCGGCAACCGCGTCGATCGCCGCCCGTTCCTCGTCGGTCAGGTCACCGTCCCAGCCGAGGTCCATCAGCATCTGCATGGTGAACTCGGGATAGCCGTCCTGGATTTCCGCGCCGGGGTTGAACACGCCATCCGCGAGCAGATTGTCCCCGTCCCGCTCGACACCGAAGCGCGCCCGGAAGCACAGACCGCCTTCCGCGACAGGCTTGGACATGTCGTAGAGGTTCGGCGTACCCGGATGGTTCATTTCCGGGGTGCCCCAGCACGGCCACGGCAAACCGTAGAATTCGCCGTCATTCGGTCCGCCGATAGCCTGAAGCGTCGTCCGGTCGAATGTGTGCTGGTTTTCCATATGCGATTTCAGCCGCTCCGGCGACTGGCCGGTATAGCCGATCGTCCACAGGCCGCGGTTCAATTCGCGGGTGATGCTCTCCACGTTCGGCGTTTCGCTGTCTTCCATCTCGATGTTGCGGAAGAGACGGTCGCCCCAGCCGAACTTGTTCGCGAACTTCGCCATGATCACGTGATCGGGCAGGCTCTCAAACAGCGGATCCACGATCTTGTCGCGCCACTGCAGCGAGCGGTTCGACGCGGTCACGGACCCTCGGGTCTCGAACTGCGTACACGCCGGCAGCAGGTAGACGCCATCGGTGCGGTCATGAAGCACGGCGGAGACCGTCGGATAGGGGTCGATCACGACCAGCGTATCCAGCTGTTCCATTGCCTTCTTCATTTCCACCATGCGGGTCTGGGAGTTCGGGGCGTGGCCCCAAAGCACCATCGCCCTGACAGCGTTCGGCTGGTCGGTGTTGGCCGGATCTTCCAGAACACCGTCGATCCAGCGGCTGACCGGGATGCCGGTCAGGTTCATCAGGTTCTTGTCCTTGCCGTCGGCTCCCTGAACGATCTCGAACTGACCTTTCAGCCAGTCAAGATCCTCGTCCCAGACACGGGCCCAGTGGGCCCAGGCCCCTGCGGTCAGGCCGTAGTAGCCCGGCAGCGTGTGGCTGAGAACGCCGAGGTCCGTCGCGCCCTGAACGTTGTCATGGCCGCGGAAAATGTTGGTGCCGCCCCCGCTGGTGCCCATGTTGCCAAGGGCGAGCTGCAGGATGCAGTAGGCGCGGGTGTTGTTGTTGCCGTTGGTGTGCTGGGTGCCGCCCATGCACCAGATCACCGTGCCGGGCCGGTTGTTGGCCATGGTGCGCGCGACGCGCTTGAGCTGCGAACCGG
>JBNLAU010000094.1:0-3550 GCA_050302295.1 Roseibium sp. | reverse complement strand
CACCGAAATCAAGCAGGTTTTCCGCGACCGGCGTCTCGGCTTCGCTCGCCCGCTCCGCATTGGTGAGCTGGTCGAGAACCTCGCCGGTCGAGACGACCGGTTCAATGAAGCGCTGGCGCACCGGCTGAACCTCGTCGGCTCCCGGCGTGAAGATAAGGTCCTTGGCGTCTTCCTTGGGCTGCTCCGGCAGGGGCATCAGTTTCGGACTGCCGCCCCGGCCCATGGTTTCCACCGGCCCGATCTTGACCGGCACGGGACGCCGCGACATGGCTGGACCCAGAGCGATGAAATGGCCCCGGTCGAGGTTGCGGAAGCTTTCCGCCTGCCGGCGTTCCATGCCTAAAAGGTCGGCCGCCCGGGCCATATCGATGTCGAGGAAGGTCCGGCCCATGAGGAAGTTGGAGGCCTCCGCGGCAACGTTCTTGGCAAGCTTAGCCAGGCGCTGCGTGGCGATGACGCCGGCGAGGCCCCGCTTGCGGCCTCGGCACATGAGATTGGTCATGGCGCCGAGCGAGCGGCGGCGGGCCTCCTCGGTAACCTCGCCGGCGGCGGCCGGAGCAAAAAGCTGGGCTTCGTCGACGACTACCAGCATCGGGTACCACAGATCCCGGTCGGCATCGAAGAGGCCGTCGAGGAACGTGGCCGCGGCTTTCATCTGCCGGTCGGCGTCCAGCCCTTCCAGGTTCAGGATCACGGACACCCGGTGCTGGCGCACGCGGCCCGCAATCATCTGCAGGTCCTTTTCCGTGCCGACCGCATCCACCACCACGTGTCCGAACTTGTCGGCGAGCGATACGAAATCGCCTTCGGGATCGATGATGGCCTGCTGCACCCAGCTTGCGGACTGTTCCAGAAGCCGCCGCAGCAGATGCGATTTTCCGGAGCCGGAATTGCCCTGCACCAGAAGGCGCGTTGCCAGCAGTTCTTCCAGATCGAGCCCGGCCCGCTTGCCGCCCGTCATTTCACCGATATCGATTTGTACCGTCATGCGTCCACTTCAAGCACAGCTTCTGCCGCGTTGCGGATTCTCCGTCAGTTGATGCCAAGCAGTGCGGTAGTCAGCACGATTCCTTGCCAGTTGCAAAGCCGGGACCGCCTGAAACCGGGGTTTTCCCTGAATTCCACTGCACGCGCTTCGCTCATACGGGCGGTTCACGTTGATTTCAATTCCTGTTTCTTCAATTGTTGGATCGAACCACCATGTCTGACCAGACAGACTGGCGGCGAGAACGCGATCTCGTGAGGAGGGACCGGAATGAAAATTCACGCTGACCTGACAGAGCGTGCCGAGGTCGACAGCGCGACGCTCGAGTGGGTGCCCTCCCCGATGGCAGGCGTCGAGCGGCGCATGCTGGAACGGGACGGCGACGAGGTTGCGCGGGCGACCAGCCTTGTCCGCTATGCGCCGGGATCGGCCTTTTCCGCCCATGAGCACGACCTCGGTGAGGAATTTCTGGTGCTGGACGGGGTCTTTTCAGATGAAACGGGCGACTTCCCAAAAGGCATGTATGTGCGTAACCCGCCAGGCTCCCGGCACATTCCTTCCAGCGAACCGGGGGCGGTCATCCTGGTCAAGCTGCGCCAGATGCGGCCTGAGGACGATGCCTATGTGCGGGTGAACACGCTTGATCCGACCGGCTGGCAGGAGGGGCGCCCGGGAGAACACATCCTGCCCTTGTTCATCCGCCCGGACGAGGAAGTCGTCATGCTCGACTGGGAAAGAGGTGCGCAATTGGATGAGCAGGACTTTCCCGGCGGAGTGGAGTATTTCGTGATCGAAGGCAGTTTCGAGGACCAGTCCGGCCACTACGACCAGGGCACCTGGCTGCGCCTGCCGGCGGGCAGCCGTCAGACCATCCGCACCTCACAGGGCGCGCGCGTCTGGCGGAAATCCGGGCATCTGCCCGGCTGAACGCGGCGCCCCGAGGCATGAGCTTCGCGCCTTCGCAGGTGCCTACACTCATCCCCTCTCATCCTGAGGAGGGTCGACAGGTCTGACTTGAAGGAGGAGGAAGAGGTAGGGGCGGTGTCGGTCGCGTGCCGAATCCGGTCAGGCCGCTGCCGGTGACGCTTTCACCGCCTTGTCCAGAACCGATTTCACGATCAATTTGTGAAACGGCAGGATCAGCGCAAGATAGGCATGGCCGAAGACATTATGGCGCCTGCAGCAGGTGGCGGCATAGATCCGCTGCGCGTCCCGCAAGATCGTCAATCGGAAATCCTGGTGCCAGTCGTCTTCGCCAAGAATGATCTCGTCAGGTGCGACCTGATAAATCTTGAAGAAGCCGATCCGCTCTCCGACGCCGCGCCCGGCGACCGGCGTTGGCGCCTGTTCCATCGCCAGGGCTTTTCCGGACTTCATGCCGACGAACCGGGCAACTCTGTCGCGCAGGGCCATCAGGTTCCGCATCCAGGCGATATCCGCATTCAGGATGAGATCCGCAAGAACGCGCATGTCGACGTTCTGAAGATCATGATGCTCTCCCAGGGAGACGGAATAACAATCCAGAAAATCGCCGGGAGCACGATAAGCGTAGAGCAGGCTCCTGTCGGGCAGCGTATCGGCTTCGCTCATGGCGGCTCCAGCGTATTGGTTGTTCCGGTTGAAGGAATACACCCATACCTTCCGAAATACGCCGTGCGGATTGCCGCAGTCTTCTTTGAAATTAGATTTTGAAATCAACTCCAACCGGCCCCTCCGTTCGTCCTTCCGGACGCAGCGGAGATCCGGGACCGGGGGCCCTGGACAATGCCTCAAAAAAGAAACGAACCTGGACGCCTGCGCCTCTCCGATCCCGGCTCGCACTGCGCTTGGCCGGGATGGCTACGGAAAGGAACGATTTTGTCAGGGTCAAAGACGGCAGCTCTTTCGGGCTGCCGTCAAACCGCCCATTGGATAGGCCCTGCGATGCCCGGAAGCTAGGCCCACGCACCGGCAAAGGCGATTTCTGTGAGAGGCTTGCGGCCGCTTGGCGTTTCACGGACCTGCAGAACTTCCGGCAACCGGGCGGCATCGCCCTGCTTGCCGATGGCAATCGCGATTTCCGGCTTGTAGCGTTCCGGAACACCCAGTTTTTCATGGATGTCATCCTTCAGGATGCCTGCCATCGCATGAGCGTGATAGCCAAGCACCGTCGCCTGCAGGGCGGCATGCGCCCAGGCGGATCCGGCATCGAAGGAGTGGGCGCCATTGGCCCTGTCCGGCTTGCCGTCCTGGCCTTCCACGATGGTATCGGTGAAGAGGTAGACAAGCGCGGAGGCGTTTTGCGCCCAGTCGCGGTTGAACGGATTGAGTAGGTCAACGAGGGTCTGCCAGCCGTCGTCAGCACGCCTTGCATATACAAAGCGCCATGGCTGGATATTGAAGGCGGACGGAGACCAGCGGGCGGCCTCCAGAATTGTCTTCAGGTCCGCTTCCGGCATTTCGGAGCCGTCAAAGGCGCGGGGCGACCAGCGGTTCACGAAAAAATCCTGGACCGGATGATCGGGTGTACGGGCAGTCATGTGTCGTTCTCCAGCTTCGATAAGAGCGGTGCCGCTCCGGTGCGCT
>JBNLAU010000093.1:0-3823 GCA_050302295.1 Roseibium sp. | reverse complement strand
TGCACTGAACAGCCTCGACCAGACACCCTTCAATATGAAAAAAGCGCACCGTTCAGGCGCGCTTTTTCATTTCCGGCAGAAGCTCACCCACGTTCAGAAAACGTGCGGCAAGCTCCTATTTCTTACAGACCGGCCAGATGGCTTTCAATCGCACCGATTGCGGCATCGGCCTTTGAGCCGTCCGGACCGCCGGCCTGTGCCATATCCGGCCGGCCGCCGCCGCCCCGGCCGCCAAGGGCTTCAGAGCCGAGCCGCACCAGATCCACGGCGCTGACCTTCTCCGTCAGATCCTTGGTGACCGCCGTCACGATCGCGGCCTTGCCGTCATCCGCCACATTGATCAGCACCACGATACCGGAGCCAAGCTGTGCCTTGGCCTCATCCGCCATGCCCTTGAGGTCCTTCGGATTGATGCCTTCGACCTTGCGGGCCATCAGCTTGAAGGCACCGGCATCCTTCACCGGTGCGCCTTCCGAGCCGCCACCGCCCATGGCCAGTTTCTTCTTGGCGTCCGCCAGTTCCTTTTCCAGGCGCCTGCGCTCTTCCACAAGCTGGGCTACCCTGGCGGGCACGTCATCCGCGCCGGTTTTCAGGATGCCGGCAACCTCACGCATGCGCTTGTCCTGCGCGTCCAGATAGGTTCTGGCCTCGGCCCCGGTCAGCGCCTCGATCCGGCGCACACCGGCCGCGACAGCCCCTTCGGAGACGAGCGTGACCAGACCGATGTCACCGGTCCTCCTCACGTGGGTGCCGCCGCAAAGTTCAAGCGAATAAGGCTTGCCTTCCTTCGGCCCGTGAAGCGCGGTTCCCATGGAGACAACGCGAACCTCTTCGCCGTATTTCTCGCCAAACAGCGCCATCGCCCCGGCTTCGATCGCATCATCAACCGCCATCAGCCGGGTCTCGACCGGGGCATTCTGCAAGATGATTTCATTGGCGAAGGTTTCTACTGTTTCCAGCTCATCGTCGCTCACCGGCTTGGGATGCGAGAAGTCAAAGCGCAGCCGCTCTGGTGTCACCAGAGACCCTTTCTGAGCCACATGTGTGCCCAGCACCTCACGCAGCGCCTCGTGCACCAGATGGGTTGCCGAGTGGTTGGCCCGCACGGACGTACGGCGGCCGTGATCGACCTTCAGTTCAAGTGCCAGACCGGGAACGAGCTCCCCTTCTTCCACGGTCACGCTGTGAATGAAGAGGCCGTCGGCTTTTTTCTGCGTACCGGTGACATTGACCTTCAGTCCGGCGCCGAGCATCACGCCCGTGTCGCCAACCTGACCGCCGCTTTCACCGTAAAACGGCGTCTGGTTCAGGACGACAAATCCACTCTCGCCAGCCTGCAGCTTGCTGATTTCCATTTCGTCAGATGCAAGCGCGGCGACAACGCCTTCGGCGGTTTCCGTCTCGTAGCCGAGGAAGTCGGTCGCACCGTACTTCTCCTTCAGCGCAAACCAGACCGCTTCTGTTGCCGCACTGCCCGAACCCGACCAGGCCGCGCGGGCTTCCGCCTTCTGGCGCTCCATGGCCGCATCGAAACCATCGGTATCGACGGAGATGTCACGGGTGCGCAGGGCATCCTGCGTCAGGTCGAGCGGGAAGCCGTATGTGTCGTAGAGCTTGAACGCGGTCTCCCCGTCCAGGCGCCCCCCGGCAGTGAGATCCGATGTGGCACTGTCCAAAAGACCAAGCCCCCGCTCCAGCGTCTTGCGGAAACGGGTTTCCTCCAGCTTCAGCGTCTCGGTGATGAGATCTTCGGCGCGGATCAGTTCCGGATAGGCGCGGCCCATCTCGCGAACCAGCGCCGGCACAAGCCTGTGCATCAGCGGATCGCTCGCCCCAAGAAGATGCGCATGGCGCATGCCGCGGCGCATGATCCGGCGCAGAACATAACCGCGGCCTTCGTTGGACGGCAGAACGCCGTCGGCAATCAGGAAGCTGGTCGAGCGCAGGTGGTCGGCGATCACCCGATGGCTGCCGAGCGCATCGCCTTCAGCATCGACGCCCGTGGCGTTTTCGGAGGCCGAAATCAGCGCCTTGAAGAGGTCGATGTCGTAATTGTTGTGAACGCCCTGCATCACAGCGGCAATGCGCTCGATGCCCATGCCGGTATCGATCGACGGACGGGGCAGATCGTGGCGTTCCTCGGGCGTCTGCTCGTATTGCATGAAGACGAGGTTCCAGATCTCGATGAACCGGTCACCGTCTTCCTCTGCCGTCCCCGGAGGCCCGCCCCAGATATGATCGCCGTGATCGTAGAAGATTTCCGAGCAAGGCCCGCAAGGGCCGGTATCGCCCATCGACCAGAAATTATCGGAGGTCGGAATCCGGAGGATCTTGTCTTCGCTCAGACCGGCTATCTTCTTCCACAGATCGAATGCCTGATCGTCTTCGGCATACACCGTGACCAGGAGCTTGTCCTTGGGCAGTCCGAATTCCTTGGTGACCAGGTTCCAGGCCAGTTCGATCGCCCGGTCCTTGAAATAGTCGCCGAAGGAAAAGTTGCCGAGCATCTCGAAAAAGGTGTGATGGCGCGCGGTATAGCCGACATTGTCGAGATCGTTATGCTTGCCGCCGGCGCGCACGCATTTCTGAGAGGTCGCTGCCCGGGAATAATCGCGTTTTTCCAGTCCGGTGAAGACATTCTTG
Source organism: Roseibium sp. (assembly GCA_050302295.1). Lineage (GTDB taxonomy): Bacteria > Pseudomonadota > Alphaproteobacteria > Rhizobiales > Stappiaceae > Roseibium. Next base: position 1,180 of record JBNLAU010000093.1, on the reverse strand, counting down.
AACTGGTTCATGCCAGCATTGGCGAACATCAGGGTCGGATCGTTGCGCGGCACCAGCGGTCCGGACTCGACCACTGCGTGATCGTTCTTCTTGAAATAGTCCAGGAAGGCAGAGCGGATTTCATTTACACCGGTCATTCGGGTCTCGCATCGGTCCGTGCCCGGTCAGCCGGGCCAGTTGAAAATCTGTCAGCGGCACGGGAGCGCATTTCAGGTTCCCTGCCGGAACAGCCTTTTAACTTTGACCTCTGACCCTGTCCAGCAGTTGCGAGAGATAAGCCGTTACGGAACCCTGCGGAAATATTGGAGAACACCTCGCTCGCTCCCCCTCGCCTCCGGCCTTGGCCGTGCATTTGGGTAAAAATGCAGAAAGCCTTCCCCCACAATCGGGAGAAGGCTTCCGGGAAGGCCGGACAGGACAGGGAACCTGCGTCCGGAACATGAAACGGCTTTGAGCCGGAGAACTCTTAGTCTTCCGCCTCTTCCGCACCGCTTTCCGGATCGATGATCGCTTCGGCGATCAGACCGGCGTTCTGGCGGATTGCGAGTTCAATCTCTTCGGCAATTTCCGGATTGTCCTTGAGGAACTGCTTGGAGTTCTCACGGCCCTGGCCGAGGCGCTGGCTGTTGTAGGAGAACCAGGCGCCGGACTTCTCGACAATATTGCCCTTGACGCCCAGGTCAATCAGCTCGCCGGTCTTGGAAACCCCTTCGCCATAGACGATGTCGAACTCGACCTGACGGAAGGGAGGCGCCAGCTTGTTCTTGACCACTTTCACCCGGGTCTGGTTGCCGACCACCTCGTCCCGGTCCTTGATCGCACCGATACGGCGGATATCGAGACGAACCGACGCATAGAACTTCAGCGCATTGCCGCCGGTCGTGGTTTCCGGCGAACCGAACATCACACCGATCTTCATGCGGATCTGGTTGATGAAGATCACCATGCATTTCGATTTGGAAATCGATGCGGTCAGCTTGCGCAGCGCCTGGCTCATCAGCCTGGCCTGCAAGCCCGGCAGGCTGTCGCCCATCTCGCCTTCCAGCTCCGCCTTGGGCGTCAGCGCGGCAACGGAGTCGATGACAAGAACATCGATCGCGCCGGAACGGACCAGCGTATCGGCGATTTCCAGCGCCTGCTCACCAGCATCCGGCTGGGAAATCAGAAGATTGTCGATATC
>JBNLAU010000092.1:0-6829 GCA_050302295.1 Roseibium sp. | reverse complement strand
CCGTTTCCTTATAAGTGATATAAAGAATTCTTTATATCTTTATTGCGTGATCTGGCGGCTGACGTTATAACCCCTCCCAACGGTTTCCGGAGCTTTCCGGAAATCGGCTGACGGCCCCGTGATGCCGGGAGAGGCATGCTTCGATGCGGGTGGGCCGCGTTCCAATAGATCTGGCGCTTCAAGCCGGCTTTAACAGCAGGACACTTTCATGACCGACTACATTGTCAAAGACATCGGGCTCGCAGACTGGGGCCGCACCGAGATCGAGATCGCAGAACACGAAATGCCGGGCCTGATGGCCTGCCGTGAGGAATTCGGCGGCACCAAGCCGCTCAAGGGTGCGCGCATTGCCGGCTCCCTGCACATGACCATTCAGACGGCGGTTCTGATCGAGACACTGGTTGCCCTGGGCGCCGAGGTCCGTTGGGCATCGTGCAACATCTTCTCCACGCAGGATCAAGCTGCTGCCGCGATTGCAGCGACCGGCGTTCCGGTTTTTGCCGTGAAAGGCGAAACCCTGGAAGAATACTGGGATTATGCCGACAAGATCTTCGACTTCCCCGAAGGCGCGAACATGATCCTCGACGATGGCGGCGACGCGACGCTGTACATCCTGCTCGGCGCGCGCGTCGAAGCCGGCGAGACCGACATCATCGAAAACCCGACCTCCGAGGAAGAAGAATGCCTCTTCGCGCAGATCAAAAAGCGCATGGCGGCCAATCCGGGCTGGTTCACCAAGCAGAAAGAGCTGATCCAGGGTGTTTCTGAAGAAACCACCACCGGCGTTCTGCGTCTTTATGAAATGCAGAAAAAGGGCGCGCTGCCGTTCCCGGCCATCAACGTCAACGACAGTGTCACCAAATCCAAGTTCGACAACCGCTACGGCTGCCGCGAGTCCCTGGTTGACGGCATCCGCCGCGGCACCGACGTGATGATGTCCGGCAAGGTTGCCGTGGTCTGCGGTTACGGCGACGTCGGCAAAGGCTCCGCTCAGTCTCTGGCCGGTGCCGGCGCTCGTGTGATCGTTACCGAGATCGACCCGATCTGCGCCCTGCAGGCTTCCATGGACGGGTTCGAGGTGAAGACCATCGAGCAGGCCCTGCCTGAAGGCGACATCTATGTCACCGCGACCGGCAACAAGGACATCATCACCTTCGACCACATGCGTGGCATGAAGGACATGGCGATCGTCTGCAACATTGGTCACTTCGACAACGAGATTCAGGTTGCCTCGCTGAAGAACACCAAATGCCGCCCGGTCAAGGACCAGGTCGACATGTATGAGTTCCCGGACGGCAAGCGCATGATCCTGCTCTCGCAGGGCCGCCTTGTGAACCTCGGTAACGCGACGGGCCATCCGAGCTTCGTGATGTCCGCAAGCTTCACCAACCAGGTTCTGGCGCAGATCGAGCTCTTCTCCAAGGGCGATCAGTACAAGAACGAAGTCTATGTGCTGCCGAAGCACCTGGATGAGAAGGTTGCACGCCTCCATCTTGAAAAGCTCGGCGTCACGTTAACCGAATTGTCGGACGGTCAATCTCAATATCTGGGGATTAATAAGACCGGTCCGTTCAAGCCGGAACACTACAAATACTGATTGCGAAGGGGCGTACCACTAGATGTGGTAAACGCCGTGATTCGGGTCTGTGAACAAAAAAATGCAGGACCCTTCAATTTGAAGGGTTCTGTTAACTTTTCAGCAAGGGACTCTTCTGCGTGATTCTCAAAAAGGTTATGGTTTAAGCGAATCAAAGGCCAGGAGGCATATGTCTTTGATTTGCTCCCAGAAACCGGGAGCTGCGCCCCGCAAAAGCAGGGCGAAGCGGCACAAGGGGATCACAACATGCCGAAAGGCAGCGAGGACGGCGCGCGTTCATGCGCGACGTTGCGAGAATGGAGTCTGAGCGGGCTTAGGCCAGGCGGCGCAGGGGCGGCGGCATTCATGCTGTCTTCCGGTCCGGCTGCGGCCAGCGTCCTGTCGGACACCGCTGCCGCCATCAATCCCGATGCCATGATTCTGTTTGGAGCGCTAGGCGGAATGTGCGCCTTCGCGGTTACCGCGGCAGTTGCGCTGGTCCGCCACCGCAAACAATCCGCACAACTTACCAACGCCCTGGAAAAGGAAAAAGGCGATCTGAAGCTCCGGGTCGACCGCCTGGAGGCCATGCTCAACACCGATGAGCAGCGGGTGATCGTCTGGACTGGCAACGGCGCCATGCCGCAGATCTGGGGCGTTCTTCCCGAAAAATCCGGTGTTCCGCGTCCGCCTGCACAACTTCTGGCATTCGGCAGCTGGCTGACCGCCAAATGCGCCGGCGATCTGGAGCGCTGTCTGGACCTGCTGTTCCGCACCGGCGAAGCCTTCACCACCACCTTGAAAACCCGCACCGGCAGCTATGTCGAGGCGCTCGGCCGCACCACCGGCGGTGCCGTTGTGTTGCGCCTGCGCGATCTGACCGGCGAGCGGCAGATGCAGGCGGAACTCGCCGCGCGCAACGCCAAGATCTCCGGCGAGCTGCATATGCTGCATGCGCTGCTCGACGCCATGCCGGCACCGGCCTGGCAGCGCGACGCGGAAGGCAATCTGATCTGGGCCAATGGCGCCTATGCCAAAGCGGTTGAAATGCCGGATGCGGTGACCGCCGTCAAGGAAGGCGCGACTTTCCTGGACGCAGCCGCGCGCACCGCGATGGCCGTTCAACGCACCGAGGACGGCTGCTTCACCGCACGCATTCCGATCGTGGCTTCCGGGGAGCGCCGGGTGTTCGAGGTTACTGATGTCAACGCTAATGTCGGCGGCGCCGGCATTGCCGTTGATATCAGCGAACTGGAACAGGCCAACAAGGAACTTGGCCGCGCGGAAGAATTCCACGGCCGCACGCTGGACCAGCTGGCCGCCGCCGTGGCCATCTTCAGCAGCGACCGCAAGCTGCAGTTTTACAATGCCGCTTTCCAGCAGCTCTGGGATCTGGATCCGTCCTTCCTGGAAGGCAACCCGGAAGACGGTACCGTTCTCGACGCGCTGCGCGCCGCGCGCAAATTGCCGGAACAGGCCGACTACCGCGGCTGGCGCAACAAGATGCTGGAAAGCTACCAGTCGCTCGAGGCCCGCGAGAACTGGTGGCATTTGCCCGATGGCCGCACCTTGCGCGTGATCGCCAACCCGCATCAGCAGGGCGGTGTCACCTATATCTATGAGAATGTCACCGAGCAGCTGGACCTGGAAAGCCGCTACAACGCCTTGACCAGAGTGCAGGGCGAGACGCTCGACAATCTCTCCGAAGCCGTGGCGGTGTTCGGTTCCGACGGCCGTTTGCGCCTGTGGAACCCGGCATTCGGCCGGATCTGGAACCTGGAAGAAGAGCAGCTTTCGGAACTTCCCCACGTGAACGCGGTCGTTTCCGCCTGCACCCTGGGCGAAACCGAAACCGAGGCCTGGGAACAGCTTGCCGGCAGTGTTACCGGTCTTCTGGACAACCGGACCCAAAAGGTCAGTCGCCTGGAACGCCACAATGGCGACGTGCTCGATTACGCCACCGTGCCGCTGCCCGATGGCGGCACGCTCGTGACCTTTGTCGATGTTACCGACAGTGTGAATGTGGAACGGGCGCTTCTGGAGAAAAACGAAGCGCTTGAGCAGGCGGACCAGATCAAGAACGCCTTCATCCAGCACGTTTCCTACGAACTGCGCTCACCGCTCACCAATATTATCGGCTTTGCCCAGCTGCTGTCCGATCCGAAGTTCGGCGAACTCTCCGACAAGCAGGGCGAATATGCCGAATACATCCAGTCGTCCTCCTCGGCGCTGCTTGCCATCATCAACGACATTCTGGATCTGGCGACGCTCGATGCGGGCATCATGGAACTCGACCTGCGCGAAGTGGATGTGGCCTCGACCGTCTCCGCAGCCGTCGAAGGCCTGAAGGATCGCATCGCGGAAGCCAAGATTAACTTGCGCATGCAGGTGCCGGAAGACATCGGCATGATGATTGCCGACGAAAAACGCCTGCGCCAGGTTCTGTTCAATCTGATTTCCAACGCGGTCCGCTATTCGGACGCCAATGGTGTTGTCGATGTCAGCTGCAGCCGGGAAGAGGACCAGGTGACCTTCGTCGTCAAGGATCACGGTTTCGGTATTCCGGCCGATATCCTGGCCCAGGTCTTCAACCGCTTTGTCGGCCATGACACCGGCGCCCGTCGCCAGGGGGCAGGCCTAGGCCTTGCCATCGTCAAGAGCTTCGTCGAACTGCACGGCGGCACGGTGGACATCGATTCCACCGAAGGCAAGGGCACGACGGTCACTTGTGTTTTCCCGGCCCGGCCGGAAGCGGCGGATCAGGCCGCAGCCGAATAGGCCGTTTCATGGCAGAACACGAGCTGAGGCACTTACCGGATTCTTTCCTGAGACTTGAAATTCCCGATGAAACCGGCACCCGGCAGCTTGCCAATGACATTGCCATGGTCCTGCGGCCCGGTGACACTGTCTGCCTGTCCGGCGATCTCGGCGCGGGAAAGTCAACCTTCGCCCGCGCGCTCATCCGTTCGTTTGCAGGCGATCCGGAGCTGGAGGTTCCAAGCCCTACTTTCACGCTGGTCCAGACCTACGATTTCGACCGCTTCGACCTGTCGCATTTCGATCTTTACCGTCTGGAAGATCCTGAAGAGCTGGAAGAGCTCGGTCTCGACGATTTGCTGGAAACCGGTGCGGCCCTGATCGAATGGCCGGAAAAAGCGGCGGACCTGTTGCCGGAAAAAGCACTCTGGATCCAGATCACCCAGCCGGATGAAGAGAAAGACCGGCGGGTCTTCAGCTTTTATTCCAGTCATTCGGACTGGCGTCAGCGGATTGCCGAAACGCGGGACATCCGCGCCTTTTTGAAGGACACTGACTTCGCGGCCGCCGAGCGCCGGTTTCTTGCGGGCGATGCGTCCTTGCGCAGTTTCGAAACGGTTTCGGCCAATGGCTTGTCAGCCGTTCTGATGCGCTGGCCGTTTCACGGCGCGGCAATCCCGGAAACCGTCCGCGCCTACATGAAGAAGGTCCATCTGGCTCAGGACTGCAGCGCGGTTCTGGCGATCGGTGCCGAGCTTCGCCGGCACGGCTTACTGGCGCCGGAGGTGTTCGCCGCCGATCCCGCCAAGGGGCTGGTGCTGGCGCAGGACCTTGGACGCCGGACCATTGTTGATAATGGCAGGCCGATTGCGGAGCGTTATTTCGCCGCCGTGGATGTACTCGCCAAAATGCACGGCCAAACATGGCCCCACAGAGTAGCGGTCAATGGCAGCCCGGATTATCAGGTTCCCGGCTATTCGACCGAAGCAATGATCGCGGAGGCCTCGCTCTTTCTCGACTGGTACGTGCCGGAAACAACCGGGCAGCCCGCGGATGAACAAACCCGGCTGGAGTTTGAAAACCTGTGGCGCGAGACACTTCAGAAGATATCCGGCGTGCAGCAGGGCTGGGTGCTGCGCGACTTCCATTCGCCCAATCTGCTCTGGCAGGAAGGCGCGCAAGGCACGGATCGAATCGGCCTGATCGATTTTCAGGATACCGTTTTCGGCCCGGTCGCCTACGATGTCGCCTCGCTGCTGCTGGACGCGCGCACGGATATCTCCAGGGATCTGGAAACAGAGCTCTTCGATGCTTATGTCTCGGCAAGGGAAAATCAGTCTCCGGACTTTGACAAGGCAGGGTTTTCGGCGGCCTATTCCGTGATGGCGGCACAGCGGATCTCGAAGATCATCGGGATCTTCGTGCGGCTGGCAAGGCGGGATAACAAGCCAGCTTACTTGAGCCATTTGCCGCGTATGCTAGGCTATCTCGACCGGGTGCTTGACAGGCCGGTCCTGTCGGAATTGAAAGACTGGTACAACGTTTTCCGGCACTAAGTTTCCAGGCTTCAGGGCCGGCTTTTAATCAATCGAGCACGATTCATGAACAACACGCGGTTCCGTCCATCAAAAGCCATGATCCTGGCCGCAGGCCTCGGCAAGCGCATGCGTCCGCTGACGGCTACGACGCCGAAGCCGCTGATCGAGGTCAACGGCCAGGCGCTGATCGATCATGGCATGGACCGGCTGTCTGCCGCCGGGGTGAAAACCTGCGTGGTCAATGTGCATTACCTGGCCGATCTCGTGGAAGTGCATGTCCAGCGGCGGAAGGACATGGAAATTCTCATTTCCGACGAGCGCGACTTGCTGCTGGAAACTGGTGGCGGCATCAAAAGGGCATTGCCGCTGCTTGGCGGCGAGCCGTTCTTTCAGCTGAATGCCGACACCTGCTACTGGGTGGAAGGGGTCAAGCCCAACCTGGAACACATGATCGACGCCTGGGACGAGAGCCGTATGGACGCGCTTCTGCTGGTTGCCGAAACGGTCAAATCCGTCGGTTATTCCGGGCGCGGTGATTTTGACTTGGCTAAGGACGGGTCCCTGACGCGGCGACTTGAAAAGGGCGTCACACCTTTTGCTTATGCCGGTGCTGCAATCCTGCATCCGCGCCTGTTTGAAGAGGCGCCGGACGGTCCGTTTTCCATGAACCAGCTGTTTGACAGAGCCATAGAGGCCGGAAGGCTTTTTGGTGTTCAGATGGAAGGTTTGTGGCTTCACATCGGCACGCCGGAGGCCATCCGGGCCGCCGAATTTGCCGTGCGCGAAAGTGCGGCCTGACGGATGGGGGAAAGACCACGCATCTTTTCCGTTCCGCCGTCCGTTCCGTTTCTGAAAACACTGGTCGATACGCTTGTCGAGGGAACGCTGGTTCCCGGATTCTGTCCGCTGGACGATCCGCTGCTCTTGCCGCAGGCAACGTTGTATCTGCCGACCCGCC
>JBNLAU010000091.1:0-18483 GCA_050302295.1 Roseibium sp. | reverse complement strand
CGCGGTGGACCGCCAGGACGGCAGCCTGCTCGGCGTGGTGCGTCTGCACGCGGATCCGGACCATCAAACTGGAGAATACGCGGTCATGGTGAGATCGGATCTCAAGGGTCTCGGCCTCGGCTGGGCGCTGATGAAGCTGATCATCCGCTATGCCAAGGCCGATGGCATCGAGACGATCAAGGGAGAGGTTCTGAAGGAAAACACCTCGATGATCTCCATGTGCCACGCCCTGGGCTTTACCGTCGGCACGTCGCCGGAGGATCACGGCATTGCGCTGGTGACGCTTCCCGTGGCTGATGTTCCGGCGGAAGAGTGAACCGCTACTCCAGCGTAACCGCCTCGTCGGAAATCAGGAATGATCCATCAGATGGATGGATCGTGATCAATACCCTTTGGCACTACTTTTTTCAGCCGCCGCCCGGATCTGGCTGATATCTCAATCCCAGTCTGAAATGTTTCCAGTCATTCTACAACGTAGGAAACATCGGCGTGTCAGAGGCCAAAATCAGACTAATTGGCAATGAGTTCATTCCTGATTGGAAAGAACTCACCAAAATGGACTATCTCGGCACTGTTCCTGCGCACGGAATGAGCACCACCTGGAAGGACGCATGGCGCGGAACGTGCCGGAAACGAAAAAGAGCGCCGGTTTCCCGACGCTCTCCAGTCAACTTCCCACGGGTTTCACGCCAGCTCAGCCTTTGCGTTTCACCTCGATCTTGTGGGGCTGCGGCCCTGTTTCTTCCGGCCGCGGCAGAACAACCGTCAGCACACCGTTTTCCATGTGCGCTTCGACGCCGTCCGGCTTCGGCGCAAAGGGCAAGGTCATGACACGTCGGAACGAACCGAAGCTCCGTTCGCTGACATGACGGTTCTTTTCATCGATCTTCTTTTCTTCCGTTTTCTCGCCCTTGAGGGTCAAGGTCCGGTCAGACACCGAAACATCGATATCCTTTTCGGCAACGCCGGGCAGTTCCGCGGTCAATTCCAGACCGGTTTCGGTTTCCTCGACATTGATCGACGGGAATCCCCCGCCAAATGGGCTTCCGGCCGGCAGCTTGCGGCCGAAATCCTCAAATAGCTTGTCCATTTCCTTCTGCAGAGATCCAAAGGGATTGTTTGCATCGTTCCACAGAGAAGGCAGCAACGAACTCATTTTACCATCCTCCTGATTGCTTCAGATTTTCAAACAAGCTTCCCCGATGGAAACGGTCAGACCGACTGCACCGTCACCACCTGGAATGTGTGCAAGTCACCGTCTTCGTCCTTGATGGAGACATATTCGCCCGGATTGAAGGCGTGGGCGCCGAACCGGTAGCCGGCTTCGTCGTCATCTTCTCCGTCAATATCGTAATGGAAGGCCCAGGAACCGCCAGGACGGTGAACCAGATGGCCGACTTCCTCTTCTTCATCGCCCCAGAACCGGCGGACCCGGCAGTGCGTGCGCTGCTTTTTCCAAAGCGATGCATCGATATGACCGGCATCGTCGAGTGGAGCGGTGAATTCATAACCATGACGCGCCGAGCCTTGCGGATATTCTTTGGTCCTGGCCAGGTTCAGCCTGATCTTTTTCAAAGCCGGATAGTCGCTCATGGGAGCCTCCTTTACTGACAATCCAATTAAGATGTGCCACATCGGCGTCACCTCACATTGAGAAGGATCAAACCGTGCGGCTTTGCTTCATACCAAAGTGAATTGATTATAACCCATCTGATGGATCGTTCCCGGTTGCCGCGAGGCGCATCGCCCAGAGACGCGCACCTGACCGAAGGGCCCTCGGAACCGGCCAGATGAGTCATAACAACACTCTTGGTTTCGGGTCATGGTTGGCATTCAACCACGGCCCGGACGAGGAGCCTCGTCAGGCCGTCCTTTTTCATGTGGAGGCTCCACAGCTAGAGTACGGTGTTCCAGGCCATAGCAAAAGGACATGATATGGATCAGGCAGAAACCCAGGACAGAGCTCTCGCGTTTTTGATGGGTTTGCCGTCCGACGATCCGGCGCGGCCGGAGGTCAAGCGGATCGACACGCATGCCAATATCGTCATTCTTGCCGGCAGCAAGGCCTACAAGGTCAAGCGGCAGGTGAAATACCCTTTCCTGGACTACTCGACCCTCGCTTTGCGGCAAGACGCCTGCAAAGCGGAAATCACCTACAACAAGCCCAATGCGCCGCAGATCTATTTGAGAGCGCTGCCTGTCACAGAGGAAGCCGGTGGCGCGCTCGCCCTCGGCGGGTCCGGCACGCCGGTGGAATGGGTCGTTGAAATGAACCGCTTCGAGCGCAGTGACGAACTTGAAGTGATGGCGGGCCAAGCTCCGATCGGCGACCGGCTCTGCGAACAGCTTGCCGCCATGATGGTTGCCGCACATGAAGAGGCCCCCTTGCGCGGCGGGGAAGGCTTTGCTGATGAGCTGGCTTCCTACATTGAACAGAACGAAGCTGCCTTTCACGAGCATCCGGGGCTCTTCCCGGCCGAGGATGTCCGCCATCTGACCGAGACTTCCCGCACGGCCCTCTCGTTCCTTCACGAGTTGATCCTGCGGCGCGGCGACCAGGGCCTTGTCCGGCGCTGTCACGGTGACGCCCACCTTCGCAACATCGTGCTGATCGAGGGCAAGCCGGTGCTTTTTGATGCGGTGGAATTTTCCGACGCCATCGCTACCGGCGACGTGTTTTACGATCTTGCCTTTCTGCTGATGGACCTTTGGGAGCGCGGACAGCGGCGTGCCGCAAACCGTGTCTTCAACCGCTATCTGGACAAGAGCCGCCTGGAAAGTCATCCGGAAGGCCTTGCCGCCCTGCCCTTTTATCTGATGATGCGGGCCGCGATCCGCTCCAAAATCGCCGCCAGCAGCGCCCTTGCCCAGTCCGACCCCGAACAGAGAGAAAGCCAGGAGCAGCAGGCGACGGTCTATTTCCGCCAGGCGCTTGAGTTTCTGGAGCCCCTCAGGTCACAGCTTGTGGCGATCGGCGGCCTGTCGGGCACGGGAAAAACCACACTGGCCTATTCGCTGTCCCCGGATATCGGCCGCGCACCCGGTGCCCGTGTTCTGCGCACAGACGTGATGCGCAAGCGGCTGCTCAACATTCCCGAGACCGAAAAGGCACCCGCGGAAGCCTATACCCGGGAGGCATCCGCCAAGGTTTACCGCACGCTGGATGACACCATTCAAGCTGTGCTTGCCGCGGGCCATTCCGCCGTTTTCGACGCGGTCTTTGCCGCCGAAACGGAACGCAGGCGGATTGAGGACGTCGCACGCCGTGTCGAAGCAAGTTTTACCGGAATTTGGCTGACCGCGCCGGAAGAGGCCCTGAAGGCCCGGGTCGCGTCCCGCGCGGCTGATGCTTCCGACGCCACGACGGATGTCATCGACAAGCAGCTCGGTTACGACCTCGGACAGATGACCTGGGCGAAAGTCGATGCAGGCGGCAGCATGGAGGCCACAGCCGGCCACGCGCGCGCAGTGCTCAAAGACAGTTAGCGCGAGGCGCTAAACGCCGGCGGCTCTGAGCCCCGCGGCCGCTGCGGCGGCGCAGAAGACGGCAATGTATTCCTTCTTCAGTTTCACCTGCGCGGCCGCAGCCACGACCAGGCAGAGACCGACAGCAAGACCGCCTTTCAGAACGATGGGCAGGATGGTCGAGACGATGATTGCCCCGGGCAGGGCTTCGAGACCTCGGCGCATGCGCGCGGTGATCGGCAGACGGCCCATCACCCAGTAGCCGCCGGCCCGTAGCGCGTAGGTGACCAGCACCATGCCGAGCACGGTAAGGGCGAACATCAGGTCCACCGCAAAAACACCATCGATGGCCGGACCGTCAGTCATCCAGATAAGCTCCCGCAAACGCTCCGGCAATGGCGCCGGTGAAGATGCTCCAGTAGCCGCCAACCAGCACCCAGGTCACCCAGGCGACGCCTCCGGCGATCAGCCAGCTGACCGTCTGGCGCCTGCCCTTCCACAGCGGCACGAGCAGCGCGGCGAAAAAGGCGGGCAGAACCACATCCAGACCGAACACTTTCGGATCGGAAATCAGGCTGCCGGCAAAGTAACCCGGAATGACGGACAGCGACCAGACGCACCAGACGGTCAGCCCGCTGCCGAGAAAAATGCCCCAGTCGCGCGCACCCTTGTCATATTCGGATAGCGCCATCAGCCAGTTGAGATCGGTCAGAAAGAAGAGCGAGGGATAGGTCTGATAGGCCGGCACCCGACCGAGCCATGGCCTGAGGCTCGCACCGATCAGAAGCATGCGCATGTTGACAGCACCGGTGACGCCGATCATCGCGACCAGCACCCCCCAGGTCAGCGGCTCGTTGTAGATTTCCATCGCCACGAACTGGCTGGCTCCGGCGAAGACCAGCGAGTTGAGCATCAGCGTTTCAAGAAAGGTCAGCCCCTTTTGCGCGGCAACGGTGCCGAAGACAACGCTAAGCGCAATGATGCCGGGAAACACCGGAATGCACATCGCGGCGCCCTGAATGCAGCCCTTCAGGCTGAGGGTGACATTTTTTTTAAGCATTGCTGACCAAGAATTCTGGATGCCGGCAGGTGCCGCGCGGGACGGCCACTATCCCCGAAATGAACGTGCGGAACCAATGAAACCTTGTGATGTACCCATCACGAATGCTGTCCAACGAGGTGTTGTCAGAACAGAACTCCGTAGATCATGCGCAGACCCGTGAACCCGAGGAAAAGCGCAAAGACGAGTTTGAGTTTGGCCGGATCGATCGCGTGGGCGATCCTTGCACCGAGGGGAGCGGCATAGGTGGAGGCCGGTATGATCAGGAAAAAGCCGACCAGATTGACATAGCCCAGAGAAAAGGGCGGCCGGCCTTCGGCGTTCCAGCCGAAATAGATGGACAGCAGCGTGCCCGGCACGGCGATGATCAGGCCGATCGCGGCGGCCGTACCAACGGCCCTGCGGATGGGATAATTGAAGAGTGTCAGTGTCGGCACACCAAGCGTGCCGCCGCCGATCCCCATCATCACCGAAATACCGCCGATCAGAAAACCGAGCAATTCCCTGACCGGCGTGCCCGGCAGCGCCTCGGCCAGATGCGCGCCATTCTTGCGGAACATCATGTTGGCGGATACCGCCAGCGCTACGAAACCGAAAACGAGTGTCAGTGCCCCGCCGGAAAGATTGCCCGCCAGCGTCGCCCCCGCAATCACGCCGATGGCAATGGCCCACCACCAGCGCTTCAGAAGATCCAGATCGACGCTGCCACGCTTGTAATGCGCCCGGGCCGACGAGCTTCCGGTCGCCAGGATCGTCGCCAGCGACGTACCGACGGCCACATGCATCAGGACGGCGGGATCAATCTTCAGCGCGGTGAACATGTAATAAAGGACCGGAACGATCACGATACCGCCGCCGACTCCCAGGAGCCCCGCGATGATCCCGGCGACAACGCCTGTTGCCAGAAGAGCGAGGGCCAGAAGGCCGAGAGACAAAAGGCTGAGATCTTCCACGCTGAATTCCCCGTGTTCCAGTAGCTCCGTTGAACATCCACGCCGCCGTTCGCATACATTCGGCACACAAAAGCACAGCGCAGGGCACAGGGAGTGTGAGACACACGGGTTAGACCAAGTTAAGCGGCATTTCCAGCCGTTTCCCCGGACAATCAGTTTTGCCGCGCTGACAAAGTCTTGAAGTCGCTTTCAAATACAGACACTGTGCAAAGAAGAAACGTCCGGTCCGGGAGGAGACATGTCGGGTTACTGGCTCGCGCTTTACACCTTTGCCCAATTCCGCAAGCCCGCGGACGATCCCGCCAACGAGGATTACTTCAACATTGAGCCTGCCATCTGGGCCGCGATGGAACGGGCCGAAGGATTCATCGCCCGCGCGGCCTACGACGACGAACCGGGGGCGGAGGACTGGGGCGAACAGGTCTTTCCGAAATACTGGAGCGACAACGGCGACGGCTGGGCGCCGTCGACGGTTTCCCTGTGGCAGGATCTGGAATCCGCTCTGGCCGCCGTCTACCGGGGCCCGCATGCCGAGATCCTGCGCTTGGGGCCCCTGTTCATGCAAGAGGCCGAAGACTATCCTGCCTACGCGTTGTGGTGGGTTCCGGAAAACCATCAACCTGACTGGGAGGAAGCAGTTGAGCGGCACGAACAGCTCGGCGACAACGGACCGTCGCCGGACGCATTCACATTCAAGGCGGCTTTCGATCCGCACGGGAAATCCGTGACTGTGGATACGGCAAAGTCGAGGGAGATCGCCGAACGCAACCAGCTGCGCGCGGATCTGCCCAAGGCGGTCCAGTAGCGGTTATTCAGGTGCCCGGCTTCACCGCCGCACCGAGGGCAAGATCAACCTGCATTCAACCGCCAGACATGGCTCCACCAGCACAGGGACAACCTGTCTTGAATGTGCTCACGCGTTTTTCCGGGAAGGGGAATTTTAAAAAATGCGCCTGAACGGTCAGTTTGGAGTGAATAGTCCGCAATCCGAAATTCAGAACGAACCCACTTCCCTCCTTTGAGAGCCCCTTGAACCTCTGGATTAATGATACCAGGGGCTTCATGGTCGTTTCAGTACGGCGAGTGATCCAAACGCTGATCACTCTCATGAGCCCTTGGCAGCATTACCTGTGCGTTCTGAAGTGCAATTCACATGTTGAAGCGATAGTTCAAGCCAAGCCGCAGAACGTGCTGATCCAAGTCGGTCTTCAATCCGCTGAAGTTGCCTTGTTTAAAATATGATTTTTCGTTGAAGTCGACGTAGAGATATTCGCCCTTCAGAGACCAAGACTTGTGAATCTTGGCTTCCACGCCAGCACCCACCGTCCAACCAATGTGGCTCTGACTATCCTTAAACGAACCCACGAAGACACCCGGGACATTTGCGCTGGCGGTCATATCCACGTTGGTAAATGCAACACCGCCAGTTCCATAAATCAGGAACTTATCCGCCGCGTAGCCAACGCGCCCGCGAACGGTGGCCAACCAGTTCGTATTTGCTTTAAGGCTTGCGGTGCCAACACCGGCTGCGCTGACGGAGTATTTTCCATTGATGTCCGCGTAACTGAAGTCACCTTCAACACCGAAGACAACTCGGCTCAATTCCGCCTGGTAGCCCACTTGTGCCCCGCCAATGAAACCACTCGCGTTGACGCTGCCTTTCGCATTTACTCCGCCGTAGCTGGCCTTGCCTTCGTATTCGCCAGCCACGCCACCACCCAAACTCGCACCAAGATAGAAGCCTGTCCAAGAGGAAGCCGGCCTCTTATCGTAGAGAGAATAATTTCCTGCACTTGCAGCAGTGGCGACAGATACCATCACACCCGTAAGAACTATTACTTTTTTCATGAAAATCCCCGTACCCCATACAATAATCTCAAGATTATATCCCAAAATTACAACCAGAGTCTGTTACATGTTTGCAACACTCTCTACAATCTTAACGAGAGTTGGCAGATTCACGAACCCTCCAGGGGCTTATGAGAATGGCATTGTTGGGACATGCCGTGCGGCCATCATGGGACTGTTCCTGCAGTCCTGAAGGACAGACTTGAGGCAACTATTCATGAAAGAAGCCGAAGATTATCCAGCCTACGCCTCGCGGTGGGTTCCCGAAAATTGTCAACGGCGGAGCAAAATCAGGCCACTGGGCGGAGGGCATTGAGCGGCACGAACAGCTCGGCGACACGGCAATCGCCGGGAGCTTTCATTTTCAAGGCCGCTTACGATCCACACGGAAAATCTGCGGCTGTGGATGCGGCAATATCCAGGGCTGTTTAAAGCTCAGCCTTTCATGCGAAGCGCCATTGATTTGCTGATAGGTAGCCGACCGCATCAGCGCGGCCGGCATTGCTTCATTTTTTGACGCTTCAGCGTTTACTTTGAGTCAAAGCTGCGCGCGTTGCCATTTGCAACACCACCATTCTGGCCCCAGCCACCGTTGAAACCGCTTGCCGCATTTGCCGGAGACCCTCCATCTCCGTTGGACACCGAGGCAGCGGGACCGGCGCGCCCTTTGCCGTCGCCTTGTCCATTGTCGGAACTGGCGAGCGCCGCAGTAGATGCCGCTGCGAACATGATGACGGCAATTGCCTTAACAAATTTCTGCATTCTGTAGTACCTCCGCTTCTGTTTGCGATCATGCTTACGCAGGGTCAGAAGAAGCGGATCAGAAAAATTTTGCCGGTCTGCGGTTCGAAAGATCCGGCTTTGGATTCGAACTGCAATTTAGGAATCCTGAGTCGCATCAACTGCGACATGCTTTGGCAGCTTTTTCTTTCGACATTGCAGCCATCTACCTCAAGCCAACCCAAATAGATGTCGCAACGGACAACGCGGCACGTTGTTGAAGGCTCTCAAGTGGCTGGACTGGAGGTTCAGACATGTTCCCCTTGCCCATTCTGTGTGTGGGGGGGGGTACTGCAGCGATGATTGCAAGAGTGCCTTGCAAATCAATTAATTTATTCAATCAATGGGGATAGAAAGAGAAGTGGTACAGACGAGTGGATTCGAACCACCGACCTTCGGAGCCACAATCCGACGCTCTAACCAACTGAGCTACGTCTGCTAAGGTCGCCAAAGTGGCGTGGACATTAGCTGTCCGGACCGCCATTTGCAAGGGCGTCTTCTAACGCCGTTTGATCTCATCGGCAACCCGGAAATTTTGGAAAATTCGGCCTGTTGAAAAGCAAATGCCCGGAGCGGTGCCCCGGGCATAAATCATGTTACTGCGGTTAAATCGCAGCTCAACCTGAATTAGTTGATCTTCAGTTCCTTGAAGGACTTTTCGAATGCTTCCTTGACCGGAGCAGAAACGTCGGTGCCGAGCTTGGTGGCCAGTTCCTGCATTTGCTTGGTCTGGGAGCTCAGCGCGTCGAACTGCTGACGTGCGAAGCTGGACTGCAGTTCGATGGCTTCCGCCACGGATTTCACGGACATGATGTCCTTGACGAAGTTGAAAGTGGCGTCAGCGTTGGCTTTGGCAGCGTCGACGGCCTTGTGGTTGAATTCAACAACGCCCTGGCGGGACGTTTCGAACGTGTCTTCCATCAGGTCGGTTGCATCTTCAGCAGCGGTTTTCACCTTGGCGTAAGCTTCACGAGCGTTTTCGATGCTTTTTTCGGTCGCTTCGCGGAATGCTGCCGGAACTTCCACATTCGGCATTGCAAAAGCTTCGAAGTCCGGGAAAGCAACGCCGGCAACCGGTGCAGCCTTGGCTTTGGAAGCGCGGGATTTCGGGGCGGCTTTTGCCGATGCAGTGGTCTGTGTATCAGTCATGATCTCATCTCCTTGAGTTCGGATGCGATCATTGGTGAAGTTGCTTCCGCCGGGACATTTGCCGGCGGACCTTGTCGTCATCCGCAACCCCTACATAATGCATGTCGTGTTGCATTGCAACATTTTTCTGCACTGCACAATAAAACTTCCGCAGCGGACCTTTGGGGTTTTCCGATATCCGCCTTGCGAAACAGGGACTTTTCCGCCTGCCACGGCCGCACGGCCCGTGCACATTTCCATGAAGAACCTTGAAAATCACACTCAGTCAGTGCCGAAGAATGCATGACAACCGAAAATGCAAATCGCGGTATTCGCACCTTCAACAGCCCGCGCAGGACGGGACGCCCTGCGCACAGACCATATCCGGCGATCTCACGTGGCTACCGCTTCTGGGCTGCCTTGGCCGCATCCTGAACAGCCTTGGTCGCCGTATTGGAGAACTCGCGGGACTGCTCGCCAAGCGCTTCCATCTGGCTGCGCAGGTAGTCCTGCTGCAGTTTCATCATGTCTTCGACGTTGTCGGCCTTAACCAGCTCCTGAGCGAATTTGAAAGCCGCATCAACGTGTTCCTCAGCGTAGGTCAGCGCCTTTTTGTTGACGTCAGCGGCACTTGCCTGCATGGCGTTGGCGTTGTCTTCCGCGTTGGTTACGGCCTGTTGGGTCGCGCCCATGAAGTCATCAAACGCCTTGCGTGCCTGGTCGACACTCTTTTCGGCAAAATCGCGCATTTGGTCTGGGACTTCGAAACCGGTCTTGTCTTTGCTCATGTCGGCGTTCCTCAAGTCGGAGTGAAATTCGGGTCAGGCTGTGAGAAGTCATTCGTCGCCAAAATTCGTAACACGTGGATGACAAACGGGCAAACAAATGCACGGCGGGATTAACCACGCCTTCATGTAACCCCTTTAGCAACCTAGCATTACGTGGACGACGCGGGCGATTGCTTGTATTAACGAAGAGTTTACCACGAGCGGCAAATCCGGCAGCCGCGCGCCCAGTCACCCGGTGTTGCAGACCAGTTTGGAGCTGAGCCATGGACAGTAAGACCCAATCATTCCTGGAGCTGACCGCCAAGGATGATCTCGTCCAGCTTGTTGCCGACAAGAAGGCGGCCTGGCTCTGGTCGGCTGATGGCGCACATATCTTGTGGGCCAACGCCGCCGGTGCATCCTTTTTCTCCGCGCAGACCGTATCGGATCTCGTGGGCCTCAGCTCCCTTGGCCGCTCGCCCGCCCGCCCGCACATCGCGCGCATTGCCGAAAGCGGGTCCACCGACAAATTCAGCATCGACCGCCTCAGGTTCTATCGCGGACTCAGGGTCATGCTGCTGACTTGCCAGTGCAAAAAGCTGGAACTGGGCAACGGGGAAGCTGCCGCACTGATTGTCTGCGGCGACAAGGGACTGTCAGCGACACGAGCTCCCGTCTCGGCATTCGCCCGTATGCTCAAGTCGGAAACCTCGACCGTTTTTCTCACCTCTGGCGGCAGCGTGAACGAGCGTTTCGGCGCCCTGGAGGGAACACCCGAAGACCTGGAAGTTCCGAACGGCCAGAAAGCCCTGTTCGGACCGATGGAAATCGATGGCGGCTTTCATGAAGGGGCCATCCTGGAATTTGCGGGCGGGCAAAATCTGATCGTCCTGAACAATGCGCCGCTTGCCGACGATGACAATGCGGAAGAGACACCGGACGAAACACCTGCGCCGACCTCTGCCCTGCCTGCGGCCCGGGACCTCCCGGAAGAACCCGCTGAAACCGAAGCCGATGCCGCCCCGGCGGAACCGGAAACCTCTGAAGGTGATCAGGACGAAACTTCGGCCTGGGTTCGCGCCGACGCGGCCGAACTGGAAGACGAACCGGAGGAAGCCGACCGCGGCGCGGAGCCTGTCGTCCAGGCCACCGAAGCGAACTTGACCGAAGACGAACAAACCGCGGCAGGCGGCGAGGAGCAGCCGGAGGTCGCGGACGAGCCGGTTGCCGAAGCGGCTGCGGAAACGGAAGAAGCACAACCCCTTGAGGATGCTTCCGCCGAAGCAGTGCCCGACGCTGACGTCACCGACGATGAAACTGAGGCTGAGGCAGATGCAGACGCCGAAATGCCTGCGGATGACACGGAGAGCGAAAACGCATTCGTGTTCCAGCCACGGCGCCGGCCGGTGCGGTTTGCCTGGAAGATGGATATCGACCAGCGCTTCACCTTCCTGTCCGATGAATTTGCCGAGGTGCTTGGTCCCGTTGCGACCGATATTGTCGGGCAGACGTGGGAAGAGGTCTCTGACATGTTCGGCCTTGATCCGCGCGGGCATATTGCAAGGGCGCTCGAC
Organism: Roseibium sp.; assembly: GCA_050302295.1. Classification (GTDB taxonomy): domain Bacteria; phylum Pseudomonadota; class Alphaproteobacteria; order Rhizobiales; family Stappiaceae; genus Roseibium. The sequence goes on along the minus strand of JBNLAU010000091.1, from coordinate 6,908 downwards.
CGGCGCGACACCTGGAGCGGCAAGACGGTCGACTGGCCCGTGACCGGTGCAGAACTGCGGGTTCCGGTCGACATGGCCGCCCTGCCCGCCTTTGACCGTAACCGGAAGTTCGAAGGCTATCGCGGCTTTGGCGTCTGCCGCACGGCGGATGCCATCCGTGATCCGGACAGCCTGCTCCTCAGCGCAGCGGTAGCTGCAGCGCCGATCGCGCTCGTTGCCTCCTCAGGAGAGGATAGGGAAGAACCGGAAACGGAAGCCGGAATTTCCGAGAGCGAAGAAGAACTGGTAGCAGGCGCCGAAGAAGAAACTGCAGCCCTGGACACCGATGCGACCTCTGAGGCTGAAGCAACAGAAGTTGCGGAGACGCTTGAGGAAGAAACGCTCGAAGCGTCCGCCGAGGAGGCCGTCGACGAACTGACAGCCGAGGCGGAAGACCTTGAGGCTTCCTCCGGACAGCCGGACGAAGACGGCGATGCCGGAGAAAGCCTGGCAACTGAGCAGGAAAAGGGCGCGGCCCAGAATGAGGCACTGGCGAACCTGAAGCCGGCTCAACCGGATTCCTTCGCCGGCAAAACATTCCTCGGTGCAAGCGCCGCCGCCATTGTCGGATCGCTGACCAAATTCACCAGCAAAACCCCGCAGGAACCCCGCGAAGAACAGCAGACCGTTGAAGACGCCGAAGATCAGGGCGAGCAACTTTCGCTCACCGAGGACCTGCAAAGGGCCGCTGCCGCTCTCGATCGCGAGCCGGAGGAACCGGCCGACGAGACCGGGGAGGTTCCAGTATCTGAAGAGGTTGCGGAAGACCTTGAGGAAACCGTGACCGCCGAGGCAGAAGATGCGGCGGATGAGGGTGAAGAGGGCGACGAAGCTGCGGACGATGACGCGGCGGGCCTCTCCGCCGATCTGCCGGAAGAGGCAACTGAACCGGCGCCCGCGGATACCGCATCGGACCTTGAAACCGGCGATGAGGCTGATGACGAGACTGTGCGTTCCGAAACAGCCGACGAGGAACCCGTGGGCATTTCCGGTCCGGCCGAGTTGAAACCCGCTGAAATTGAAAGCGCAGTAAAATCGCTGGCAAAATCCTACAAGGCTCCGGAGAAACTCTCACCTGACCTGTTTGACGAGGCCGAAGCGGCTGACGGCGACGGCGAAGCTGACGCGCTGGGGGCCGGCGAGACGGCGGATAGCGAACTGACAGAGCCTGAACAGCCGTCCGAAGACGCTGGCCTGACTGACGAGGACAGCGAGGAACCTGCTGACGCGGCGGAGCTGACTGCCAGGGCAGAGCCGGATGCAGATCAGCACGACGCTGACGAGCGCGAGTTTTTTGAAGAAACCGCTGCCTATGAACAGGAAGAAAAGGCAGCCGCGGAGGACGCGGAAAATAAACCGGACGTGGAACCGAAAACCACCGGCGAGGTTATTCCGCTGGCAACCGTGAAACCGCGCGTGGTTCCGGTCGACACGTCTGGCCTGTCGCGGCCGGAACGGCAGGCATTCCGCAAGATTGCCGAAGCGCTCGGGGCGCGGCTGGAAGGCGACCTGGACGAATTCGATGCGCCGGATCCGGAAGAGGAAGTGCCGGTCGAGGATCTGCCGCCGGAAGTGCCCGAAGCAGGACCGATCGATCCAAGCCTCCTGGACCGGCTGCCTATCGGCATCTCCATCGTTCACGACCGCGAAGTGCTTTACGCCAACAAGGCGCTACTGCAGATGCTCGGCTACAAATCGATTGCAGCCCTGTCCCAGGCGGGTGGTCTCGAGGCCCTCTTCATCGACGACACGGAAGACTTGCCGGATGCGGACGGTATGGACGGTGAAGTCGACGAAGCCATGAAAATGCGGCTCGCCGACGGCGGCGTGTTGACGGTCGATGCGCATATGCACTCCGTTCCCTGGAACGGCAGCCGTGGCCTGATGGTGTCCATCACAGAACGGCCGGTTAAGCAGACGGCAGCCAGTGAAGCGCCGTCGTCGCCGAATTTCTTCGCCGAAGTGCGTTCAGAGCTTGAGTCCGCGCGCAGCCAGATCTCCGAAATGGATACGATCCTGGAGACGGCCACCGACGGGGTTCTTGTGCTCGATCAGCATGGCTCGATCCTCAAGGTGAACGGGTCAGCGGAAGCGCTTTTCAGCGCCAACCGGTCGGACATGATCGGAGCACCGTTCACGGAGTTCCTGGCCCCTGAAAGCCACCGTGCGGCCGCCGACTATCTGGACGGCCTGTCGCGCAACGGAGTTGCCAGCATTCTGAATGATGGCCGCGAGGTGCTGGGCACGGTGCCGACAGGCGGCCTGATACCGCTTTTCATGACCATGGGCCGGATCACCGGCGGCAAGGACGATGCAAAGTTCTGCGTCGTCCTGCGCGACATCACCCAATGGAAAACGGCGGAAGAAGAACTTACGCAGGCCAAGCGCCAGGCGGAAAATGCCAGCTCGGCAAAATCCGATTTCCTGGCCAAGATCAGCCATGAAATCCGCACTCCGCTGAACGCCATCATCGGCTTTTCGGAAGTCATGATGGAAGAGCGCTTCGGCCCGATCGGCAATGACCGTTACAAGGATTATCTGAAGGACATTCGCACGTCCGGCTCACACATCATGAGCCTGATCAATGATCTGCTCGACCTTTCCAAGATCGAGGCGGGCAAGCTGGATCTGAAATTCTCGGCCGTTTCCACCAATGATGTCATCAACGAATGCGTGGCCCTGATGCAGCCGCAGGCGAACCGGGAGCGTGTCATCATCCGGGCCAGCCTGCCGGATTCAGTGCCCGATGTGGTGGCCGATCCCCGGTCCCTGCGTCAGATCGTGCTCAACCTTCTGTCCAATGCGATCAAATACAACAAGTCCGGCGGGCAGGTGATCCTGTCGACCGCGCTGGAAAGCAACGGCGAGGTTGCTCTGCGAGTGCGCGACACCGGCACCGGCATGACGGCCAAACAGCTGGCGGCGGCGCTTGAGCCCTTCCGGCAGTTGCACACTGCCAGCCGCGGCGGCGGCACCGGACTGGGGCTTCCCCTTACCAAGGCCCTGGTGGAAGCCAACCGGGCGAGTTTCCATATTGATTCAACTCCTGACCAGGGTACGCTTGTGGAGATCATTTTTCCCACACAGCGGGTCCTGTCTGAATGAACACAAAAGCAGGCATTCCAGTTTCGGAAAATGTCTGGATTTTCGAAGGGGGCATTGTCCCCTTTTTCACCTGCCCCTATCCCACCCGCTCCGTGGTGGTCCGCCTGCCGTCCGGCGGCCTGTGGGTCTGGTCGCCGGTAAAGCTGACGGCGGAATTGAAACAGGAGATCCTGTCGCTCGGGACGCCCGAGCACCTGGTCAGCCCCAACAAGATCCATCACCTTTATCTTCAGGACTGGAAGGCCGCCTGGCCCGGGGCAAAGCTGTGGGGCCCTGAAAGCACGATCGGCAAGCGCAAGGATCTTGCCTTTGAAGATGCGCTGGACACCACCGTTCCCACCGCCTGGGAGGACCAGTTCGACATGGTCCGGTTTGCCGGGTCGCTCGCCATGGACGAAGTCGTGTTCTTTCACCGGGCGTCGCAAACCGCGATCCTTGCGGACCTGAGCGAGAATTTTTCGCAAGTGTTTCTTGCCCGGCACTGGAGACCCTGGCAACGCGTTATCGCCAATCTCTGGGGTATTGTGGAGGGCCGGGGCTACGCGCCGCTAGAATGGCGGCTTTCGTTTCTCAACCGCCGCAAGGCACGCCGGGCCAGGGACAAGATCCTCTCCTGGGCCCCACAGCGGGTCATCATGGCCCACGGCGAATGGCAGCGCGAGAACGGAACGGCATTTCTGGAAAAAGCGCTGTCGTGGGTGTGACATTTGCTCACGCTGATCACGGTTTTGTGACCAGCCCCGACAGGATGACAGCCCGCGCCCACGCCCGCCCCACGCAAAAAGTCGAGTAATAAACTCCTGTTTTCTTTCCGGTTTTTCCGAAATAGTGGAGACTAATACTCCAGTTAGTTTAGAACCATTCTAAGTTATTGATTTTGCTTAATTTATTGACTTCACTCCGCTGCCACGACATATTCCCGCCGAACCGCGAGACCACTTGGCGACGCGTTAACGACCAACTGAATAACTGGAAGAGTTTCATGCGCTCCACACTTCGCGCCCTTGGCGGTGCCTTTGCCCTGACCACAGCGACCCTTGCAGCAGCACCGGCCATCGCTGATGGAGAAGTGAATATCTATTCCTACCGCCAGCCGTTCCTGATCCAGCCGCTTCTGGACGCCTTCACGACCGAGACCGGCATCAAGACCAATGTCGTGTTCGCTTCCAAGGGCCTGGCCGAGCGTATGGCCGCGGAAGGCGAGAACTCACCTGCCGACGTGTTGATGACGGTCGACATCGGCCGTCTGGACGGCGCCAAACAGCTTGGCGTTACCCAGCCGGTTGTGTCCGATGTCGTCAATGAGAACATCCCGGCGCATTTCCGGGACCCGGAAGGCCACTGGATCGGCCTGACCAGCCGCGCCCGCGTGATTTATGCCTCCAAGGACCGGGTCGGGCAGGACAGCATTACCTATGAAGAACTGGCCGACCCGAAATGGAAAGGCCGCCTGTGCACACGCTCCGGCCAGCACGTTTACACAATCGGCCTGGTCGCCTCGATGGTTGCCCATCACGGCGTGGAGGAAACAGAGGAATGGCTCGCCGGTGTGCGCGATAACCTTGCCCGCAAGCCAGCCGGCAACGACCGCGCCCAGGTGAAGGCCATCTATGCCGGCGAATGCGATATCTCGCTCGGCAACACCTATTACATGGGCAAGATGCAGACCAACGACAAAGAGCCGGAGCAGAAGGAATGGGCTGACAGCGTCCGCATCCTGTTTCCGAACTCGGACGACCGTGGAAGCCATGTAAATCTGGCCGGTGTTGTTCTGGCGAAGCACGCGCCGCACAAGGACAATGCGGTCAAACTGATCGAATTCCTGACTTCGAAAGACGCTCAGAAGATCTATGCGGAATCCAACTTCGAATATCCGGTGACCCCGGGCGTCGAGGTTTCCGAAAGGGTCAAGAGCTGGGGCAATTTGAAGCCGGATACGCTGCCTCTCGACGACATCGCCAAGAACCGCAAGACCGCCAGCGAGCTGGTCGACAAGGTCGGTTTCGACGATGGCCCGGCCTCCTGAGGCGACGAGATCGCGAAACACAATCAGGCGCCGCTTTCGAGCGGCGCTTTTTGCTTTTTCAAGTTTTGTTGCCGCCCTTGATAGGAATAAGCGATTGGAAATGCTATTTACGCGGGCCGGACAATATTGCCCTTTGGCATCCTTGGTTTACGCTTGTGGCGCGAAACGCTACTGCGCGAAAGCCATCTAGCCTGAGACCAGAATTGTCCCGGTCATTTTGACCAAACCCAACGAGACACGTTCCAGAAGATCCGCCTTGCTGCGTACGCCCTCCCTCACCCTAGCTGACCGCTTCTGGCAAATTGCGGCGCTTTTGATCGCCGTTCTGGTGCTGTTGCCGCTGTGCGCGATCGTTGTCATCGCGTTCACGCCCGCGGCGGATGTCTGGGTTCACCTCCTGCAAACCGTGCTTCCCGGCACGCTGAAGACGACCTTGCTATTGATGCTGGGTGTCGGACTGACCACAGGCGTCACCGGTGTTCTGACGGCCTGGCTGGTGACCATGTGCAACTTTCCGGGCCGCAAGATCCTGGACTGGGCGCTGCTGATACCGCTTGCCGTGCCGACCTATATCGTCGCCTTCGCCTATGTCGAGGTGCTCGACTATACCGGGCCGGTACAAAGCCTGATCCGGGAGCTTTTCGGCTTCAAGACATCCCGCGAGTACTGGTTTCCCGAGATCCGCTCGCTTGGCGGCGCCATCTTCGTCATGGGAGCCGTTCTCTATCCTTACGTTTACCTCACCACGCGTGCGAGCTTTCTGATCCAGTCGGCATCGACGCTGGATGTTTCCCGCACGCTCGGGGCAACGCCCTATGGCCTGTTTTTCCGCATCGCCCTGCCGCTTGCCCGCCCGGCCATCGCCATCGGCATCTCCCTGGCGCTGATGGAATGTCTGAACGACATCGGCGCGGTGACCTTTTTCGGCGTCAAGACGCTGACCTTTTCCGTCTATGACACATGGCTGAACCGGTCGAGCCTCGGCGGCGCCGCCCAGCTTGCGCTTGCCATGCTCCTGATGGTTTTCATGCTGTTATGGCTGGAGCGGTTCGGCCGCCGCAAACAGCGTTTTGACAGCGGCGGCGGCGCCAAGCACCGTCCCCCTACACGCTTTGATCTGACGGGCTGGCAGGCGGGTCTCGCGCTCATCCTTTGTCTCGCGCCGATTTTTGCCGGGTTTATCGTTCCCGGCATGCTTCTGGCCGACCTGGCGAGCCGCCGCCTCGACAACCTGTTCTCCGCACGTTTCCTGGAGACCATCTGGAACAGTTTCAGCCTGGCTGCGGTGGCGGCGCTGCTGACCGTGGTGATCTCGGTTTCTCTTGCCTACGCCTTGCGGCTCCACCCCAAAGGCCCGCTCAAGACAGCGGTGCGCCTTGCCTCCATCGGCTATGCCATTCCCGGAACTGTCCTGGCGATCGGAATTCTGATCCCGCTCGCCAAGTTCGACAATTTCCTGGATGCACGAATGGAGAGCTGGTTCGGCATTGATACTGGCCTCTTGCTGCTCGGCAGCGGCGTCGGACTGGTTTACGCCTATGTGGTCCGTTTCCTTGCCGTGTCCTATGGCCAGGTCGAAGGCGGTCTGGGGCGGATCTCTCCGCATCTGGACATGGCCGCAAGAACGCTCGGCCGCAACAGCGGCCAGACATTGACACAGATCCATCTGCCGCTCCTGAAACCCGTTCTTCTGTCGGCCGCCCTGCTCAGCTTCGTCGACTGCATGAAGGAGCTTCCG
>JBNLAU010000090.1:0-5755 GCA_050302295.1 Roseibium sp. | reverse complement strand
CGAGCGCCAGCCAAGCGCACGGTGGCGGACAATCACGCCAAGGCGCGAAATGATGCCAGCCTCCTGCAGCGTGGCGATGCGCGACAGGATGGTCCGCTCGCTCCGTCCAAGAGAGTTCGCTATTTCCAGATAGGGGCGTTTGCACAGCGGCAGCCCGGTTGTCAGGGCCTGCAGAATATCGCGGTCGCCGTCCTGTAGGCAGGTCAAGTCGACCGGACGCGGCGCAGGCGTCTTTTCCGTCTTGCCGCTGAGTTTGAAACCGAGATCGACGTTGAACGGACGGACAAGCGGAAGGTCGAGCACCCTCAGGCCGGTTTCCCGCCGGATGGCGTCAAGCACGGCGTTAACGTGGTCGCGGTCCGGTCCTGTTGCGACGAACCACAGGTTCCAGTGGTTCTCGCGCAGGTAGGAGTGATTGACGCCCGGCTGTCTTCCGACAATCTCGGCGACCCGTTCAAGGCGGTCTTCCGGCGCGGCCAGTGCGGCAAGAGTGCTCGCGGAGACGGTATTCGGGGCGCATGTGGCGCCGACACGGGTGATACGCCCGCTTGCGCTCAACGCGCCCAGCCGCCGGAGCACGTCCTCTTCCGGACATCCGGTTGCTTCGCCGATCCGGGCAAAGGGACGCGGGTCGAGCGGCAGGCCGCGCTGCCAGTCGTCGAGCAGTTTGAGGTCAATGGGATCGCCAAGCCGTTCCATCACTCAAAGTCCCGTTTTGTGCGCCCGGGAAGTGAAGAATATTCCCGACGGGCTTTCAGCCTCGATTTCCGCAAGTTTTTTAAAGGTCTGCGTGTCGTAGACGATGACCTTGCCCGCATCGCGTACCGAGACCCAGACCTCATGGCCGCGCGGTGTGAATTCCATGTGCAGCACGGCGGGGCCGGGTTTGAATTCGTGGACGATATTCTTGCTCTGTGTGTCGATCACTTGAACGGTATCGTTGAGCGGATGGGCAAAATTCACCCAGACCTGACGGCCGTCGGGGCGGGCCATGGCAAAAACCGGCTGACCATATGTGTCGGTCCGTCCGGTTTCGCTCAGGTCACGGTCATCGATCCAGAGCACCTGGTGATGACCGACCGCAGGCAGGACAAATTCCCGTCCTGCGCGGGCCCACCCTTCCAGGTGCGGCATCTTGTAGACAGGCAGTTTCTTCTGGCCGCGGCCATATTCAGGCAAAACGCGAATGGGCTTGGGGTTTTCGTCCCAAAGGTCGATCGCGGTCAGTCCGTCTTCACCGAAAAGGCCCGTGATATAGAGCCGGCCGTCGCCGGTGATCAAGGCGTCGTAGGGGTTGGCACCGACATCCGGGATCCTGGTGATCCGGGGTGCACCTGACGACAGATCCGCGATCCAGGTTTCACCCGCATCCCAAAGCGTGAAAACGAACCGCCGTCCGGGCGCATCCACGAGACCGATGGTCTTGGAGCCGGTCGGAATGTCGGCGACCATCTCCAGCGTGTCCGCATCGAAGATCCGCACACCGCCGGGTTCGTAGTTGGACACGGCCACAAGCGTGCCATCGTCCGAAATCGCTCCGCCGATGGCGTTGCCGGACTGAACGACCCGGTTGGCAATTTTCTGTTCGACGATGTCGACCTTCGTCAGGCCGCCGTCGCGTCCGAAAACATAGGCGTAACGTTCGTCGGGCGAATAGACCAGGCTGGCATGGGAGAGGTCCCCAAGACCGGTGATCCGTGTCACCGCGGTCCGTTCCGACTGGTCGACAAGGAGCAGGGAACCGGTGGCCCGCTCAACCACGAGACCGAGGTCACCGGTGGCAACGACCGTTTCGGCGTTGACAGTGCTGGCCATCAGAAGCGCCAGAGCGGCGCCGGCGAGCCATTTCATTTCAAGTCTCCCTGCAAAAGGTATTCGGCAATCTTCCTTGCATCCGCCTCGCTCATCAGCGGACGCCAGGGCGGCATGGCGGTTTCGGGAATGCCGTCAAGAACAACCTTGGACAAAGTGTCGACGTCATAGTGGGACAGGGCCTCGGGCCGGATATCGGGCCCAAGGCCGCCCTTCAGGGTCATTCCATGACAGGATCCGCAATCCTGATGAACGAGATTGACGAGCGCATCAGTCGAACTGTTTCCCCCGGCAAAGGCCGGCGCGCAGAAAATCAGGAGGGCGAGAAGCGGTCTAAGCATGAGCGCGCTGCCCGGCGGCGGCTTGTTCCGCCGCTTCGATCAGGCCGGCAGAGGACACTGGCCACTCTGCGCAAAGGGTCACGACTTTTCCGATGACGAACAGAACCGGCGCTTTCAGACGCGCGTCGCGCACATCGAGTGCGATTTGACCGAGTTCGGAATAAAGCCGGGTCTCGCGCGGCGTTGTCGCGTTGGCGATCGCCATCACCGGGGTGGATTCGCTCAATCCTTCGGCCACCAGTCGCAAGGCGATCTGGCCGATGTTGGCAACGCCCATATAAACGACAAGAGTCGTGTCTTCACTGGCAAGGCTCTTCCCGTCGAGGTCAAGCGAGCCGTTGGCCTGACGGTGGCCGGTCACATAGCGAACGCCTGTGGCAAGGCCCCGGTGGGTGAGGGGGACGCCGGTTGAAGCGGCAACTCCCTGCGCTGCCGTGATGCCCGGCGCGTATTCGACCGCAATGCCTAGGGCCCGAAGATGCACCGCTTCCTCTGAGCCCCGGCCGAAAATCAGGGGGTCTCCGCCCTTGAGGCGCGCAACTGTCAGGCCCTCAAGGGCAAGCTCTGCGAGAATTTCATTGATCTTTTCCTGGGGAACCGGGTGGTTGTTGGGTGATTTTCCAACGGGAACCAACACGGCGCCATCCGGGGCAAGGGACAGGATTTCGGGGGAGACAAGCCGGTCATAGACCACCGCATCAGCGTCCTGAAGCATGCGCATTGCCCGCAACGTCAGAAGTTCCGGATCTCCAGGACCTGCGCCGATCAGATAGACCTTACCTGGCTTTTTCATCTTGGGCTCCTGCCAGCTTGAATAGGAGAAGAGAAGACCGGGAGGGGCGGAAGGCCGCCCCTCCCTGCGGGACGTCAGTAGACGTCGGCGCGGGTGTTGTAGACGTTGAACTTGCCTGTCGGCGTGATCAGGCGCTCATCCTTGATGACCTCTTTCAGTTCGAGCGTCTTGTCGTCGACAACGACGATCGCGCTTTCCTGTTCCTTGCCGTTCCAGACGGAGAACCACACTTCTGTGCCTTCCTTGTTGAATTCAGGCTGTACGACGCGTGGCTGACCTTCCGCGATGCCGGCCCATTCCGCGATTGGCAGAGTGGTGTATTCCGGGTCTGCATCGGTATCGCCCGTAAACTTCGAGATATCGAAAACCGCGACCGAGCCGGAGACTTCTGCTTCCGGGTTCAGCGGGGCGTCGACATACAGGTGGTCCGAGGCCGGATGGGTCTTGATGAACAGCGACCCGCCGCCCAGCGCATAGAAACTGTCAACCAGTTTCCAGGCCTTGTCCGGATTGCCTTCCGGGTCTGTGCCAATCAGCGCCACCGAGTCGTCCCCCAGGTGCGAAGTCGCCCAGACCGGGCCGAACTCGGGATGCACGAAGTTTGCGCCGCGTCCCGGGTGCGGGGTCTGGCCGCCGGTTTCGACGAGGCCGACCAGCTTGTCTTCCTTGGTGTCCACGATTGCGACCTTGCCGCGAGCGTTCGCCGCCACGAGGAAGTACCGCTTGGTGCTGTCGAAACCACCGTCGTGCAGGAAGCGCTCGGCTTCGATTTCGGTGGTCTTGAGGTTCTTCAGGTCCGTGTAGTCCACCAGCAGGATCTTGCCGGTTTCCTTCACGTTGACGATGAACTCAGGCTTGTAGTGAGACGCCACAATCGATGCCACGCGGGGCTCGGGGTGGTAGGTCTGCTCGTCATAGACGTTGCCGCGAGTCGAGACGATTTTCAGCGGCTCGAGCGTTTGGCCATCCATGATTACGTACTGCGGCGGCCAATAGGAGCCGGCGATTGCGTATTTGTCTTCCCAACCTTCGAATTTGGAGGTTTCGATCGAGCGCGCTTCCGAACCGACCTTGATTTCGGCAACGGTTGCCGGATGTTCCATCCAGAGGTCGACCATGTTGACCTTGGCGTCGCGGCCAATGACAAAGAGATAGCGCCCTGAGGCCGAAATACGGCTGATATGCACCGCATAGCCTGTGTCGATCACCTCCTTGATTTCATAGCTGCCGGCGTCGATCAGCGCGATCTGCCCTGAATCCCGAAGCGTGACAGACATCAGGTTGTCCAGATCGATATCGTTCATCTGCTTCGTTGGACGATCTTCGGGCTGCACCAGAACTTTCCAGCTGTCCTTCATTTCCGGCATTCCGAATTCCGGCGGCGCAGGCGGTTCGAGCAGCACATAGCGCGCCATAAGGTCGATTTCGGCATCCGAAAGCTGGCCGGAGGTGCCCCAGTTGGGCATGCCCGCAGGCGAGCCGTAGGTGATGAAGTCTTTCAGGTGCTCATAGCCGAGGTCCCGCGTAATGTCGGGCGTCAGCGGTTTGCCGGTGGCTCCCTTGCGCAGCACGCCGTGGCAACCTGCGCAACGTTCGAAATAAATCGTGGAACCCTGTTGGAATTCTTCGGCCGTTATCACGGGATCATCCGCCTTGCGACCCGGAATTTCGACCTGGATAGCGCCAAGTGTCGTCATGCTGGGCTGATAGGCGGCGGCAGGCGTATCGCCGTGACCGGTAGGCTTGTCCTCAGCCCAGGCACTACCTGAGGCGAGGGCAAGTGTCATGGCCGCGCCTGCTAAAAGCGCGTACCTGACTGGGGTCTTCTGGCTTTTCATTGCGGAAATCTCCATTGGGCTGGTGAGGCGGTGCAAACGATGCACTCGGCGACCTGTCGTTGCCTTGACTTTTGTTAAGGTGAATTTCCGGACGCTGCGGCACTCTCGCCACCATCAGTTTTGGACCGTATTCATGCGCTTTTTTTCTCTCTTCCTGCTCGGTCTGGTGTTGCTGGCGCAGCCCTGTCTGGCGACGGGACTGGCTGACAACACCATCTCGCCGGCCAAGCCCGACGCCGCCCTCGCGGCGGAGATGTTTCACAGCACTCAGCCGGTGACCGTGGCCCGTGACGAGAGCGGCGTTCCGTCCTGGACGGTGTTCCGGAACGGCGAGGTGATCGGTTACATCGGGTCGACATGGGAGGTTGCCGGATCGATTGGCTATTCCGGCCGTCCGCTCGACGTCCTCGTCGCTGTCGATCCTGACGCCACAATTGCCGGCGCGCGGCTGATGCAGCACAATGAGCCGGTTTTGACGCTGGGCATCTCCGACGAGGACATCGCCCGTTACGTTGACGGCTATCGAGGGGTCGATCTGCAGGCAAAACGCGAATCGGTGCTCGACCCGCAGAGCGATTTGCCGGATGTCATCGCGCGGGCCACGGTCTCAACCGGCGTCATCCGCGACGGCATCCTGAGGACCGCCCGCGCGCTCGCTCTTGCCCGGGGGCTGATCAGTACCGGCGGCATTGATCGTCTGAGTGCAGAGCCCGCCGACTGGAATTCTCTCCTTGCCATGGGCGCATTGGCTCATACCCGCGTCACCATGGACGAGGCGGCAGAGGCGCTGCATGGGGCGAAGGTGCCTGTTCCACCGGGGTCTGGAAATTTCCTGGATCTCTATGCCGGGATCATCGATCCGCCGACCGTCGGGCGTAACCTGCTTGGCCAGCAGCTTTATACCAGGGTGATTGGCACGCTCGGGCCGGGAGACAGCGCTCTGGCGGTGCTGTCCGGCGGGCTCCACTCCC
>JBNLAU010000089.1:0-11662 GCA_050302295.1 Roseibium sp. | reverse complement strand
CGGCGGCAACTCCCTCCTCGCTCTTTCAGCCCGCCAGGTAACGCCCGCGCTCGCGCCAATGGGTATCAGCGAAGACAATTGGCCGGCAGCTGTTGGGCTCGTCACCGGCATGTTCGCGAAGGAAACCGTCGTCGGCACTTTGCAGGCCCTCTACTCTTCGGAAGATGAAACGGCGGGCGCTGCACCGCAGCCGCTTGAAACGGCACAGGATTCTCTTAAAGCCCTCGGTGGATCCGTTATAGGTCTGGCCGATGCGGCTCTCGACCCGCTGGGGCTCAGCGTGGGCGACATTTCCAGCTTCGAGGCAGCCGCTGCCGAGCAGCAGGTGGCACCCGACGTCTTCGGGGCAATGACCGCCCGCTTCGGCGGCAAGGCCGCCGCGTTCGCCTATATGCTTGCCGTGCTGCTTTATGTGCCCTGCGTGGCCGCTCTCTCGGCAATTGCGAGGGAAATCGGCGCCAACTGGGCTGCGTTTGCGGCGGCCTGGACAACTTTTATCGCCTATGGAGTTGCGGTAATCGCCTATCAGGCCGGCACGTTCAGCGCACATCCGGCAACGTCCCTTGCCTGGATTTCGGCCATGTCCGGATTGATTGCAGCGGTGTTTTTCACGGCGCGGCATCTGGGAAACCGGTCACCCCGCCCTGCACGATCATCTCTCGCTGTGTAATTCCTGAGCGCGCTATCGAGAAGAACACGGCTGCGCCTTTCCGGGCGCGGTCGGCGCATCCGCGTGGCGTCATTCCAAAAGGTCCGGCGCAAAACAGGGCTTTGATCACAAATCCGACATAGTGCTCGGCTTCAAATCTTACTCAGGGTTGCAGAACGCTGAAGAGAGGCTTTGGCGGTGGGTTATGCGGGCACTGCCGGAATAAACCATTTGATCGCCGACCGTTTTCCATGGGTCTGCGCCGTTTGCCTGCATCTCCTGCTGTTTGCCTTTTTGAGTGATCTGGCGCACCGGGCCTCTGAAGCATTCTCCGTTCCGGACTCCATTTCGGTGGAGATTGTCGTTGAACCGTTGTTTCAACCGGACAACAGGCATCCTGAAAACTCCGGATACATTTCACCGCAGAGGCAATCGGCTGCTTTGCAATCCGCAGATGCCCCACCCGAAACGTCCCAGGATGAGGCTTCAGTTGCAGCTCCGGAAGGCCGGGATACAGCTCCCAACTGGGTGAGTGCAACGCGGTTGCTTGCGGCAAGTGTCATGGCAGATCCGCGCTCGGCCCAGGCCCGGGTTGCCCTGACGAGCCTCATTGGCGCCGACCAGCGGGAGCAGCTCTGCGCTCTCGAGGCCATGGAGCAGGTTCGGGCAACGGAAGCTGGTTTCCGGCCAACGCGGCTGACGCCGCATGCTTTCAGGAATTCCTATGTGAAGGACGGCGTTCTTTATGCGCCTGCCGGAGCCATCAGAAGCAGGCAGGTCTGGTACGAAATTACCTATAGATGCCGTCTGGATGCCAGCGGCAAGTCGATAACCGGATTTGAGTACGCGCTCGGAGCGCCCATTGAACGGGCGCTATGGGATGAAATGGGCCTCGCCCCGATCCACTGAAGTGCGGGCGGCCGGTATCTTAAATAATGAATTCGGGATTCGGACGCGGCAAAGCTCAATAGCTGCCGCGTCAGATAAAAATCAAAGGTTCAGGTGCCATAAGGCTGGCAGCCTTCGCAGTCATCAATGCATTGACAGCCATTCACGAGCGGAACGCTGAGCTTCTGCGATTTCGGCCGTGCTCATCTCATCGGAGATTTCCCGGCGGTAACGTGCAGCGTCCTTGCAGCCCTTGAGCGCGGCAATATTGAACCACTTGTGAGCCGTGATCAGATCCGTGGCGCCGTTGCGGCCGCATGCGCTGTCCAGCCCCATCTGGAACAGAATGTCGGCAGTTGCGGGCTTTTCGCCCATGATGGCCATATCGGCCGAGTGCATTTCAAAACGAGCCATGATGCTCCCCTTTCCTACTCTGTAACTTTCCCGGAGCATCCCGCGCTCTTATGAACGCATATGAGACAATCCGGTCCCCTGGTTTGATCAGATATCAGGCCAAGGCCTGAACAATACTGATCATAAGAAACGCTGTGTTTTTCGAAGTTTTCCCCGTCGTTTCTTGAGGTTCACTTCATCAGGAGCAGTTAAAAGGCTCGTTAAAATACAGGTTTAACGTAATCCGAATAAAGATTTAAATAAGCTTGAAGTTTACGCATCAGTAAGCATACGGTTCCGATTCTCTCTTTTATTTCAGTGGCATTCTCTGAAAATTTAACAGGGACCATCAAGGATCTGTTCACCATGGATTCGTTTCCCAAACGAAGGTGCCGATTGTCCAGCGACATGGTTCAGGGATTACAAAATCCGGAAACTGCAGAAATTCAAGAGGGGTGACGTAGGGACACGGGTTTTCAGATCCATCGCGACCCGCTACATTCCGTTTCCGTAAACGGAAGGCATTCCGCTTTGGGAGGAATATATGCTGAAATCCACACTGACCGCCGCTGTCCTTGCTGCCGGTCTTATCGCCGCGTCCGCAAACGCGTCCCTCGCCGCCGATGCCAAGGGAGAATGGGCCCGCCCGAACGGGGCGTCCAAGATCCACATCAGTTCCTGCGGAGGTTCGCTCTGCGGTAAACTGACCTGGCTGCGCGAACCGCGCAACGACACCAAAAACCCGGATACCTCCAAGCGCAGCCGTCCGCTGCTCGGGGTTCAGATCGTGCAATCCATGAAGCCGACGGGCAAAGCCAATCAGTGGAAAGGCAAGGTCTATAACGCGGAAGACGGCAAAACCTATACCGGCTTCATTGAACTGACCTCGGCGAACAAACTGAAGCTGGAAGGCTGTGTCATGGGTGGGCTCATCTGCAAGGGCGAGACCTGGTCGCGGGTAAAATAGTCCGAGGGAATTCAATTCCTTTGCCAAATCCCAACGATTTGGCCATCGCCCCGTCGCATTTGCCGGTCAGAAGTTGTGGCGCAATCATCTCCAGCAGTGCGTCGGGGCTCTTTTCGTGACTTTCCCTTCCCTTTCCGGTTCATCCCGGCATGCGTTTCAAAGTCTCTCCTGGCTTGGGCTCGTGACAGCGATGTTTCTGCTGTCGGGCGGCCAGGCCTTCGCAGCGCCTGATATTTCCGGCAAATGGAAGACACCCGCCGGTGCAGTCGTCCAGATTGCCAATTGCGGAAAGGTGCCCTGCGGCAGGCTCATCCGTTTCCCGGCACCCAGCGGGCACACGATGAAAAGCACGCCGGACTTAAAGAACAAGGATCCCAATAAGCGTGGCCGCAAGCTCCTTGGCTTGAAGGTTCTCTGGCGGATGAAACCTCAGTCCAACGGCTGGAAAGGCCGGGTCTACGACCCGCGACGCGGCTTCAGCGCCAATGCCACCGTGCGCAAGAAAGGCAAGGCGGCACTGGAAGTCAAAGGCTGCGTCCGCGTCATCTTCAATGTCTGCGAAAACGAAATCTGGCGGAAAGTGGATTAGACGTCGTCGTCCGGTCCGGATCAACGTGCCTTCTGACCGAAGAGCACGCTCTGAGCTTCCTTATCGTTTTCGATGACAAGTGTCTTTTGCTGCTCGGCACCGACCGCCAGTCCGCGTTGCACCGCGTCTCTTGCTTCCAGCCGGGCATGCCAGGCTTTGACATTGGGGAAATCCTCCAGGTCGATGCCTTGACGCTGCCAACGCTGCGCCCAGCCGAAAATGGCCATGTCGGCGATAGTGTATTCCCCGGCAGCAACATGGTCCCGGCCTTCCAGGCGTCGGTTCAGGACGCCATAGAGCCGGTGGGTTTCGTTGAAATATCGTTCGATCGCGTAAGGCACTTCTTCAGGTGCGTAGTGCCGGAAGTGATGGTTCTGGCCCAGCATCGGCCCGAAGCCCCCCATCTGCCACATCAGCCATTCCTCGGTCTCCACGCGCCCGCGTTCGTCCTGCGGATAGAACCTTGAAAACTTGCGGCCGAGATATTGCAGGATGGCACCGGACTCAAACACCGATATCGGGTCGCCGCCCGGCCCTTCCGGATCGACAATGGCCGGCATGCGATTGTTCGGGGCGATTGCCAGAAAATCCGGTTCGAACTGCTCGCCCCTGCCGATATTGACCAGCTTCACCTTATAGGGAACTCCGAGCTCTTCCAGCATGATGGAGATTTTCCAGCCATTTGGCGTCGGCCAGAAATAGAGTTCGATCGGCTTTTTCTGGGATACGGACATAAGGCAGATCTCCAATGAAGCTCCAAGGACAAGGCAATTCAGCAGTACACACGCTAGCGAGCCTGCTCAAATCAGCATTTTCTTGTAACCCAAATGGCTCTGGTCAAACCCGAGACGGCGGTAAAAGGGATGTGAACTGTCACGTTCCCTGTTGGAAGTCAGCTGAATCAGACAGGCACCGGCCGCCCGGGCAAGGTCTTCGGCATGATCCATCATCCGGCGCCCGATACCGGACCTGCGCTGATCTTCCCGAACATGTACGCTTTCCAGCTCCACGCGAGGACGCCCCATGAAAGCGATGCCCTTCAGAAAATGGATCTGAAACGTACCGAGCACGTCCCCCGCTTCATTGAGCGCCACGAAGATGTCGGCTTCGGGAGCTGCGCTCAGCGCCTCGAATGCAGGCAGATAGTCGCGCCAGTCGGCAAATTCCTTGTCGCTGCGGACGCTCGTAGCGCCCGCATTGATGATCGCGACGATCTCTCGAAGGTGCTCAGGCTGCGCTTTTTCGATTCGGATAGGCTGGTTCATATCGTCTGGCTGCCCTTGCGTGTTATCAAAACTGCTCCGCCCAGGCCTCTTATCGGCAAATACGATCTTTCGGGTCAAGCTCGGCGCAGAAATCGGCGTTTCATTTCAGCAAGTCCACTCTTGCCATAACGGGCATCCATAGATCAGTGCCAACCGTGCATTCGCACCTTTTCCGTTAGTTGCTCCCCGGCAGTCTGCCGCCAACACAAGCAGCAAACTGGGCACTTAGCCAAAAATCGCGGGCTGCCTAATGGCGCCATCTTCCGGCCTGCCAGGAAGAAGCATTGAATTCATCCAAGCAAGCGCGCAGCCATCTCGTGAACCATCACACGCACGTCGTCATCTTTCGCCTCCGCTAAATAGGCCATCGTTCCTCCAATGATATAGGCGGCTTTCGTAGCGGCGCCCTGCACTCCACGAAGGCCAAGTTCTTGTTCGAGCCGCAAGATGAGTGCGGCGCGAAACCGGGGCAAGAGCGCATCACGTCGGTTGCCAGCCATTGAATGGGCAAAAAACTCAGGTGCACTATTCACATGGGAAACGAGCCAGTTCAGCGTAGCCAAGGGTTCTCCTGGACGAGTTGACGGCTCTATGTCGCTCATCATGTCCGAGAAGATTTCATCGAGCAAATCGGCCTTGGTATCGAAGTGCTCATAGAAGGATGAGCGGGCAACGCCACCCCGGCGGCAGATGGCGCTCACCGTAATCCCGGACCAATCCCCCTGCTGCAGCAACAGCATCAGCGCCTCTTTCAGCGTGGCCCGGGTGCGCAAAGCGCGCGGGTCTCCGGACATATCCGTCTCCACCTGTCCGGAAATACGATGGCTCATCTGGTTCTTTTCTCCACATTTGCTACCTCCTTGAACTTATCAGACACGTGTCCGAAAACTCAAGGAGGACTGAATATGACGATGGAAAAAACGCTGCGCGGGCTCATCCGATGGGGCCTTTATCCCCTATCCTGGATATGGATCATCTATGGCCTGAACCGGTTCCTGGCGATGGACGTAGATGAACGTCCCGCCTGGATTTTGATTACCCTGCCACTCCTGCTGACTTATCTGGTGATCGAATTGACCCTGCCGATGCAGAAACGCTGGTCGATGACCTGGCGAACGCTCTTGCCGGACGCTGCCTATATCGTCTCATCCGGAGCAACTGTTGCATTGATTTCAGCAGGGCTTGCGATACTGACGATCACTATTTCCGGCGAAACCGATGGCCCGGCACGCGACTGGCCGCTCTGGCTTCAATTGCCGGTGCTGTTCCTGATCTTCGAATTCATGAATTATCACATTCACCGGGGCATGCATGAGTTGCGTGGTCCGCTCGGTTCCCTGCTCTGGCGCATCCATGCCGCGCATCACTTGCCAGAACGGCTTTATCTGCTGATGCATGCTGTTTCCCATCCGTTCAACGCAATACTGATTCAAGGGTTTGCGATCATCCTCCCAATCTGGCTGATGGGCTATTCGACTGAAGCGGTTCTGATCTTTCTCGTGATCAATGCCTTTCACGGCATCATCAGCCATTTCAACGTGGATCTGCGCCTGGGATGGGCCAACTACATCTTTGTTGGTCCCGAAGTGCATCGCTATCACCATTCCGCAGATGTTAATGAGGCCAAGAATTACGGCGCGACCCTGACACTGTGGGACCAGATATTTGGCACCTTCGTCTATCGTCCCGGCCATGATCCGCAGGATTTGGGCGTCGCGCCGGAGGCAAACCTCCCTGCCTATCAGCCGATACCAGCTGTTCTGGCGCTACCCTTTCGACGCTCATAGTTCTGCGGCAGACTGAGAAAACCGGTCTTCACCTGATCGCGGTCATGATACCGCACGATCTTGAGGTGATCGACGTTAGATATGTGTCTTCATTGGCGGTTGGTTGCTACGGCTAACGACCGCCTTTGAATGCGCATATCCGTCGTCTGACAGCCCTTGCGCGTCATCAAACTGCCCCGTCCAAGCCTCTATCGGCAAAGACGGTCTTGCGGATCAAGCTCCGCAACGCCCCACCAGGTCGTCCGCCATCCGGGCTCTTGCCACAGATGCGGCCAGGATCCGGTCAGATATGTAGCTGCCAACGGGGCGCTGGTCTTCCAATGCGCGGTTTTTGCGAAACGGTCCACCGCCGGAACTTCCGGCTGCCGCTCTCCATCTTCCCAGATGAACAGACATTTGTCCCGAGGCTCCGTTTTCGCCGGGATGGCCTTGGTAACCACACGGGCACCGGGAAACAGAACTCTCAAATTGCCGCCGGTGTAACCATTGTCGGCGATCAGCGTTGCATTGGCGGCGCCCAGCTCCGCAAGCGGCGCCCTCAGATCGGCGTAGGGCTTCATGTGACGGCACTTGCCGCCGCACCAGAACTTGTCCGGAGCGATAAGCCCGGGCACACGGGCAACGAAAACCACTGCAACGAGGGCAACCACAATGGCAGCGAGCCAACGCCATTGGCGCTGAAAGCCGAAGCGTTCCAGATCGGCGAACAGAAAGATCGGCAGAAGCAGCATGAGCGGATGCATGTGCCGCTCCTTCACATATGTGGCGCCAGTTACCAGGATCAGCAGCCCCGTCAGAAGGATCATGGCCAGAACGGTTCGCCCACACAGGCGGGCGGCGGCATTGAGCGCCGGCTTTTCGGGAGCCTTCCGGCCGAGATAGCGCGGCCAGAAAAGCAACAGCAGCAACGGCAGCAGAGGCACGGAAAAGCCGAGCAATCCGAAGGCAAGTTTGCCGAGCCCCTCACCTGCCCGGAAGATATGCGGCGATTGGGCCGTTACCCCCATGGTATCCGAGACGGAGGACAGCAGTTTCAGCCCTTCACTCAGGATCCACCAAGCATAGGGACTGTAGACGAGCACCGCCGCAAGGGGCACCAGAAGCAGACCGGCCAGGCGGATCCTGCCGCGCCAGTATTCGTCGCTGGTGGCGGCGATCAGAAGCGCAAGGGCGAACAGCGGATAGGAATGCTTGCCGAGCAGCCCCGCCCCGGCTGCCGCGCCGAACAACAGATAAAAACCAAGCCTGCCCGTCTCCAGCGCTTTCAGGAAGAAAAAGGCGCTCGCCGCGCAGGCGGTCGTCAACACCACCGTATGCGTGACGCCTTCATGCAGGTTCCAGCCGAACTGGTAGTAGAGCGAATAGGAAAAGGCACATAGGGCGGCAAGCCGCGGATCGGCAATCGCCTTGCGGGCGATCAGGAACAGGAACAGGGCAGCAATCGAGATCAGCCCGTATTTGACGGAAAGCGCGGCCCATATGGTTGGTCCGAACACCTGTTGCGCAGACCAGAGCAGCCACTCGTAAAGCGGCGGCTGGCGCAGCATGTAGCCGGGCTGCAGGGTCTGCACGAGCACGTTTTCGAACATGTCGTCGGTGCCCAAGACCGGGGTCGAAAGCGCGCGCAGAAACAGATGCGACAGGCCCCAGAGAGCGATGATGGCCCAGACACCGAACGGCGTCGCGTAGAATGGGGCGTATTTCCTGGTGGTATCGGCAGTCGCGGTCATTCGGTCCGTGGCAGGCTGAAACGTCAATCTGCCGTTTAGCGCATTTGACGGCGCATGCCTAGCGCGTCCGCGAAAGCCACTGTGGTCGTTTGCATCAGTCGTTCCGGGAGAAGCCAGCCGCAGGGGCACGCTCCCCTAATCGGCAGCGCCACCTTTATTATGCCAGCCGGCCTTCAATACCCGTTTTGACTTATTCCAGACCGATCTTCTGCTTCAGCATATCGCTGACGGCTTGCGGATTGGCTTTGCCCTGGGACTGTTTCATCACCTGGCCGACAAACCAGCCGAGCAGGCCGGGTTTCGCCTTGGCCTGTTCGACCTTGTCCGGGTTGGCGCCAATGATTTCGTCGACAATGGTCTCGATCGCACCAAGATCCGTGACCTGCTTCATGCCGCGCTCTTCGACGATGGCCGCCGGATCGCCGCCTTCGGTCCAGACGATCTCGAAGAGATCCTTGGCGATCTTGCCGGAGATGACGCCTTCCTTGATGAGGTCGACGATGGAGCCGAGCTGATCCGCGGAAACCGGGCTGTCCGAAAGGTCCTGACCTTCCTTGTTGAGGCGGCCGAAAAGCTCGTTGATCACCCAGTTGGCCGCCAGCTTCGCATCGCGCCCCTTGGCGACCTTTTCGAAGAAATCGGCTGATGCCTTTTCGGCGACCAGAATGTCGGCGTCGTAGGCGGTCAGGCCGTATTCCTTGATGAACCGGTTCTTTTTGTCGTCCGGCAGTTCCGGCAGGTGCTCGGCCAGCTCGTCGACATAGCTTTGCGTGAATTCAAGCGGCAGCAGGTCCGGATCCGGGAAATAGCGGTAGTCATGCGCTTCTTCCTTGGAGCGCATGGACCGGGTTTCACCCTTGACCGCGTCGAACAGGCGAGTTTCCTGATCGATCTCGCCGCCATCCTCCAGGATCGCCACCTGACGGCGGGCTTCATATTCAATGGCCTGACCGACAAAGCGGATCGAGTTGACGTTCTTGATCTCGCAGCGGGTGCCGAACTCGCCGCCCGGACGGCGAACGGAGACGTTGACATCGGCGCGCATGGAGCCCTGGTCCATGTTGCCGTCACACGTGCCCAGATAACGCAGGATGGTGCGCAGCTTGGTGAGATAGGCCTTGGCTTCGTCCGACGATCTGAGATCGGGCTTTGAAACGATTTCCATCAGCGCCACGCCGGAGCGGTTCAGGTCAACGAAGGACATGGACGGATGCTGATCGTGCAGGGATTTGCCCGCGTCCTGCTCAAGGTGCAGGCGTTCGACGCCGATCTCGACCTGTTCGTCCGGCATATCCAGAAGGATCTTGCCTTCGCCGACAATCGGCTGCTTGAACTGGGAAATCTGATAGCCCTGCGGCAGATCCGGATAGAAGTAGTTCTTGCGGTCGAACACCGATTTCAGATTGATCTCTGCCTTGAGGCCAAGGCCGGTGCGGATCGCCTGGCGCACGCATTCCTCGTTGATCACGGGCAGCATGCCGGGCATTGCGGCGTCAACCAGGCTGACATTGTCGTTGGGATCCTTGCCGAATTCGGTCGAGGCACCGGAAAAGAGCTTGGCTTCGGACGTGACCTGGGCATGCACTTCCATGCCGATCACGATTTCCCAGTCGCCGGTCGCGCCCTTGATGAATTTCTTCGGATCGGGTGTGCGTACGTCGACAATCGTCATTTTCGTCTAGAATCCTGTTTTCGATTTCGCGCCTCTGTCGGCAGCTGTAAGAAATTGCTGCAGCGCGAGTGTGTGGCAGACTGATGAACTAGTCGGGAATTGTCCCGGCTGCAAGGTTTTCCTTGTCCGGCAACGAAGCTTTCGCACAGGCTGCGGCGGCGGGCACCACCCATTCCCAGGGTTGCTATGTCTTCTCAGGCGGGTGCTGGGCGCGTCCGGTGCGCATGATGAAGCCGATCAGAACCGCAACCGCCTGATAGAGCTCAATCGGAATTTCCTGGTCGAGTTCTATCTGCGACAACGCCTCGGCCATCATAGGGTTTTCCTCAATGGGAATGCCGGCTTCCCGGGCGATATTCTCTATCTGCTCGGCAACGGAGCCGGCGCCCTTGGCTGTGACGACCGGCGTTCCTTCGTTTTCGTATTGAAGCGCCACCGCCAGTTTTTTGTCTTTTTTCTGTTCGCTCATGGGTCCAACTCAAGACTGACGATCGATCAACGCGCCATATCTGGCGGCGGTTTTGGGCGGCAGTCCGCGGATCAGCCGAAGCTCCTGCAGATCCAGCCCGGCATCGGCGAAGGCAGCTTCCATCGTCTCGCGTACCGCGTTCAGATTGTCGAAAGTTTCCTTGCGGTCGACCCACAGACTGGCAAAAGTGCCGCCGCCGCGCAGACTGATCGCGGCTTCCAGCGGACCGGTCGCGGTCAGATCCAACGCAAAGCGCAAACGCCAACCAGGTTCACTGTCTTTTTCATTCGCTTTGCCACCGCCATCCCGGCCAATTTGCATTTGCAGGACCGCTGTTTCCTGACCAAGCGCCAGGGGCAGCTCCAGAACCAGATCCATTGGCCGCGCGCTGCTTTTCAGGCCATCATCCCTGGTCAGGCCCGAATTGACCAGTTGCGTCATCCGGATGCGGGCAAGCGTGGAATTTGTTTCCTTCAGCAGCGCCTGCAAGTTTTCCGATGCGGCACCCGCCCAGAAGCCGCTGGCAGACTGCTGGGCCTGGCTCTGCGGTGCACCTTGAAGGGACGGCGGCGCAGGCTGGCCTGCCGGCCGCGACACCTTCGGCTCCGCTCCTAGCTGCTGAAGAAGTGATTTGAAGGACAAAAGCGCGGATTTGAGATCGGGCAGCGGCAGGGAGCCGGAACCCGGCCGCGACAACTGGCCCTCCCGGAACTGGCCGGACTGCAGAACCGATTGCTGAAGATCTTTGGCGGTGAGCGGTTGGCTGGTGTTCAGCCGCAGGCCGAGCAACTGCTGCATGGCTTTAACCACCGCATCGGGCATGGACACCTGTCCCGCCGATTGTGCCGCCACCAAGCCGCCTATCTGCGCAAAAAGGGCACCATATCCAGCCTGCTGCTCAGCCAGAGGCTTTTGCAAAACGGCTGCAATTTGTGCTGCCGGCTGCTGCGTCACCGGCGCTGCGCCGGTCCCGGCGGCTTGCGGTGCCGATGTGGTTGCTGCTCCGGTATACGCGTGGGCAGGCACGGCGCGGGCGCCTTGCGCCGAAACACTGGAGAGAGCGACGGAAAGCGGTTGGAGATTTTGCGCCGAAAACGTCTGGGCGCGCGCTGCGCCTGCTGCGGGTGGCGGCGTGCCGGTCTGGCCCGCGAGTGCGGCTTCGGACGAAGGCGGCAGCGAATTGACGCTGGTGGCCGCCGATGCCTGGTCGGGCTGGGAGGCGGAAACGGTCGGCGCACCCTGCGGAGACGCCG
>JBNLAU010000088.1:0-7864 GCA_050302295.1 Roseibium sp. | reverse complement strand
CGTCCGTCAGGCACTTTTCTTCAAAGATGCGTGCCGTTTCCAGTGCTTGCATGACCAGGAGCCGCTGTTTCAGTTCCTCAACGTTGAAGCTATCAGCAGACTTCGGCTGTCCGGTGACGTCCGGAATGCCGGGCCACAGGCTCTTGTCCTTGCCCTTGTAGTCGTAAAAACCCTTGCCGTTCTTGCGGCCGAAACGTTCCTGCTTGACCACCATCTCTTCCAGGATGTTGTCCAGCGGACCCTCGACATATTTGACGCCAAGGTCCTTGCGGGTGGCGGAGACGATTTTCCAGGCAAGATCGAGCGCCACCTCGTCGCCCAGCGACAGCGGGCCAACCGGCATGCCGGCCATCTTGCCGGCATTTTCGATCATCGCAGCCGGCACGCCGTCGGCCAGCATCATCAGGCCCTCGCGGATGTAGGTCATCACCACGCGCGAAGTGTAGAAGCCGCGGCTGTCATTGACCACGATCGGCGTTTTCTTGATGGCCTTGATGAAGTCAAGCGCCAGCGCCAGCGCCCGGTCGGACGTCCGCTTGCCGAGGATCACCTCTACCAGCATCATCTTGTCGACGGGTGAGAAGAAGTGGATGCCGATAAAGTTCTTCGGCCGCTTCGATGCCTGCGCCAGCGAGGTGATCGGCAGCGTCGAGGTGTTGGAGGCAAAGATCGCGCGGGACTTCATCACCGCCTCGGCCTGTTCCGTCACCGTTTTCTTGATGTCGCGATCCTCGAACACCGCTTCGATCACCAGGTCGCAATCGGCCAGAGCCTCATAGTCGGTGGTGGCGTTGATCCTGGAAAGCAGCTTTTCCTTCTGCTCTTCCGTTGCCCGGCCGCGCTTGATTGCCTTGCTCATCAATTCGTCCGAGTGGGCCTTGCCCTTGTCGGCGGCTTCCTGAGCCCGGTCGATCAGAACAACATCAATGCCGGCCTGCGCTGAGACATAGGCAATGCCCGCCCCCATGAATCCGGCGCCCAGAATGCCGACTTTCTTGATCTTGTTCGGGCGCTGATCGACAGGGCGGCGCGCCAGCTTGTTCAGCTCCTGCATGGAGACGAACAGCGAGCGGATCATGCTGGCCGCTTCCGGCGTTTGCAGTACTTTTGCGAAATAGCGGCTCTCCACCT
Organism: Roseibium sp.; assembly: GCA_050302295.1. GTDB lineage: Bacteria > Pseudomonadota > Alphaproteobacteria > Rhizobiales > Stappiaceae > Roseibium. The sequence continues at coordinate 6,733 of JBNLAU010000088.1, read as the reverse complement.
GAAGGGCGAGGTCCATCGGCAGCTGCAAGCCTTCGACAACCGAATGCAAGAGGTAGCGGGCTCCGGGATAGTTGTCGTAGGTCTCACGGCGGTAGATCGCATTCGCCGCCGGCCAGAAATTGAACCCGGCAGGAGAATAGACCTTGCCACCCGGCAGCTTATAGCCCTTCTTGTCCCAGTCCTTGACCGGGTCGAGCCCGGCTTTGAGCATCTTCTTGGCGGCAGCCACCAGCTTCCTGGTGCCGGTGACCTCGTCGACCAGCTTCATCTGCTTGGCCTGCGGCGCGCGCAAAGTGCGGCCCTGCAGCAGGAACTGCATGCCCTGCTGACCGTCGGTCATGCGCATGACGCGCTGGGTGCCGCCGGCGCCCGGGAAAAGGCCGACCTTCACTTCCGGCAGGCCCATCTTCAGGCCTTCGTCGACCACGCGGCCATGGCAGGCAAGCGCCAGTTCGGTGCCGCCGCCCATGCAGGTGCCGGCAACAGCGGCCACAAAGGGTTTGCCGCAGGTTTCCAGTTTGCGATAGACCAGCGACAGCTTGCGCGAGCCTTCAAACAGCGCCTTGGCGGCCGCTTCCGGATCGTTGCCGCGCTTGACGTGGAAGTCCTTCAGGAGGCCTTCCAGCATGGTCAGATCGGCGCCGCCGGAAAAGGCGGCCTTGCCGGAGGTGATCACCGCGCCCTTGATGGCGTCGTCACCGGCGACCTGGTCGACCAGGGCATCAAGTTCGTCCATGACGGAAAGGTCGATGACATTCATCGATTTTTCCGGCATGTCCCAGGTGATCAGGGCGAAACCATCCTCATCGGTTTCAATGGTGAAATTCTTGTATGCCATGGGGCGTTCCCCTTTCCTGCGTTGGGGCAGATCAAGCGCTTGTTTGCCGCGCGACTGCCAGCCTGTAACTTTGAAGTGTGGACGTCATGACGCCCGACTTTACCGCCGGGTCGTCGGCCATGAAGGTTTCTGCAGCGGCGCGATCCTCGGCCTCGAAGACAACAATTCCGATCGTGTCCTCGGCCAGCCAATCCTTGCCGTCCCGGTCGTCGGTGCGGCCCGCAATGATGATTGTGCCGCGGTCCGCTTCTTCCTTGAGACGGTTGAAATGATCCCCGACGGCTTGATGTTCCTTGTCCGTCCAGGCCTGCGGGTCGCGCAGGTCCGGGCGGAGGCGGAAAGTGCCAAGCCACATGGGTTGCCGATCGCTCATACCCGCTCGATGATCGTCGCCGTGCCCATCCCTGCGCCAATGCACAGGGTAACCAGCGCGGTGTTGAGGTCGCGGCGTTCCAGTTCATCGAGAACCGTACCGAGGATCATTGCTCCGGTGGCCCCCAACGGATGCCCCATGGCAATTGCGCCGCCGTTGACATTGACGGTTTCAGGATCGAGGTCGAACGCCTGCTGGTAGCGCAGAACGACCGAGGCGAAGGCTTCGTTGATCTCGATGAGGTCGAGGTCCTTCATTTCCATCTTGGAGTTCTTCAAAAGCTTCTCGGTGACATCCACCGGACCGGTCAGCATCAGGGCGGGCTCGGAGCCGATATTGGCAAAGGCCCTGATGCGTGCCCGCGGCTTCAGGCCGGACGAGCGGCCAGCAGCGCTGGACCCGATCAGGACCGCCGAAGCGCCATCGACGATACCGGAGGAGTTGCCGGCATGATGAACATGCTTGAGGCTTTCAATTTCCGGGTGGGCCTGAATGCCGACCGCGTCGAAGCCGCCCATGCTGCCCATCATCTCGAAGGACGGATTGAGCGAGGCGAGGGACTGCATGTCGGTGTCGGGCCGCATGTGCTCGTCACGGTCGAGTATGGTGATGCCATTGATGTCCTTTACCGGCACCACGGATTTGGAGAAGCGGCCTTCGTCCCAGGACTTTGCTGCGCGCTTCTGGCTTTCCACGGCATAGCCATCGCAGTCATCGCGCGAGAAGCCATATTTGGTGGCGATCAAATCGGCGGAGATGCCCTGAGGCATGAAGTAGGAAGGAATGGCGACCTGCGGTTCGATCGGCCAGGCCCCGCCGGAAGCGCCAAGGCCCACGCGGCTCATGCTTTCCACGCCCCCGGCGATGACCAGCTTGTGCTGGCCGGACATGACCTGCGCCGAGGCCGTGTTGACCGCATCAAGGCCCGAGGCGCAAAAGCGGTTGATCTGCATGCCCGGAACGGATGTGTCGTAATCTGCCGCGAAGACGGCAGCGCGCGCAATATCGCCGCCGGCTTCCCCGACCGGATCCACACAGCCCAGGATGACATCGTCCACCTTGGCCGTGTCGAGCGAATTGCGGTCGCGGATGGCCTCCAGCGCCGTCGCAGCCAGGCGGACAGCGGGCACTTCGTGCAACGCACCGTCCTTCTTGCCGCGGCCGCGCGGGGTCCGCACATGATCGTAAATATAGGCTTCTGGCATCAGATCCTCCTCTAGATCAGATCGTCCTCAGTTGCTCTCCGGCAAAGGATGGCCGGGCATGAGGTCATAGGGGTGTTTCCAGCCGGGCAGGGCCTTGATCCGGTCCAGCCAGGCAACGACATTGGGATAGGCGTCGAGGTCGAAGCCGAGCTCGCCGTCATAAAAGAGATAGCTGCACAACGAAAAGTCGGCGGTTGTCGGCCTCGCGCCGATGGCGAAATCGCTCTTGGCAAAATGTTTGTCCAGGATGGCCAGTGCGGATTTCGCCCGCCCGTCCAGGAATTTGGTTACGTCGGTCTCGCCGGTCTTTGCCAGCGTGCGCATGAAGCGCAGGGGTCCGATCTGTCCGGAAACCTTCTGATTGTCGAAGATGGTCCAGCGCAGCACTTCACGGCGTTCCTCGTCCGTGTCCCAGCCGAAGCGGCCGAATTTCTCGACCAGGTAGTCCATGATCACGGCGGACTGGGTCAGCAGTTTGCCGCGATGGTCCAGAACCGGCACTTCGCCCATCTCGTTCAGGGTCGAGCGGAATTCCTCTGTACGGGTTTCCCCGTTGAAGAAATCGACCCATCTCGGGGTCCAGTCGGCACCGCACAGTTCCAGCATCAAGGCCACCTTGTAGGAGTGACCCGACTGGGCCATGCAGTGAAGAACGTAATCAGCCATAACGTGAAATCTCCCTGGCAAATTGAAATGAAAGCGAGACTATCCGGATTGGATCCAACTTGCTTGGGTGAATTGCCGGCCCGGTCACACGAAGAGGTGAGCGGGCCGGAAGGACTTAAAAGGCCTCGGCGTCGACCGACATCATGGTGTCCGAGCCGGTGGAGATGCGGGCAAGATGCGCCGCGGTTTCCGGCATGGTGCGTTCCATGAAGAAGGTGCCGAAGGCCAGCTTGGTTTCCAGCCATTCGGCCTTGTCTCCGGCGCCATTCGCCAGCTTCTCCTTGATGGTCTTGGCCATCTGGGTCCACATGTAACCGAGGGCGACCAGTCCGAAGAGATGCATATAGTCGGTGGAGCCTGCCCCGGCGTTGTCTGGGTTCGTCATGGCGTTGTTCATGAACCACATGGTGGCGGCCTGCAGGTCGTCGGCGCCCTTCTTGAGCGGGCCTGTGAAAGCGGCGAGATCCTCGTTGTCCTTGTGCTCCTTCAGGAAGGAATTGAGTTCATTGAAGAAACTCATGACCGCGCGGCCGCCGTTTGCCGGCAGTTTGCGGCCGACCAGATCAAGCGCCTGAATGCCGTTGGCGCCTTCGTAGATCATGGCGATACGGGCATCGCGGACAAATTGCTCCATGCCCCATTCGCCGATGTAGCCGTGTCCGCCGTACATCTGCTGGGCATTGACCGCATTGGCAAAGCCTGTGTCGGTCAGAACACCCTTCAGGACCGGGGTCATCAGACCCATCATGTCATCGGAAAACTGCCGGGATTTTTCATCGTCGGAGCGATGGGAGACATCGCCATGCAGGGCGGTCCAGATAACCAGCGCCCTTGCCGCTTCGTTGAAGGAGCGGATGGACATCAGCGTGCGCCGGACATCCGGATGCACGATGATCGGGTCGGCGGGCTTGTCGGCGTTTTTTGGACCCGTCAGCGAACGGCCCTGCAGGCGGTCCTTGGCATATGTGACGGCGTTCTGATAGGCGACTTCCGATTGGGCCAGACCCTGAACGGCCACACCGAGACGGGCCTCGTTCATCATGGTGAACATGGCCCTGAGGCCCTTGTTCTCCTCGCCGACCAGCCAGCCGGTGGCATCATCGTAGTTCATCACGCAGGTTGCGTTGCCGTGAATGCCCATCTTGTGCTCGATGGACCCGCAGGAGACGCCATTGCGTTCGCCGACGGCCCCGTCATCGCCGATGCGGTTGCGCGGCACGACGAAAAGTGAAATGCCCTTGGTGCCTTCCGGCGCGCCTTCGATCCTGGCCAGCACCAGATGAATGATGTTTTCCGTCAGGTCGTGTTCACCGGCGGAAATGAAAATCTTGGTGCCTGAAATCTTGTAGGAACCGTCCGCCTGCGGAACGGCCTTTGTGCGGATGAGGCCGAGGTCGGTGCCGCAATGGGGCTCGGTCAGGTTCATGGTGCCGGTCCAGGTGCCGGCGATCATGTTCGGCAGATATGTCTGCTTCTGTTCGTCGTTGCCATGCAGGGTCAGCGCGGCAACGGCACCGGCGGTCAGGCCCGGATACATGGAAAAGGCCATATTGGCGGACGAGGCGAACTCATTGAAAATGGTCGTCATGGTGTGCGGCAGGCCCTGTCCGCCATAATCCGGATCGGCGGACAATGTGCCCCAGCCGTTTTCGCAAAAGGCGTTGTAGGCTTCCAGGAACCCCTTCGGCGTGGTCACGGTCCCGTCGTCGTTGCGAGTGCAGCCCTGCTGGTCGCCGGCCTGGTTGAGCGGCTGCAGAACTTCTTCGGTGAACTTGCCGCCTTCGCGCAGGATCGCTCCCACCAGATCGAGTGGCGCGTCGGCGAAACCCGGCAGATTGGCGTAGCGTTCATAGCCAAACACGTCTTTCAACAGAAAAAGCGTGTCATCGACAGGCGCGGTATAGCTCGGCATGGAAGGTCTCCCAGATCAGTCCGTTTTGCTTGGAGCTTACGTTTCCGTAAACGTCAGCTTGGGCCTATATACGCATATTGGTTGTGTCCGGCAAGTGGTGTCCTTAGGTAAGGGGTGACAAAAAATTACGCCCAAACCACGCAAAAAGGAAAGATTTTGAGGAGGCGCGACACGGATTCGTGTCGGAACGCGCATTTTTTGGAGTTTTCGAGCGGCGGGAGAGGGGGGCGGGAAAGCCTGATGAGCCGAACTTTTGTCCGCAAATTCAAACAAAAACCACCGGCCCGGGGGCCGGTGGTCTGATAGATTGACATTCAGGAGGCTAGATTATTTCTCCTCGGCTTCCTTGTGCTTCAGGATGCCGGAGACGATCTCGACCGTGCGGGAGAGTTCCTCGATGGCCTGTTCGATGTCCTTGCGCTGGACTTCCAGAATAGCGATCTGCTCATTGAAACGGGACAGGGCAACGCGCAACTGGGTCACCTGGCCGTCGCGCAGATCGTAAAGGTCAAGCATGTCGCGGATTTCAGACAGGGAGAAACCGACGCGCTTGCCCATTAGAACCAACTTGAGTCGCGCCCGGTCGCGGCGGTTGTAGACGCGGTTCAGCCCGTCTCGTTTCGGGTTAAGCAGACCCTTGTCCTCGTAGAACCGCAAGGTCCGCAGAGTGCAGTCGAACTCCTTGGCCAGATCGCCGATCGTGAATTGCGTTTTCTTGGTGCTGTCGTCATTCGCGGATACGACGTCGACCAGATCGTCTTCGTTGAGGATCGAAAGCGCTTCGCTCATAGCAGTTGTACTCTTTTCCAGCCGTTCGCCGGCTCATTGTTGATATTGTTCGCTTTTCAGAAACCCGCTCCGAAGAATTCACCTTGGGCGCATGCAAATGCGGCTCGCGGCGAATGCGCATGTGAAAGGCCGGTTTCTTGCGCTTTATTTAGCTTACGTTTGCGTTAAGGTCCAGCCGCGTAAGGTCCATTGCGGAAATTCGTGAACGGACATTTGGGCGATTCGCCCGAAGATTGCCAAGGAATTGGGGACTTTCTCTCGAAAACCGCAGCTTTTTGCATTTGGCAACGCCGATTAACTGCCTGTTTACCCTAAACCGACAAAGTCTTCCAAAATGCTGCACTTGTCCCGTCTTCGGCGGAATCCCGGTGCAGTCTGCTCCATCAGCGGCCTGATTGGCCGTAAGCCCAGGGTCAAGATATGCCGGCTTGGAAGAAACACGAGGCAGGACGCCGCGGCCGTGACGTGTATGAAGGCGATGACTATCATGCCGCACCACGGCGCGAACCCGCGCGTAGTCGAATCGAACGGCTGACACGGACTGCAACCGCTCTCGGCAACAGTCACGATTCCCATTTCGCGGACGACCGGGACGAGGATCTGGACGCGGTCGCCGACGAACTGGACCGGCTCCTGTCGGATGAGGGAACTTCCGCGCCCCGAAAAGGACGCTCCGGCCGTGCTGCCCGCCCGGCGCCGCGCCGTCGCGCGCCCGTTCGTGAAACCGGCATTGACGAGGTCATGGGTGCTCTGGACCGCTTGGACGAGCAGGTTCAGGGGCTGGCTGGATATGAAGTGCCGGACGATCCGTATCGCGACGCTCCAAGGCCGCAGCGCCGGCCCGGCCGCTATGCAATCGATTCCCTTCGCGAAAACGATAGCTATTACGATGCCGAAGACGACGGTTATCAGGAAGACTATGACGAGTATCCGCCGGAACCCGTCCGGCG
>JBNLAU010000087.1:0-4111 GCA_050302295.1 Roseibium sp. | reverse complement strand
AGACAATGGCCGCACCACTGATGTCCAGGTCTACTGGACCAGGACATGGGCCGAGGACAAACAACTGCCGGAAAACACATCCGATCCTTCCGATGACGTCCAGCGAGGCCTTTGTGCCTCGGCGGACTGCACCATCGCCGTATCCGCCAGGACGCTGGCCGACCTGCGGACCGATAGGCCTTTGACGCCGAACTGGAGGCAGACTGCCTGTCCGCCCCACAAAAGACGCCATCATCCAGGGCCAGTCGGAACACAATAATCTAACCAGAATTGCGTATTTATTGCATTAGTAGTTTCATGGTAATTGCGTTAATTTGGCGCAGAATCACAACCAGCAATTGATAGCGGGGGCTAAATGTCGGTTGTTGCAGGTCGATGCAATATGGATATTTCCGGTCGGTGATGAAGTTTTCCGCTACCGGAAAAGCCAAAGACACACCCGGCCTAGGCAAAACCTCACGCGGCCGGACGGCGGAATTACGCCCGGGTTCCAGCCCGCTGGACATTCCCGTGAGATCTGAACTCAGCGTTGCGGTCTTCGGCTTCAGCGAACTGGAAGCCATGCGCACGCAGATGCCCGCGGCCGAATTTGAAACCCTCTTCAGTAGACTTGGAAACGTCTGCGCGGTGGCGGCATCCGAGTTTGGCGGAAAGCTGGTCCACCTGCCGAGTGGACAAAAGATGCTGGTTTTCGGCGTCCCGGTACTCAGGGAGCTTGATTCCGAGCGCGCGGTTCTCGCTGCACAGCGGGTTTTAAGAGCCTTCGAGAGCAACGGATATAGTACCGACGCCCGGCTGCGTTGCGGTGTTGCCAGCGGTGAGGGCTTTGTGCTGCACGACGAGGGCCCAAGCCTGTCGCCTCAGGACGTCTCGGGGGCTGTATTTGAAGAGGCCTCGAAACTCGAACAAGGCGCTCCAGGGAATACGCTTCTGGTGTCCTGCAATGTGCGCTCCCTATTCCGCAGCAACTTCAAGCTCAAGAAAGTCCTGCTCAGCAACGGAGCCGGTGAAGCTTATGAAGTGTCTCAGTCCATTGCGTCTGCCTCCCGGTTCTGGACGGGAGCTCTCGAAAGCAGTCTGTCCGCATTCACCGGCCGATCGGAAGAAATGAAGGTCCTGCACGCTGCCTGGGCTGAGGCGAAGAACGGACAGTCTAGCTCCATCCTGATTGAGGGCGAGCCGGGCATCGGCAAGTCAAGACTGCTGCATACCTTCCTGGAACAGGCAGGCACCGAGCAGGCACTCGTTCTCAATTTCTTCGGGTCCGTTCATCACAGGCGCACGCCGTTCTTCCCCGTTGCCCAGGGACTTTACGCGTTTTTGGGGCTGAAAGGACTGCAAAGCCCCAGTCTGATCGGATCGGTCATCCAGAACCTGTTGATCGACCTCGATCTCGACACAGCCAAACACAACGCCAATCTGCGCGCCATCCTGAAATGCGGTGGTATGGACAGTCATCCGCCGCTTCAGGACGCAACGGCGGAACACCCGTTGGAAACGCTTCTGGCCTGCTTCAGGCGCCTTTCTGAGATCCATCCGGTTGCCCTGATTTTCGAAGACGGCCACTGGATGGACGACAGCACGCTGGAACTGATCACCTACCTCTGCCGGTCGCTTGAAAACAGCAATGTCCTGATTGCGATCACCAGACGGCCGGACAAGGAAGAACCGGGTCTCAACCGCCCGGCGGACCGGACCTTGAAAATGGGCCGGCTCAACGAAGCTCAGACCCGGGCTCTGGCAAGCAGGTTGCGGCCGGACGACATGACGGATGCCCATTTCGACCACATTGTCATGCGCTCCGACGGCATACCTCTCTTCGTGGAAGAACTGATGAACATCGCGCATGACCGCGGCAGCGCCTTGTTCGAAGAGCGTAAGGAAACACTCATCCCTGCCTCCTTGCGCGAAACGCTTGCCGCCCGGATTTCGCATCTGGGAGCGGGCAAGGAACTGCTGCTGACGGCTGCGGCGATCGGCAAGCAATTTTGCAAGGAACTGCTTGCCGAAGTTTCCGGACTGATCAGCGAGCAGGTCTCCGCTCATCTCGCCGCGTTTCAAAAAACCGGTCTGATCTATCCGGTCGGGACGGCCGGAGAAGGCCTGTACGAATTCAAGCATGGTCTTGTTCAGGACCTGGCCTATCAGTCAATCGGACCGCAGGTGCGCGGTCAGTATCACCAGCGGATCGCCACGGTCCTCACCACCCACCCGGAGCGCTTTCCCCTCATTGCGTCAGAGGTGATCGCCCGTCACTTCGAACTGGCGGACGATATCGTGGCGGCGCTGGACTATCTCGAGATCGCCGGTGTCGAGGCTGCCCGCCTGTCCGCGCACAAAGAGGCTGGTAAACACTTCAGGAATGGCCTGGAGCTCGCAAAGCGGATCGAGAGCAAGACCAAGCGCGAAAGCACCATCAACCGGTTCCTTCTGCTGCTCGGACCGCAAGTGATGACCAAGCACGGCTTTGCGTCCGAACAGGTGCACGAGGTCTATACCAGGGCGCGTGCCCTGAGCTCCGAGGATGGCAATTCCGCGGAAGACCTGCAGATGATCTGGGGGCTTTGGGGCGCATATATCCTCAAGGCGGATATCCGTTTCGCCAAACAGCTCAGCGACGACTTTCTGCGCATTGCCATGATGCGCCAGGATCCGATTGAAATCACCGCAGGCCACTATATGTCGGGCGTCGGAGCCTTTTATGTCGGTGCATTGCAGGAAGCGGAACAATGCATGCTGAGCGCGGTCAAAGCATCGCTCGAAGCTGATTTCAACGAGATGATCACCCGCTACAGCCTGGATCTCGGCATTCTGGCAAGGTCTTACCTGAGCTGGTGCTACGCTCTGATGGACCTTCCCGACAAGCTCCACGACAATTGCCTGTCCCTGGAAACCGCAGCTCTCCTCTCCGATCATGCCTTCTGCCGGGCATTCAGCAGTTGCTTTCAGGCAACCGCTTACAATTTTTTGGGCAACATCCGGGAAGCCGAACATCACGCGACGACCGCCGCCGCTCTCAGCAAGGAAAAGGGTTTCGCCCAGCAGCTGGCCCAGGCTCAGATCAACCTGGGCAGAGTGCGTGCGGTTGTCGGCGACAAGACCGGCATCCGTCTCATGGAGGACGGCTACAAGGCCTATCTAGCCACCGGAGCCATCCTCGCACGCCCCTATGCGGAAGCGTGGTTCGCCGAGGCCCGGCTTCAGGAAGGCGCCGCGGAAGCCGCCCTTAACCAACTGCTGCCTGTCCGGCGCTTCACGATAAGATCCGGCGAAAGCTATTTCGACGCGGAACTTTTGCGCCTTTCGGCACTGGCCACCGGCTCCGCACGACCGCAGTCTGGTCACCTGGTTCGGGCTCTCTTGCGCAAGTCCGCACAGCATGCCCGCAGGATGGGCAACAAACTGCATCTTGGCCGCACCTTGACAGCACAGGAAGTTTGACCGCTCTCGGCAAAAAGAGTTCCCGCTCACCGGTTATGAAATCTAAACCGATAGCTGCATAACGTATCGATACATTTCAGTGGATGTAGCGACTGCGTGACCGGCACCGGTCCACCGCCCGGTCGCCGGCGGATTTTTGAGTGGGGCATAAATGACAATTCAGACACCAGTAATACCACCCGGCATTAGTTATGACTCATCTGATGGATCATATCGGTCTGCCGGCGAGGCGCGATGTGCAGCGCGACCGTCCGGTCGGGCAAACAGCGCAACGACGTCCGGCGGGCCGATATGATCCACCGGAGGCCGTGTTTTCGAAGCGCCTGGACGGCGTCGCGCTTCTTGGCCGATGCCCCGCATCGACCTGCAAAACGCTCCTTGCCGAGCGATCCGAAAATACGGTCAGATGGGTCATAACTAGTGCCGGGTGGTATAACAGGGCCCCGCGATTGTTCAACACTCACTCATTCCCTGGTCAAGGCGGGAAGAATGAGCGTAGCCTTCAGTCCGCCCAGCGCCGATCCATCGAGCACGAGTTCGCCACCGTAAAGCGCTGCAAGATCGGCAACAATCGACAGGCCAAGCCCCGTCCCGGGCACGGTTTCATCCAGTCTGCGGCCCCGTTTGACGGCCTCCGCCCGCTGTTCCGGTGTCAGGCCCGGTCCGTCAT
>JBNLAU010000086.1:0-4189 GCA_050302295.1 Roseibium sp. | reverse complement strand
TGCCGATTATAACTTCCCAAGTTCTGACAGACTAACTGTGCGCTCCGTCTAATATTGCGGTCGGACCGCCTGCTGCCGTCCGCTTTATCTGAGAGCGTTCAAAGGTGTGTCAGCCTCCAGACGGTTGGTGCCGAAATGATTGGCGGGACGAAACGTTTCCGGTAGCGGGTGGGCTGCATTCCGGCCTGTCATTTCCGCAATCAGGCAATCGGCAACCAGATGGGCAATGCCGAACGAGATCTTGAACCCTCCGGTGGCGGCATAAATCCCGGAATATCCCGGCAGCTTGCCAATCAGCGGATCACGCTTGTGACAGCGCGGCCGGATGCCGGCCCAGTCGCTGATGAGTTCACGTCCTGCCAAAGACGGGCAGAACGCCGTCGCGCGCTCAAGCAGCTCGGCAGTGCGGGCCGGGGAAGGGGCCACATCGTCAAATTCCCGGTCGGATGTGCTGCCGATAGCGACCGTGCCGTCAGCATGGGGGACCACATAAAGTCCGTCGCAATAAATCGCGGGCCTGTCCTCAAGGCCCTTGCCGTCCAGGATCAGCGCCTGACCTTTTTCGCCCCGGCCGATCCTCTCTCCGGTGAGCTGTTCGATCAGGTCGAATGCAGCAAACCCTCCCGATACGACCAGACGATCTGCGGCGACAGGCTCCTGTCCGTCCGCCAATTGCACGAGGCCGTCCGTTTCTTCAAATCCGGCGACCTTTGCGCCTTCGATGAGCTGGCCATGGCTGCGGACAAAGCGGCTGAGCGCGGTGAGATAGCGCCGGGGAGAGATGCGGGCAGCCAGTGTTTCATAAACGATGCCGTAGGGTGCCGCCTCAGGGGCCAGCCAGTCGGCACGGCTGCCGGCTGGTTCAACGACGTAGGAAAACCCGGTGTCCTCCGGATGCCAGCGCAGCTTGCTTTCCTTCGCCCGCTCCAGGTGATGCTCCAGTTTGTCCGTGGTAGTCAGGGGCAGAATACGGCCGCAGCGGCTGTAGCCGCAGTCGAGACCCGTGGCGGTTTCCAGCTCCCGTACGTGGTCCTCCAGGTTCAGGAGGGCCTGAAACTGGAACTCCTTCTTCGGGTTCCAGCGCGCGGGCATATGCGGCATGAGTGCGCCGAGCAAACCGCCGCTTGACCCCGCCCCCACCTTGTCGGCTTCCAGAACCACCACGCGCAACCCTGCCCGGATCGCCGCGTAAGCGACCGAAAGCCCAAAGATACCGGCGCCTGCAATGGCAACATCAAACGGTTCGGCGGGGCTCTGTGTCATTTAAGGAAGACACCTTCTTGATTGATTGCTCTCGCACGCTCTCATATGAGAAGCGTTGAGTGTTGGCAAAGGCTTTGAACCGGTCGTGCGGGGATCAGCCGGTTTTCAGATAAGCGATGCGGAATGACATGACGACAAAAGCGCCGGATCTGCAATGGCTGGAAGGGGACGTGCCACGGGCTGCGGGCTTCGATGACACCTATTTTTCCAAAGCGGGCGGTCTTGCCGAAACGCGTCACGTCTTTCTGGCGGGCAACCGGCTTCCGGAACGATTTTACAGCCGGAGCGCGTTTACAATTGCCGAGTTCGGCTTCGGCACCGGACTGAATTTTCTGACCACGCTTGCCGCCTTGCAAACGCTTGCCGAGCCGCCGGAGCTGACATTCATTTCCTTCGAGCTTTACCCGATGACCGCGCAGCAGCTCGAACGGGCGCTCAAGGTGTTTCCCGAGCTTGAAAACCTCGCCGGAGCGCTCATCGATATCTGGCAGCCCCGGCCGGGCTGGAACCGGTTGAACGTTGGCGGAGCGAACTTGTTGCTTGGCGTCGGTGACGCCAGAGCGCTGATCCGGGACCTGACGCTGACGGATGCGCAAGGGGGCGAAAGCAGCCGGTCCATTGCGCCGGTTGACGCCTGGTATCTGGACGGGTTCAGCCCGGCACGCAATCCGGAACTGTGGGATGCCGGTCTTCTGAAAGCCGCTGCTGACCTGACCGCCTCCAATGGCACACTGGCGACCTATACCGCCGCCGGCTGGGTCCGCCGCAATCTCCAGGCCGCCGGGTTCCACGTTGAGAAGACGCGTGGTTTTGCCGGCAAGCGGGAGATGGTCATCGGAGGGAAGGCCGCCGATCCGGATCCGAAAGGGTGGGGCAAGTCTCAATCAGATGGCGAGACCTGTTATCCGCGTGGAACCTGACAAGACGTCATGCCAACGTGTCGTTCAGGCCGATTTCATTTCCGGAACGGGCGTAATGGGACTGCCGGTATCGAACCAGCTCTTCAGATTGTCCACCACCAGCTGACCCATGGCGTTCCGCGTGGCCTGTGAGGCGGAGCCGATATGCGGCAGCAGGGTCACGCGGGGCAGTTTCAGGAGCGCTTCTGGAACATGCGGCTCGTTTTCAAAGACATCCAGCCCCGCGCCATAGATCGTGCCGCGTTCAAGCGCTGCAATCAGGGCCGTTTCATCGATGACCGTGCCACGGCCGATGTTGATGACGATACCGTCCGGACCGAGTGCTTCCAGCACCTGCGCATTGACGGCATGGCGGGTCGCCGCGCCACCGGGCGCAACCACCATCAGCGTATCGCAGGCGGCTGCAAGATCCTTGAGCGTGGCGTGATAGGGATAGGCAACATCGTCCTGCTTGCTGCGGCCATGGTAGTGGATTTTCATGCCGAAGGCTTCAGCCCGTTTCGCGATCGCCTTGCCGATACGCCCGAGCCCGAAGATACCAAGGGTGCGGCCCCGAAGGGTCGCCTGGCTGAGCGGGTAGGCGCCCCGCTGTTCCCAGTTGCCCCGGCGCAGCCACTGTTCTGCCTGGCCGAACTCCCGGACAGTCATGATCATCAGGCCGACCGCCGTATCCGCAACTTCCTCCGTCAGGACATCCGGCGTGTGCGTGACCATCACGTTAGCCGCCAGGCAGTCGTCCGTATTGATGTGGTCGTAGCCGACGCCGAAGCTGGCAACGATTTCCGTGTTCGGGATTTTTGAGAGCAGCGCCTTGTCGACCGGGCCGAAGGCCATCGCCACGCCCCGGATCTTGTCACCAACCTCGGCCAGCATCCTCTCCGGATCTTCTGCCTCGTAGAGCCGATGCACCGTAAAGGCGTCGTCCAGCTGATCCTGAACAATCTGCAGCATCGGGCGGGGCATGAGAATGTCTATTGCGGTCATGGGAAGGTCCGGCAGGAAGGAAAAAGATCGAACTTATTGCTTGGACCTTAAGGGGAACCGCACAAGGAAAAAAGACCTGACCCTCGCACCTCCCCGCGTCATCCCCGACTTGATCGGGAATTATATACTTGACGTACCAAGATCGCGATAAGTCTGATTCCATTGAGGAAATCGAGGTTACGCCTGAGATGATAGAGGCGGGAGCTTCCGAGTTGGTTTGTTTTTTGGAAAGCGAGAATTTTATTACGATAGGTTCGTCCAAGGATTTGGCGCGAAATATCTATCTAATCATGCGAAAGATGAGCATCGATAAACTTTAGGACATCAACTGATAGACGCCTGAATTTCATTCCCTCTGTTCGCAACCTATCTTGTTCAAATCGAAAATCTGGGTTCATTGCACGTTTTTTGACGATAGCAGTGGCATCTAAAAAACTTGGAGCAAGGCGTGGAGTTCCTATTCCATCTCTAACTTCTGTGCCGAATGTAGAATGGACTATTGCATTTCTAATCTCACTTGCCTTCCTAAGCCGTTTTTTTAGGTTCTTCCATTCGCCATCTAATGTTGTTTCATCAAGGATGAAATATGCACATCGTTCTAACAGGGTAATCCTGGCATCAAAGCTTTGCAGGTTGTGCCAATTAACGGAGATAAGTTTCTGGTTCGCGCCATGCATGAATGTACGATAAATTTCGTAGCAAGCAGCTTCCACAGATTGCCATTGGGTAATTGTGCGTCCGAATTGATATAAGAACTCATCTTCTCGAATTTGATTCTCGCGGAAATTTTCATTCATGTCAGACACCGATAAAAAACCAGATCAGGAAAAGGGCGACGAGATCCTCAAGCGGATGCTCAAGACACCGCCTGATCCGAAGAGTAAGCCGAAGAATGATAAGAAAGCAGATAAAAAGCGAAATAAGTAAATTATTTGATTTATTAAGATAAATTTATAGGGAATTCTTCCCTGTCACCGTAGCATTCAATGCTAGTTTTACAGCGAGGGCACTTAATATGGGCC
>JBNLAU010000085.1:0-4317 GCA_050302295.1 Roseibium sp. | reverse complement strand
AGCTTTTGCAGTCGCACCACCGGACTCAGCCAGCGTCATTGTGATTGCAGCGGTCAGCGTCGTCTTGCCGTGGTCAACATGGCCAATCGTGCCAATGTTAACGTGCGGCTTGTTGCGCTCAAACTTTTCCTTCGCCATCGGATTACTCCGTTTCTCTATTTCTTTTTGACATCAAGAGGTTGGGATCAGGCGTATTTCGCCTGAACCTCTTCGGCGACAGCCTGCGGCACCTGCTCGTAGTGATCGAACACCATCGAGTACTGTGCGCGGCCTTGAGACATGGAACGCAGGTTGTTCACGTAACCAAACATGTTGGCCAGCGGAACCATGGCGGTAATGACCGTGACAACACCGCGGTTTTCAGTGCCAGCAATCTGGCCGCGGCGGGAGTTAAGGTCACCAATAACATCACCCATATAGTCTTCCGGGGTGACAACCTCGACCTTCATGATCGGTTCGAGAAGTTTCGGACCGGCCTTCTGGATCGCTTCGCGGAAACCGGCACGACCGGCGATTTCGAAGGCAAGCACAGAGGAGTCGACGTCGTGGTAAGCACCGTCGATCAGGGTTGCCTTGATGTCGAGCATCGGGAACCCGGCGATCGGACCGGAGGACATGACGCTTTCGATACCCTTGGTGACACCCGGGATGTACTCCTTCGGGACGTTGCCGCCAACGATCTTGCTTTCGAAAACGTAACCTTCGTTCGGCTCGGCCGGCTCGATGACGAGCTTGATGCGAGCGAACTGACCGGAGCCACCAGACTGCTTCTTGTGGGTGTAGTCCACTTCAGAAGTCTTGGTGATGGTTTCACGGTAAGCCACCTGCGGCGCACCGATGTTCGCCTCGACCTTGAATTCGCGCTTCATGCGATCGACGATGATGTCCAGGTGCAGCTCGCCCATACCGGCGATGATGGTCTGACCGGATTCCTCGTCTGTCTTCACGCGGAAGGACGGATCTTCAGCTGCCAGGCGGTTGAGCGCCAGGCCCATCTTTTCCTGGTCGCCTTTGGTCTTCGGCTCAACAGCGATCTCAATGACCGGCTCTGGGAATTCCATGCGCTCCAGGATCACCGGCTTCAGCGGATCACACAGTGTGTCGCCAGTCGTGGTGTCCTTCAGACCCGCGATGGCCACAATGTCGCCAGCGTATGCGACGTCAATGTCTTCACGGGAGTTGGAGTGCATCTGCATCATGCGGCCGACGCGCTCGCGCTTGTCTTTCACGGTGTTGAGCAGGGACGTACCCTTGTTCAGGACACCGGAATAGATGCGGCAGAATGTCAGGGAGCCGACGAACGGGTCGTTGGCGATCTTGAACGCCAGCAGGCCGAGCGGCTCTTCGTCGGAGGACTTGCGGGCGATTTCTTCTTCGGTCTTCGGATCGATACCCTTGATGTCCGGAACTTCAACCGGGCTCGGCAGGTAATCGACAACGGCGTCAAGCAGCGGCTGAACGCCTTTGTTCTTGAACGCGGAACCGCAGAAGATCGGAACGATGTCGTTGCTGATGGTGCCTTTGCGGATCAACTGCTTGATCTTGTCAATGGAGGGCTCTTCGCCTTCCAGGTAAGCTTCCATCGCTTCTTCTTCGATCTCGACAACGGTTTCGATCAAGGCATCGCGCGCTTCCTGAGCACGATCTGCCAGATCAGCCGGAATGTCGACAACATCCCAAGCAGCGCCGAGATTTTCCGACTGCCAGATGAGCGCCTTCATTTCGAGAAGATCAACAACACCGGCAAATTCGCTTTCCGCACCAACCGGCAGCTGCATGACCAGCGGAGTTGCGCCGAGGCGTTCCTTGATCATCTTGACGCAACGATCGAAATCAGCGCCCAGCTTGTCCATCTTGTTGACGAAGATCATCCGCGGGACGTTGTACTTGTCGGCCTGACGCCAGACAGTCTCGGTCTGCGGCTCAACGCCAGCATTGGCATCCAGAAGGGCGACAGCACCGTCAAGCACGCGCAGGGAGCGTTCAACTTCAATGGTGAAGTCAACGTGGCCCGGAGTGTCGATGATGTTCAGGCGCTTTTCATTCCAGAAAGCAGTGGTAGCAGCAGAGGTAATCGTGATGCCACGCTCCTGCTCCTGCTCCATCCAGTCCATGGTGGCAGCACCATCATGAACTTCACCAATCTTGTGGCTTTTGCCCGTGTAGTAGAGGATCCGCTCGGTCGTGGTCGTCTTGCCGGCATCGATGTGTGCCATGATGCCGAAGTTGCGGTAGTCCTCGATTTTATGCGTGCGCGACATAGCGTCAGCCCTTCGAAGTCACAAATTACCAGCGATAGTGCGAGAACGCGCGGTTGGCATCTGCCATCCGGTGCGTGTCTTCACGCTTCTTAACCGCTGTGCCGCGATTGTTGGCCGCATCGAGCAGCTCGCCGGAAAGGCGATCAACCATCGTGGTTTCGTTACGATTGCGCGCAGCGGTGATCAGCCAGCGGATAGCCAGTGCCTGACGACGGTCGGTGCGAACTTCAACCGGCACCTGGTAGGTCGCACCACCAACACGGCGGGAGCGAACCTCCACCTGCGGCATGACGTTTTCCAGAGCGGCGTGGAACACTTCGATCGGGTTCTCGCGCGTCTTGTTTTCGACGACGTCGAATGCACCGTAAACGATGCGCTCGGCGACGGATTTTTTGCCGTCATACATGATGGAATTCATGAATTTAGTGACGACCATATCCCCGAACTTCGGATCCGGGTTAATTTCGCGTTTCTCAGCGCGGTGACGACGGGACATCTGATGTGCTCCTTACTTCGGCCGCTTAGCGCCGTATTTCGAACGACGCTGCTTACGATCCTTGACGCCCTGGGTATCCAGCACACCACGAATGATGTGGTAGCGCACACCCGGCAAATCCTTGACGCGGCCGCCGCGGATCATCACCACCGAGTGTTCCTGAAGGTTGTGACCTTCACCCGGGATGTAGCCAATGACTTCGAAGCCGTTGGTCAGGCGGATTTTGGCCACCTTACGCAGAGCCGAGTTCGGCTTCTTCGGCGTCGTCGTGTAAACGCGGGTACATACACCACGCTTCTGAGGGCAGGCCTCCATGGCCGGCACCTTGTTCCGCTTGGGCGGATCTTTCCGCGGCTTGCGGATCAACTGGTTGATGGTCGGCATTCTTTGCCCTTTACCTTGTCCATCCAAAAATTCGTCTGCAACTGCAGTCCCCGCAGACCCTGAACACCCACCGGCACAAGCCGTTAGCCATGCAGAATCGCGCCCGCGCGCTCTAAGTCGAGCGGCAGGCGCTGCGAAAAACCAGAGGACCACGAGTTGCCTCGCGGTCATGCAATCGACGCGTATTCGCCTATACAACCCGGCAGCGTTTAAAAGGATTGGGTCCTGCGCCTTTGGCAGCGCTGGACGGTTCACTCTTACCGCCTGCCCTTGGGATGCGCGGAAACTACTCACATGCACCCTATGCGTCAAGTGCTTTGTCGAAAAAACCGCCATTCTGCGGTTTTCAGGGTGGCAGGCTGAATTAGTGACATGATTTCCGGCACATAGCGCCGACAATCACAATTTTTGGGAGCTGTTTTTGTAATTTTCTTTCGCAGCCGGATTCGCACGTTGAGCGAGGACGCCGGCAAAACCCGTTTCGAGCGATTCAAATCCGCGTAAATCGCGGGGACCGAGCGGCACAAAGGAGTCGCTTACAGGTGAAGGAATCGTTTGTGTCCGCCGGTCGATCCGCCACTGTCCGAATTCCGCATGCCGCCCCCTGCCCTTTACACCGTGAGGCCGTCCCGATGAGGCTCTCAGACGGAGAAAGTCACGATCGCCACATTGCCGGCAAGGGCATCCTGATAAGCCCCTTCATAGACCGGGTCGTCCGGCTCGCCGTCCATGACGCCGATCTGCTCCAG
This sequence comes from Roseibium sp., assembly GCA_050302295.1. Lineage (GTDB taxonomy): Bacteria > Pseudomonadota > Alphaproteobacteria > Rhizobiales > Stappiaceae > Roseibium. Next base: position 427 of record JBNLAU010000085.1, on the reverse strand, counting down.
TTCCGCTTCCACGAAGCCCTGAGCAGAGAGAGACTCAAGCGTCTTGCGCACTGCGTCATCGTCATCCGCGGCCCTCAGCAGCGCATGAATGGAAACCGCGTCCTGCGGCGAAGCATTCTCGTTTTCCCAGACCCGGCCTATGACGATATAGACCACCGGATCCAGTTCGATATCATTGTCGTTCATTTCAAACCTCTGTCTTCGTCCAGATACGAGAAAGGCCGCCCGGAGGCGGCCTTTCGATAAGTTATCGGAACGCCGGTTATTCGGCGCCACCTGTCGACATGTCTTCCAGCAGGCCTTCCGCCGCGCTTTCCGAAGACTGCTGCCGCTGCGCTTCCTGGATCAGGTCGTCGCGATGGGTCGCAATCTTGCGGATACGCTTCATGACCCCGCCGGTACCGGCCGGGATCAGGCGCCCGACGAT
>JBNLAU010000084.1:0-2822 GCA_050302295.1 Roseibium sp. | reverse complement strand
GCCCCACTGCCAGGGATGGAAGTTCGCCACTTCGTCTGTGTTCCTGTTGCGAACAGCAGCCGACACACACTGCCGCTTGTTTTCACATATTCCGTGATTGTTCCGGACCGGCCTCCAAACACCGGACTTGCCGCATATGGACGAATTCGCGTCGCAATTGAACTCAGGGCTTGCAAACTGGGTATGAGTCATATAAAGATATCTTTATATCGACATTGATGGTTGAGAGCATGGCTGAAGAGCAGACACTTTCCGTAGACGATACGCTTGCCGCCCTGAGGGCGGTCGGTGAGGCGACCCGTTTGAGATTGATCGCCCTGCTGGCGGAAAGCGAGCTGACAGTGAAGGACGCAACGGCGATCCTGGGTCAGAGCCAGCCGCGGATCTCACGGCACCTGAAACTTCTGGCCGAGGCAGATCTGATAAAGCGCTATCCGGAGGGCTCCTGGGTTTACTACCGTCTGGCCGATGGTCCGGAAGGGGAGCTGGCCAGGGCGCTGGTCGCGCGGATCTCGAAAGAGGATCCCGTTCTGGCAGCCGATCAGGAACGCTTCCTGGCAATCCGCAAGGCCAAAGCGGAAGAGGCGGCAGCCTTTTTCGCGGCGCGGGCCCTGACCTGGGACCGGGAGCGGTCGCTGCATGTGTCCGAAGAGGATGTGGAAGCGGCCATGCGCAAGGCGCTCGGTGACAAGCCTTTCCAGACCTTCCTGGATCTTGGAACCGGAACCGGCCGCCTTCTGGAGTTGTTTTCCGGCCAGTATGTTTCGGCGCTTGGCGTCGATGCCTCGCATGACATGCTGGCAGTTGCCCGTGCGAACCTTGCCAAGGCCGGGCTCAACAATGCCCAGGTGCGCCATGGCGACGTTTACGCGCTGAATGTGCCGCCGCGGTCCTTCGATGTCGTGGCAATCCACCAGGTGCTGCATTTCCTGGATGATCCGGCTCGCGCGCTGGCGGAAGCTGCCCGTGCGTTGCGGCCTGGCGGGCGTCTGCTCGTCATCGACTTTGCCCCGCACGAACTGGAGTTCCTGCGGGAGAAACACGCTCATCGCCGGCTTGGGTTTGCCCATGACCAGATGGAGCGTTGGCTGGAAACTCTTGAACTTGATCTGGAAAAGGTCACCGACCTTGTTCCGGGCGAAGACAGCGATTCAAACCTTACAGTTACCCTTTGGCTGGCACGTGACCGCCGAGTTGTCACCGATCTGCCTGCCCAGAATTCTTCTCGAGAGGTCGCCTGATATGACTGCCATTTCCACTCGCCGGTCCCACCAGCCTGCGCTGTCGCCGATTACGGCTTCCTTCGAGTTCTTTCCGCCGAAATCCGACAAGATGGCGGAAACGCTCTGGGAGACGGTACAGCGCCTGGCGCCGCTTGATCCGTCCTTTGTCTCCGTGACCTATGGTGCCGGCGGGTCGACCCGCGAACGCACTCACAAGACGGTCGAGCGGATCTTGAACGAGTCCGAGCTGGCTCCGGCTGCGCACCTGACCTGCGTCGGTGCGTCCCGGGATGAGGTCGACGGCATCGTCCAGGACTATTGGGACCTCGGCGTGCGTCATCTGGTTGCCTTGCGCGGCGATCCGCTGGAAGGCATCGGCTCGCGGTATGTTCCTCATGAGAAGGGCTATGCCTATGCCTCCGATCTGGTCGAGGGCATCAAGAAGATCGCCAACTTCGATATCTCCGTTTCGGGCTATCCCGAGAAGCACCCCGAAAGCGGCAACTGGCAGAGTGAAATCGACAATCTGAAACGGAAGGTCGATGCCGGAGCTGACCGGATCATCACGCAGTATTTCTTCGATAACGATCTGTTCGATGCCTATCTGGACCGGATCGCGGCGGCAGGTATCAATGTCCCGGTGATCCCGGGGATCCTGCCGATCCACAATTTCGAACAGACCATGGTGTTCTCCGCCAAGTGCGGAACGTCGATCCCGCAATGGCTGGCCCGCCGGTTCACCGGTCTGGCGAACGATCCGGAAACCCGCAAGCTGGTGGGCGTTGCCGTTGCCTGCGAACAGGTCATGGACCTGGTCGACCGCGGCATCAACGATTTCCATTTCTACACCATGAACCGGGCCGACCTGACCTTTGCCATCTGCCACATGCTCGGCATGAACCAGAGCGAACGGGAAAACCTGGCGGCTTAATGGGCGGACGAACGTCGAAAAGCCGTTCATTTCGAAGATGTTGGAATATCCCGCGTTCACCTGAAGGCGGGGTGCTTTAGGAAGCGGGGTCTGTTCGAAATGGTAAAGTTAAGCGCTGCCGAGAACGTTGAAACAACCGCTTACGCCGTGCTGCGGCAACAGGGGTTTGAACTTAGCGTCGTCGACATGGGTGCGGGAAAAACACCGTTTCTCATTGCCAAGGACAAGGACCACGAATTCCGCGGTCATTCGGCGCTCGAGATACTTGGGCTCATGGCCGTCTATCAGGCACGTGGCGAGGATTGGCATCCAACGGACGAAGACGAGCATCACCGAACAAAGTACTGGGATGCGTTCGACGAGCCCAAGACCGAAACCTGACGCGGCTTGATCTTCAAGCTGTTGAATTCATGCCGGTACCAACCCGCCGGTTCAGATATTTATGAAATTCCGGAAGGAAGAACTGTGATCAAGTCCGACGCTTTCGAGCGCCTCCGTGACCTCGCCAAATCCCGTATTCTTGTGCTTGACGGTGCGATGGGAACGGAGATCCAACTGCTCAGGCTGGATGAAGCTGCTTATCGCGGCGCACGTTTTGCCGACTGGCAAAGCGACGTTAAAGGCAACAACGATCTTCTGAGCCTGACGCTGCCCGATGCCATCCGGCA
>JBNLAU010000083.1:0-6782 GCA_050302295.1 Roseibium sp. | reverse complement strand
AACGCCGTGAATTCGAAAGACCACACGACACTGGTCGCGGCGGTTAAGGCCGCCGGATTGGTCGACACCCTTCAGGGAGATGGCCCGTTCACGGTCTTCGCACCGACCAATGCGGCCTTCGACCAACTGCCTGAGGGGGCTGTGGAAACGCTGTTGAAGCCGGAGAACAAGGATCAACTCACCAAGATCCTGACCTGCCATGTCGTGGCGGCCGATGTAATGTCCGCTGCGATCGCCGGAATGATTGCCGACAATGGCGGCGAGCAAAAAATCACGACGGTTGGCGGCTGTGAATTCACAGCGATGCAGGACGATGGCAAGATCATGATCAAGGACGGCAAGGGCGGCGTGGCCACTGTGACGATTGCCGACGTTGATCAGTCTAACGGCGTGATCCACGTTATCGATGCGGTCCTCCTCCCGGCATCGTGACGGATGGGTCCCGCGGCGGCCAAGGGGCGGTCGCCGCGGGATCACTAAAATTTGCCTGTGCTGTGAGGGCCCGAAGCGCCATATGAAATCTGACCGGTCATTCCCGCGGACGCGGGACGGTTCACTAATACGAGATCAGGGAGGTTGAGATGAACAGAAGGGCTATGCTGTTGGGCGCCGCCGGCGCTTCGGTTGCGGCCGCTGGTTCGGCCTTGTTCTGGAACTGGCGGATGGTGGCGTCTGCCCGTGCCGGCGAGTTCGAGATCGTCAAGACCGACGAAGAGTGGCGCGCCATTCTGACCGACGCCGAGTACGAGGTTCTGCGCCAGGAAAAGACTGAAAGGGCCTTCACCAGCGATTTGTTGCATGAGGAGCGCGCCGGCACATTCACCTGCGCGGGCTGCGACCTGCCGCTCTATTCGTCAAAGGCGAAATACGACAGCGGCACCGGCTGGCCGAGTTTCTGGAAACCCCTTCCGAATGCCGTGGCAACCAGGACGGACTACAAGCTGTTTCTGCCGCGCACCGAGGTTCATTGCCGGCGTTGCGGCGGTCATCTGGGGCACGTATTCGATGACGGTCCCCCGCCGACCGGAAAGCGCTATTGCATGAACGGCGTGGCGCTGGATTTCGTCCCGGACGACAAGGCGGCCTAGGAAAATCCGATCACCCTGTGATCGCGACGGCGATTGCTTGGCGCAGTTCGTCGAGGCCGGCGCCCTTTTCCGACGATGTCGCGAGTACCTCGGGGAAAGCGGCCGGACGTTTACGGGCGACATCTGCGGTCTCTGCGAGCAGTTTTGTGACGGCCGGCGGCTTGATCTTGTCTGCCTTGGTCAGCACGATCTGGTACGAAACGGCTGCCTTGTCGAGCAGGTCCATAACTTCTTCGTCGATTTTCTTGATCCCGTGGCGCGCGTCGATCAACAGGTAGACGCGCTTGAGCGTCACCCGGCCGCGCAGATAGTCGAAAACAAGTGTGGTCCAACGGTCGACCATATCCTTGGGCGCTTTTGCAAATCCGTAGCCCGGCATGTCGACGACGGCCATTGGAGGCAGGTCGCCGCTTTCACCGGTGTGGCCGTCCGGTACAAAATAGTTGAGCTCTTGGGTACGGCCGGGGGTGTTGGACGTCCGGGCCAGTCCCTTGCGGCCAAGCAGCGCATTGATTAGCGACGACTTGCCGACATTCGAACGCCCGGCGAAAGCGATCTCGGGCGGTCCTTCCGGCGGCAGGAACTTCATGGCTGGCACACCGCGGATGAAAACCCAATTGCGGGTGAACAGCGCTTTCGCGTCGATCGGTTCCAGATGGGTCACGTTTCCTCCTGCGCCGCCGCCGCGAGCGTGTCGATATCATTGCCGCGAATGGCGTCGAGATTGCGTGTAATCTTGTCTGCGGGCCAGTTCCACCATGCGATCGACAGCAAACGCGCGATCGTCTCTTCGTCATACCGCAAGCGGATGACTTTGGCAGGATTCCCGCCCGCGATCGCATAGGGTGGAAGATCGCCCGCCACCACCGATCGCGCCGCGACTATAGCGCCGTCGCCGATCACGGTCCCGGGCATGACCGTCACATCCGTGCCGATCCATACATCATTGCCAACAACGGTGTCGCCCCGGCCAGCGTCGGTCCATGTCTGCTGGTCGAAGCCCTTCTCCCAGCCGCCATTGAAGATATTGAACGGGTAGGTCGAAAAGCCCTCCATGGCGTGATTGGCGCCGTTCATGATGAAGCGCGCGCCTCGGGCAATCGCGGTGAACCGGCCGATGACCAACCGGTCTCCGTGAAATGCGTAGTGATACAGAACGTTGTTGTCCTCAAAGCGTTCCGCACCGTCGGGATCGTCGAAATAGGTATAGTCGCCAACCTCGATATTCGGGCGGGTAATTAAGTTCTTCAGGAAGACAGTCTGGGGGAATCCGGCAAGGGGATAGATCGTGTTCGGGTCCGGGCCGTGCATCGTAAGCTCCTTCGTTATTGGCAACGCGAATTGGGCTTACTTGTTCATCGGCGTGGGCCCCCGTTCATCAATCGTCGGCTTTATAGCGTGGGCCGGGACAAATACAAGGACGACGGATTGGTTCAGCGCGCCTTAAGCATGGCGCCAACGAGCCCGTGTACAACACCGTCTTCCGCGACAATGGACGTGTCGATGGGTACCCTGTTGCCCCGCTCGTCTTGGACAAGGATGCGATCGTCGTCCAGGCGCAATGTCACAGCGTCGCCGCTAACGGTTTGAAGGTGCTGCCGGCCGCCGGTCATCGAGAGATTGTAGCGCATGTCGTCTTGCGTGTATTGCTCGCGCAAGACGTGCGACAGGACCAGCTTGCGAAGCCGCTTCTGATAGGCCTCTCCTTCCGCGCCAGCCATGTATGCGTTGAACTCCTTGAGGAGAACGCCATCGGCCGGGACAAATACCGTCATCGGGCCGCCGTCGGAAAAAATCTCGGGATTGCCGGCAAGCCGGATCAGGTTGCCGAACAGGCCGTAGCCCGGGGTCGACTGGAGGACCTGCAGGACGCTCGGCTGATCGACTTCCGGAACCGCCACGCCTACCTCGGCCGTACTGTCGGGATCCGCCGTCTCTGCCGCGTAAACTGACCACGCCACCAATTGCGCGGCAAACACGATCAGAAACAAATACCGGAATTGGCGAAGCATAAAACGCCCCCAGTGAAATCCGTTTTAGCCCCGTTGGACGCAAAGTGTGCCCAACCGGCCCGCTGCATTCAAGCCATAAAAAATCCCCGGCGCGAACCGGGGATCTTGTCGTGCTGATGTGGCGGCGGCCGACTACTCGGCCGGCTTCGGCTTCTTCTTCAGCAATGCGACGAGATTGTCCCAAAGCTCGATCTTCGCGCCATGCCGCTTCATGATGATCCCCTGCTGCACGATCGACAGCGAGTTGTTCCACGCCCAGTAGATCACTAGGCCGGCCGGGAAATTCGCCAGCATGAAGGTGAAGACGACCGGCATCCAGGTGAATATCATCGCCTGGGTCGGATCGGGCGGCGTCGGGTTCATGCACATCTGCAGGAACATGGTGATGCCCATGATCAGCGGCCACACGCCGATCATCAGGAACTGCGGCACGTCATAGGGCAACAGGCCGAACAGGTTGAACAACGAGGTCGGGTCCGGCGCGGCCAGATCCTGGATCCAGCCGTAGAAAGGCGCGTGACGCATCTCGATGGTGACGTAGAGCACCTTGTAGAGCGAGAAGAAGACCGGAATCTGAAGCGCGACCGGCCAGCAGCCGGCGATCGGATTGATCTTCTCGCGCTTGTAGAGCTCCATCATCTCCTGTTGCTGCTTCATTTTGTCGTCCGCGTATTTCTCGCGGATTTCGGTCATTGCCGGCTGCATCCGTTTCATGTTGGCCATGGAGGCATAGGACTTGTTGGCGAGCGGGAAGAAGATGGCCTTGACGACGACGGTCGTCGCCAGGATCGCCAGGCCGAAATTGCCGAGGATCTTGTAGAGATTGTCGATCAGCCAGAACATCGGCTTGGTGATGAAGTAGAACCAGCCCCAGTCGATCATCAGGTCGAACTGGCGAATCTTGAGATTCTCCATGTAGGCCTTGATCATGTTCACCTGCTTGGCGCCGGCGAAGATCCGCGTCTTGAAACTGGTCGATCCGCCGGAGGGGACCGATACGGCGTCAGTCAGGAAGTCGGCCTGGTAGCTGGAGCCGTTCTTGTCGCTGTAGCTGAAGCGCGGCTGGAATTCCGGGTCCTCGACCGGTATGAGCGTGACCGCCCAGTATTTGTCGGTAATCCCGAGCCAGCCGTCTTTTGACTTGCCAGGCTTGATTTCCCCATCTTCCTCGACGTCCTTGTACTTGATTTCCTGCAGGCCTTCCTCGCCGGTGACCCCGATCAGGCCTTCGTGTAGCACATAGGTTCCGGTTGTCTGCGGCTTCTCCAGCCGGGTGACGCGGCCATAGGTAGACAGGTCCACCGGAACGCCGGAACTGTTCTCGACCGTGTCGTCGACAGTAAACATGTAATTTTCATCGACGCTGATCGTGCGTGTAAAAGTCAGCCCTTTTTCGTTGGAAAATGTCAGACTTACGGGCGCATCAGGTGTCAGCGTGGAACCGGACGCCGCGGTCCAGACGGTGTTCGGGCCAGGAACGGTGCCGGTCTCGGCGCTTCCGGCATAGCCTAGCTCGGCGAAATAGGCGCCCTTGTTCCCGGTTGGCTTCAGCAACTCGATATTGGGCGAGTTCTTGGATACCTCGGTGCGATAGTTCTTGAGGACCAGCTCGTCAAAACGCGCGCCCCTGAGATTGATCGACCCGGACAGGGACGGGGTGTCGATCTTGACGCGGCCGGCGGTCGCTTCGGACGCCGTGGCCGGGGCCGCCTGGGTTCCGGGAACTTCGCCGGGTTTTTGGTTTGCCGTGGGCGCCGGCGCCGGAGTTGCTGCGGGTTTCTCTGCTGCCTGCTGTTCTTCCGCGATGCGCGCTGCTTCGCGCTGCGCCTCGATGCGCGGGTTCATGTAGAACATCTGCCAAAGCACGAGGATCAGCACCGAAAGTGCAATGGTAATCAGTAGATTGCGGTTGTTATCCATGGGAATCCGTTCCGCTTATGCGCCGAGACAGCTCGGAAGCGATTGTTTGGAAAGGGGTCGCGAGGATCTCCTTGCGTCCAACGACCACATAGTCATGCCCGGGCTTCATGTCATCAGCGGCATGAACGCGCAACGCCTCTTTCAGGCGGCGGCGGATGCGGTTCCTGACAACCGCATTGCCCTGTTTGGCGGTAACCGTAAAACCGATACGCGGTTCGCCGCCGGTGCCGCGATCGAGAACTTCCAGCAGGAAGAGCCGCCCGCGACGCTTTTCACCACGGCGGACGGCAAGAAATTCGGCACGTTTGCGAAGCCGCTTTGGCCCAGCTTGCCGGATTTTCACCGGCCGGTCCTCTCGCCGCTGCAGCCGCTCAGGCGGTCAGCCGGGCGCGGCCGCGGTTGCGGCGGGCCTGCACGACCTTGCGGCCGCCCTTGGTCGCCATGCGCGCGCGGAAGCCATGCCGGCGCTTGCGGACAAGTTTAGACGGTTGATAAGTGCGCTTCATTTGTTTTCATACCGCGGAGTGCGGCCCTTCTTCATTCTGATAATTCTATCAGGAGCTAACCGGGTTGCCGCAGTCATCTGTATATACGCCCTGAACTGAACAGCCCGAATGGGGCGGCTTATAAGGACAACGCCGCCTGAATGTCAATTGGCGCAGGCAAATTCGCCGGGCCGATCCGACCATCGCCGGGTTCACGAAAGGGTGAGCCTGCACCCGGGCCTCCTCAATTGGTGGTGAGAGCCAGCGCGAGGTGGTTGTGTGCGGCGCTCGCGCGGGCCAATTGAAGACCCAGAGCCGCAGGATAGGCCCGGAATGGCTGCGGACACTGGACAGGCATGATATTGCAGATGGCGACACGATGAGCAGGACCGACGCAGTGAAGGACGACAAGGGGCCGGATGGTGCGAATGGCGGCATCCGCCGTTTCGTGCCGGTCGCGGTGATCGCCGCTGGACTGGCCATTGGCTATGCGCTCGGATTGCATCACTATCTTACGCTCGATTACCTCGCCGAGAGCCGTGAAATGCTGCACGCTTTCGTATCGGCGAATTATGCATCATCGCTCGCGGCTTTTATCGTCACCTACGCACTCGCCGTCGCCTTCTCGTTCCCGGCTGCGTCGGTTTTGACGGTTTTTGGCGGGCTGCTGTTCGGTTGGCTGGTTGGCGGAACGGCTGTTGCCTTTGCCGCGACCGTCGGAGCAACGGCGCTCTTTCTTGCGGCCAGAAGCGCGTTTGGCGATTTCCTGAAGAAGCGAATAGGCGGACTCGCGGCGCGTCTCGCTGACGGGTTCGAGCGCGATGCATTCGGCTTCCTGTTGGCTTTGCGGTTGGCGCCGTTCTTTCCCTTTTGGGTCGTCAACATCGCACCCGCGCTGTTCGGTGTACGCCTCAGGACTTATGTTTCGGCAACATTCCTTGGCATTCTTCCCGGCTGTTTTGCCTATTCCTGGCTTGGGCAGGGCGTGGAAAGTGTATTGATTGCCGCTGATAATGCCGGTGAAAGCGTTTCGGTTGGCGATCTCGTCACGCCCGAAATCACCATCGCGTTCGCGGCCCTGGCCACTGTTGCTTTCATCCCGGTTATCGTCAGAAAGCTGTTGCGCCGAAGCGACAGAAACCGGCAATAGGCCGGGTGAGAAAATATTTTTGACGCCGGTTGCTTCATCGCGAACCGGCGTTGCCGTTTGAGGGAGAAGCTGTAATGGCTACGAGGTTGACGCCGGATATCTGTGTGATCGGCGGCGGATCGGGCGG
>JBNLAU010000082.1:0-11036 GCA_050302295.1 Roseibium sp. | reverse complement strand
GGCGAAATGGCCGCCGACGTCGCCCTCAACCTGGACCGCATGGCCGCTTATCCGTTCTGCCGCCTGGCCGGCCCGGCCAACGTGCTCGTCATGCCGGCGTTTCACTCCGCGTCGATTTCCACCAAGATGCTGCAGGAGCTGGGCGGCGCCACAGTCATCGGCCCGCTCCTGGTCGGGTTCGATAAGCCGGTCCAGATCCTGCCGATCGGCGCCAAGGACAGCGACATCGTCAACATGGCGGCCATCGCGGCGTTCAATGTGACCTGAGGGGCTGAAAGCGCGGGCGGCGCTCGACCCGCAGCCGGCGCTGTGCCTCCTTGCAAGGAGAAGCCGGCTTGCTCTGCTTGAGCGCCCCGGCTTTCCCGCGTGATTTCATGATCTTCGAATAAAAGTCATTCGCCCCCGAAAATGTGAGCCGGGGGTGATGTTTGGAGCCGGAACAGGTCGGTTTCCGGCGGCGTTAACCATGTTTTTCATTAGAATTTTAATCAAATTCCAGGAGCCTTGGTGCGGGGGACAACATCGCAACCGGTTTTCGACAAGGCTCAACAGTCATGCGTCAGCGCCTCATTGCCTGGATCTTATGTATTGGATTGACCGCCGCCGTCAGCGGCTGTGGCACGGTGTCCGGCGTCACCGGCATGGGCTGGATGACCGCGTCCCACAACTCGATTGACTACGACGACTCGTCCTGGTGCGTTCCGCGCAAGCTGAAAAAGGTGCTCAACCGCGTTGCCCGCCGGTATGGCAAGGTCAGGGTTCATTCCACCAAACGCTGGTGGCTGGAAAACTGGTGGAAGGGCGGCGCCAAGAACTCCTACCACCTGAATTGCAAGGCGGTGGACTTTTCCGTGGGCGGCAACCCATCCTCCGTCATCGCTTTCCTGAAATCACAGCAGGAAGTCGGCGGCTACAAGCACTATTCGTCCGGCCACTATCACATCGACACCGGCCCACGCCGTACCTGGTGACGGCCCGGACCGGCCCGGCGCGCTGCCGGGCAGCCAATCGGCCTGTCCGGCTACTTCAGTTCGCCCAGCTCCATCGCCATTTCCCAGGCGACGGCGTCGAAGCCGATGAAATTCTTCGAGGCTCCCTCGACGATCGGGCGTTTAATGGTCGACGGGTGTTCAATCATGACATCCAGCGCGCTCTTGGCATCGACAACACTGCCCTGTGTCGCCTCGTCCAGCCGCCGCCAGGTGGTTCCCCGCCGGTTCAGCACGACTTCCCAACCGAATTCGCCGACAAATCTTGCCAATTTGTCCGCATCGACGCCGTCTTTCTTGTAGTCATGAAATTCATAGTCGAGACCCGCCTCTTCCAGGAATTTGCGCGCCTTCTTGACCGTGTCGCAGTTTTTGATGCCATAGACCTTCATGAATGTATTCCCTGTCCGAATATCCGGCAGGACACTTGCGGGTTCAGCGCTTCATTTCAAGTGGCCGGTGTGCCGGGGCCAAATCTTTCCACGGTGCGGGTTGACCGTCGCCGGCACTCCCGGCACTGATCTGCATAGTATTTTTTAAATTGCCGCCTCTGTCCGCTGCAGAGACTATCCTTGGGCAGCCTGGAGTCTTTTGATGAATGTGCCTGGTTCAACGTCTGCTTCAACCGATGCGCCTGCGCCACGGCCAAAGGTCGCCGGACCGCCCGGCATGGGCACTTGGCGGCAACGCCTGCAGCTCTGGACCGGGCTGATACTGTTCGCCTTTTGCCTGAGCCATTTTCTCAATCACGCGCTGGGCATTATTTCCGTTCAGGCCATGGATGCGGCGTCGATCTGGCACTATTGGGTCTGGCGCAGCCCGTTCGGGGAAGCCGTGCTGGTCTGCGCGGCCCTGACACACGCAAGCCTTGCTTTGTGGCGGACCAGCCAGCGGATCACACTGAAAATGTCGCGCTGGGAGCTCCTTCAGCTCACGCTCGGGCTCTACATTCCCTGGCTGCTGATCCCGCATGTCACCGTCACCATGGGACTTGCGAAGGCTTTCGGATTTTCTCCGGTTTACGAACAGATGCTGACCATTCTCTGGCCGGATGTTGCGGTCAACCAGTCCATCCTTCTGCTGGTGGTGTGGTTCCACGCCATGATCGGGCTTCACTTCTGGCTTCGGCTCCATTCCCTTTACAGAAGGTTTGTCCTGTTTGCGGCCGGTTTTGCCATTGCCGTGCCGGTTCTGGCCCTGTGGGGCTGGATCGAAGGGGCGCGCCGCCTGGCGTCGACGCGCGATATCACCTCCAAGATCACGCCGGAACAAACGTTTTGGGCGGGAGACGCGGTTGTCCAGCTGCGCGCCATCTTCTTCGGGCTTGTTGTTGTCAGTCTTCTGGCCGTCCTGATCCGCTATCTCCTCAGCCTGCGTGCCCGCAGCGTCACGATCACCTATCCGGGCGGCCTGGCCATCAAGACCCAGCCGGGCGCAACACTTCTGGAAATCTGCCGGACAAATGACGTCCCGATCGCCTCCGTCTGCGGCGGCCGGGCGCGCTGCTCAACCTGCCGCGTGAAAGTTCTTGAAGGGGAAGGCCTGCTCGATGAACCGACCGCCGCGGAAACAAAGGTGCTTGAGCGGATCGGCGCTGCAGGCAATGTCCGGCTGGCCTGCCAGATCCGGCCTCACAGCAGCGTCTCGGTGCAGCCGCTGGTTCCGGTCAAGGTAAAGGGCAACGGCGGCGAACACCTGCAGGATGCCTACTACTGGGGCGTGGAGCAGGAGGTGGCCGTGATGTTCGTCGACCTGCGGAACTTCACGGGCATTACCGAGTCCCAGCTCGCCTATGATGTCGTGCATCTCCTGAACGAATATCTGGACCAGTCCTCGGCGGCCATCCGCGCTGAGGGCGGTTATGTCGACAAGTTCATCGGCGACGGCATCATGGCGATCTTCGGCATGGACTCCGGTGCCGCAACCGGCGCCCGTCAGGCGCTGAGGGCCGCCCGGCGCATCGAAGGGGTAATGAAGACGCTGGACGCGGAAAAAGGGCCGCAATTCCACGATCCGATCCGTCTCGGCATCGGCCTGCACCTGGGCCCGGCCATTCTCGGCCGTATCGGGTCGGCCGGATCCGCGGGAGGGCTCACCGCTCTTGGAGATGTTGTGAACACCGCCAGCCGGCTCGAAACGGCGAACAAGGACCACGACAGTTTCCTGTCGGTTTCCAAGTCTGTCGTTGACGCTGCCCAGGCTGAGATGAAAGGCGCCGAAACCGCTGAAATCAAGTTGCGCGGCAAGGAAATTCCCTTGCAGATCTTTGCAATGAAAAGCTTAAGTGAGCTTGAAATACCGGGTGACGACACCGCCGCCCGTGCCTGACAAATCCCTGGAGGTCATGTGAGCCGCTCCTATTCGCCGCAGGAAATGCTGGAGAAACTGATCTCCTTCAATACGGTTTCGGACCGCAGCAATCTCGGCCTGATTTCCTTTGTTGAAGACTATCTTCAAAGCCACGGCGTCACGCCCGTGCGTGTGATGGACGCAGGCGGGGAAAAGGCCGCGATTCATGCCATCATCGGTCCCGAGGTGGATGGCGGCGCCGTGCTGTCAGCCCACACCGATGTGGTGCCTGTTGAAGGTCAGTCGTGGACGCGGGATCCGTTCACGGCCTGGGTTTCCGATGGCAGGCTCTATGGCCGCGGAGCGGCGGACATGAAAGGCTTTGCCGCCACGGTGCTTTCCCGCGTACCGGACTTTCTTGCGGCGGATCTCAAACGGCCGATCCACATCGCCCTTTCCTACGATGAGGAAACCGGCTGCACCGGCGTGCCGCCGCTCATTCAGGACCTGCTTGCCAGAGGGCCCAGGCCGGACTTTGTGATTGTCGGGGAACCGACCGGCATGAAAGTTGTTACTGGCCACAAGGGAATTATCGTTTTCAAGACCACCATAAAGGGGCATCCGGTTCATTCCAGTCAGCTGCACCGTGGCGTATCGGCCATTTCGGCCGCAGCAAAGCTGATCACCTGGCTGGATGGAAAAACCGCTGAAAACAGGGATAGGGCCGATCCGGACTGCCCCTATGTGCCGCCTTACACAACGCTTCACAGCGGCCAGATCTCCGGTGGCCAGGCACATAACATCACTGCAGAGCATTGCACGTTTGTGACCGACATCCGCCTGCTTCCCGGTGACAGCGCGGAAGGGTGGCTGACGGCCTACAAGTCGTTCATTCAAAACGAGATTGTGCCGGACATGCTGGCGATTTCGCCAGATTGCCGGATCGATGTGGAAGAACTGGCGAATGTGCCGGGACTTCAGGAAGAGACGGATGGCCGCGCCGAGATGATTGCGCGGCGGCTGACAGGCGACAATGCCCGCAACGTGGTGGTCTACGCCACCGAAGGCGGCATATTTCAGAACCACGGTCTGTCGACCGTCGTTTGCGGCCCGGGCTCGATAGATCAGGCGCATCAGCCGGATGAATATATCGAGCTTTCCGAGCTGGAGCGTTGTGCGGCCTTTCTGGACAGCCTTGTGCGGGGATTGTCGTAGTTGCGCCTGAAGTTGCGCCTGAACGTATTTGAACACTTGCGGTTACGGTGTCATAGTTCACTCAAGTTGGCTGCATCACAACGCCGAAAGTGTGGGGTGTGACGCGGGTGACAATTCCGGAAACGGAAACAACGAGGGAAAAATGACAAAGAAATCAATAGTAGTCGCCGCAGCGCTCCTTGTGGCGGGAACGGCGTCTGCTGTTCAGGCCGAAACGCTCAAATTCGCGTTTCAGGGATCTTTGAGCAATCTCGATCCGTATGGTCTCAACGAGACTTTCACCCTTTCCTCATTGGGAAACACCTATGAGGGCCTGACCCGCCGGGGAGAGGATCTTGCCATCGAGCCGGCACTTGCCGAGCGCTGGGAGATCATTGAGCCGAACCGGTGGCGCTTCTATCTGCGCAAGGGCGTCAAGTTCCACAACGGTAACGATTTCACGGCCGAAGACGTTGCCTTTTCGGTGGAGCGCGTGCACTCGGAAGGCTCTGACCTCGCCAACTACGTTCCGGCCGACGCAAAGGTTGAAATCGTCGACGATTATACAGTTGATTTTGTCCTGAGCAGCCCGAATCCGATCCTGCATTATGAGTGGAACTCGTTCTACATCATGGACAAGGATTGGACGGTTGAACACGACACGGTCAAGGTGACCTCGGCCTCCGACACCACACCGAGCTACGCCGCGCTTCATACAAATGGCACGGGCCCCTTCAAGATCGTTAGTCACGAAGCGGGCGTGAAGACGGTATTTGAAAAGTTCGACGGCTGGTGGGACACGCCGAAACACAATCTCGACACCGTCGAATTCACGCCGATTTCCTCCGATGCCACCCGCGTTGCCGCGCTTCTGTCCGGCGAATTGGACATGATCTACCCGATCCCGGTTCAGGACATCAAACGCGTCAATGACAATGCCGGCACCGTTGCGCTGACCGGTCCGGAGCTCAGAACCATCTTCCTGGGAATGGACCAGAGCCGCGACGAACTGCTCTATTCGGATGTGAAGGGCAAGAATCCGTTCAAGGACGCGAAGGTGCGCAAGGCCTTCTATCAGGCGATCGACATCGAGGCGATCAAGCAAAAGGTGATGCGCAACCTCTCCACACCGTCGGCGATCATGATCTCGCCGTTCCTGTTCTCCAGGGCGGATGAAATAGAGCGCTACCCTTACGATCCGGAGGCGTCCAAGGCATTGCTTGCCGAGGCCGGCTATCCGGACGGGTTTACCGTCAGCATGGATTGCCCGAACGACCGCTATGTCAATGACGAGGCAATCTGTCAGGCCGTGGCCGCCATGCTGGCACGCGTCGGCGTGAAGATTGATCTCAACGCCCAGCCGAAGGCGAAATATTTCGCCAGAATTCTGGCGTCCGGCGGCTATGACACGTCCTTCTATCTGCTCGGCTGGACTCCCGGATCGTTCGACAGCTGGAACGTTCTCGACAACCTGATGAACTGCCGTGACGAGTCCGGCGCCGGATCACCGTTCAACATCGGTGGTTTTTGTGACGAGAAAGTCGACAAGCTGACCGCTGAGATTCTCACTGAAATCGACCCGGAAAAGCGTGACGAACTGATCGCGGAAGCTTTCAAGATCAGCCATGACAACGCTTATTACATCCCGCTGCACCAGCAGAGCCTGGCTTGGGGTGTTGCCGACAATGTCCAGGTGGTTCAGCGCGCCGACAATCAGTTCAAGTTCCGCTTTGTGACCAAGAACTGATCCGGTTCTAACATGACACGCGCCCCCGGCCCCGCGCCGGGGGCGTTTTTCCTGCCTGGAGCATTCCGCGTTCGGACAAATGCTCCAGCACTTTGGCCTCAATCAACCTTTCCGAATTCATCCGGTTTGGCGCGAACGCAGGTTGGTCCAGACAAAAAGTGCCGCAATGATTGGTTTTACGACGCGCCGTTTCCTGCAGGCGCTGATTGTCATGCTGGTGGTCGCACTCCTTGCCTTCACCATGTTCCGTTTTGTCGGCGATCCCATCAACCAGATGGTCGGAATCGAAACGTCAATCGAGGAACGGGAGGCCTTGAGAGAGCGGCTCGGCCTCAATGACCCGATTCCGGTCCAGTTCTACCGGTTCATCAGCAAGGCCGCCCAATTCGACTTCGGCACGTCCTACCAGTTTCGCCAGCCCGTTTCGGAGCTCTTTGCCAAACGCATTCCGGCAACGCTGGAGCTCAGCTTCACATCTGCTTTGTTCGCACTGATCGTCGGCATTCCCATGGGCATCTATGCGGGCCTCAACCGGGACTCCGCGATTTCCAAGCTGTTTCTGTCGGTATCGCTGATCGGGATTTCCCTGCCGACGTTCTTCATCGGCATTTTGCTGATCTTCCTGTTTTCCGTAACCCTGCAATGGTTGCCGAGCTTCGGCCGGGGCGAGACGGTGCAGATCGGCCCGTGGTGGACCACCGGCTTTCTGACCGTTTCCGGCCTGAAAGCGCTGATCCTGCCGTCCGTTACGCTCGGCCTTTACCAGATGACGCTGATCATGCGCCTGATCCGTGCGGAAATGCTTGAAGTCATCCGTACCGATTACATCAAGTTTGCACGCGCACGCGGCCTGCCGGACCGGCTGGTCAATTTCCGCCATGCGCTGAAGAACACCCTGGTGCCGGTCATTACGATCACGGGCCTGCAGCTCGGCGCGATCATCGCCTTCGCCACCATTACCGAAACCGTGTTTCAGTGGCCGGGCATGGGGCTGATGTTCCTTCAGGCGGTTCAGAACGTCGATATTCCGATCATGTCCGCCTATCTGCTTTTGACCGCCTTCCTGTTTGTGGCGATCAATTTCATTGTCGACATTCTCTATTTCCTCATCGACCCGCGCCTGCGGGTCGGCAGGCCCTGAGGAGACAATTGATCAATGCCTGACGTCCCCAACGACAAGTCCAATACCGCCGTTCAGGACCGGGCAGCGCCACCTCCGGCGCCCGGGCAATTGGCACGGATCGTGGACAGCGACATGTTTCATGCGTTCCTGCGGTCCAGGATCACGGTTGTGGCCGCGTGCGGCACCCTCATCCTGTTCCTGCTGTCCTTCCTTGCGCCCTGGATTGCGCCGCATGATCCGTTCGATCTGGCCTCGATCTCGATCATGGATGCGCGGGTTCCGCCCGTATGGATGGAATTTTCCGACCCGCGCTTCCTGCTCGGCACCGATGACCAGGGGCGTGATCTTCTGTCGGCGATCTTCTACGGCATGCGGATCTCGCTCATCGTCGGGTTCTGTTCGGTGATCGCGGCAGCCGTCATCGGCATTTCGCTCGGGCTGGTCGCCGGCTACATGGGTGGCCGTGTCGATGCCGTCATCATGCGTATCGCCGATGTTCAGCTTACCTTTCCGGCCATTTTGATCGCGCTTCTGATAGACGGCGTCGCCAGCGGCATTTTCGGCGGGATCGACCAGGAACTCTTCGCTTTCTATATCCTCATTGTGTCGTTGGCGCTTTCCTTCTGGGTGCAGTATGCGCGCACCGTGCGCGGATCGACCATGGTGGAAAAGAACAAGGAATATGTGCAGGCGGCCCGCGTCATCGGCATTCCCTCGGTCACCATCATGGCACGCCACATTCTGCCGAATGTCATGGGTCCGGTAATGGTCATCGCCACCATCAACCTGGCGCTCGCCATCGTGACGGAGGCGACCCTCTCCTTTCTGGGTGTCGGCATGCCGCCCACCCCGCCCTCGCTCGGCACGCTGATCGCCGTCGGTAACGATTTCCTTTATTCGGGCGAGTGGTGGATCGCGATTTTCCCCGGGTTCGCGCTGGCCCTGCTGGTGCTGAACGTCAACCTGCTGGGTGATTGGCTGCGTGACGCCCTGAACCCGAAACTGCGGTGAGGGCGGCATGAGTGTTCTTGATATCAAAGACCTGAGGGTCGAGTTCCCCTCCCGAAAATCCGTGTTTGTCGCTGTGAACGGCGTCAACATGAGCGTTGAGGCCGGAAAGGTTCTCGGTGTCGTCGGCGAGTCCGGTGCCGGCAAGTCCACGGTCGGCAATGCTGTCATCGGACTGCTGCAGGAGCCAGGGCACATCGCCGGCGGGGAGATATTTCTGCACGGCCGGCGGATCGACCAACTGCCCTATCGGGAGAAGCGGCTTTTGCGCGGCCGCAAGATCGGCATGATCTTCCAGGATCCACTGACCTCGCTCGATCCGCTCCAGACGGTCGAATCCCAGCTGGTCGAAACCATCCGCACCCATCTGCCGCTTTCCGGCAAGGAGGCACGGCAACGTGCAATTGAGCTGATCGATGCGGTCGGTATTCCCAATCCGGCCGAACGCATCGGCCAATATCCGCATCAGTTTTCCGGCGGCATGCGCCAGCGTGTGGTGATCGCACTGGCCCTTTGCGCCGAACCGGAGCTGGTAATCGCGGACGAGCCGACCACGGCGCTGGACGTTTCCATTCAGGCGCAGATCCTCGAATTGATGAAAAAGCTCTGCGAGGAACGCAACGTGGCCATGATGGTGATCACCCATGACATGGGCGTGATTGCCGACATCACCGACCATGTCGCGGTGATGTATCAGGGCGAGCTGGTGGAATACGGCGAAACCGGCCAGGTGCTCGGCACCCCGGAACATCCTTATACGCAAAGCCTGATCTCCGCCGTTCCACGGCCTGACATCAAGGTGGAGCGGTTCCCGGTCGTCAACTACATCGAAAAGGCGGGCGCGCCGCAAAGGCAGATCGATATCTCGACTCATTGGCTCGGCAAGGTGCGGGACTACGAAAAAGTCACCGGTCCGCTGGTGCAGCTTCGCGATCTCGATATGCGGTTCGAGACCCGAAGATCGATATTTCCGTCCAGGCGAAAATATTTCCAGGCGGTCAAGACGGTCAGCTTCGACATTCAGGAGGGCGAAACCTTCGGCCTCGTCGGGGAAAGCGGCTCGGGCAAGTCGACCATCGCCCGGCTGATCACCGGGCTCTATCATCCGACCGGAGGGTCCATCCTATTCGGCAAAACGGAACTGACGTCCCTGAAACACCGCCGGGACGTCCTGTCGATGCGCCGTCAGATGCAGATGATCTTCCAGGATCCCTATTCCTCGCTCAACGCGCGCATGCGTGTGAAGGACATCATCGCCGAGCCGATCAAGTTCCACCGTCTGGCATCCGGCAATGCGGAAGTCCGCCAGATCGTCGACGATCTGCTGGACCATGTCGGTCTGGGCGTTGCCGCAGGCCGGAAATATCCGCATGAGTTTTCCGGCGGCCAGCGCCAGCGGATCTCAATTGCGCGCGCTCTGGCAACCCGGCCGCGATTTCTTATCTGCGATGAACCGACGTCCGCGCTCGATGTGTCCATTCAGGCGCAGATTCTTAACCTCCTGAAGGACCTTCAGGAGGAACTGGGCCTGACCATGCTGTTCATCAGTCATGACCTCGCGGTAATCCGGCAAATGTGTAATCGCATCGGCGTCATGCGCAATGGCGAGCTGTGCGAGGTTTCCGGTTGCGATCAGCTCTTCGAAGCGCCGCAGCACCCCTATACGCGGGAGCTGTTGAACCTGATGCCCTCGATGGAACTGCTCTCGCGCGCCAAACTGGAAAGCGCCTGACAAGGTCAGGTTGGTTCCTGTTCGGTGTGCTTGGCATTAAGTGACTGATCCTGAGTCTTTTTTCAGATTCGCCTGAGTCGCGGGCTTGACTCCCGCCGGACTCCTGATTCCCCTTTCGCCGCCGCCCGATAACCACAAACGAATCCGGGCACGGCATTTTTTGCCCCCCAGGGTTGAGGCGGTGAACCCGCGTGAGAATTGGCGCTTCCGGTGCCGATCTCATATTGGTTCATTGCAAATGACCAATAGTGGAATTCTGTTTATCCAGAAAACAGTCCAAATACCCATTTTGGATTTAAGTGGCTTTACGTCCCTGTATTAAAGTATTTTACACAATGAATCGCAGATGAAACGAAATTCAACGCCAGAAAACATATCTAATCACAGTTCCTGTCAACGGAATACAAATAGATACATAAAACAGACAAACCTAACGCAAGGTATGTGTTATACACAGGCCCGGTATATTTCTCGAGTCATTGCTTTAGGAGCTGGAAACTTACCTGATTCTTTGTCTCCACGGCATTGCCTGCCCCTGTGCAGTTCCGCATTTTTAATCCGGTTCTCCGGGCACAATTTCAGATGTTTCAAGTTCACGTCACCCTGGGACCGCGAGAAATTCTGTCAACGAAAGCCACCGGCAATGCCGAAAACATCATTTACATCTTTCCTATGGCTCCTGTTCATGGCGCTTGCCGTAATTTGTCTGGCGCTGGGCTCGAATGCGGTCACCGCGGGCGCGGCTCTGCCGGTGCCTTCCACGCAACTTTTCGGCAAGTGCAGCGCCCTTGTCTTCAGCAATTTCTCAGCCATTTTTTCACTTCTGGCGCTGTCCTTTTCGCTGAACACCTCCGTTGGCCGCCCGCTGACTTTAATGACAATTGCCGTCAGCGCCGTGTTGCTCGTGCTTTGTGCTCTTTTGCTTCTTAACGGGGTGCCGGCCGCATCGGCGGG
>JBNLAU010000081.1:0-10225 GCA_050302295.1 Roseibium sp. | reverse complement strand
GGGACAGCTCTTCGACGGCACCACCCAGCCCCTGGGGCTCGCCTTCACCGTCTACGGCCTGTGCTCCATCGGCTGCATTCTCTATGCCGAACGCGGCCGCATGTTCCACGCCCTGCATGAACAGGCGTCTCAGGACTGACGTAATACAACCAATCCGCACGGATCCGTGCGGATTGGCATAAGCTTTCAGCAGGGGCTGGATTTGTCGTCGAGGTAGGGAAGCAGCATTTCGGGTGCCTTTTTAAGCCAGTTGCCGAAATCGCTTGTTCCAATCAGCCCCATCGCGGATAACTTCTTGAGCTCGCGCCCAAGCTCGCCGGTAATGACTTGCGCTGAACGACCGCCAGCAACAATGCCTCCAGTTTCAGCCTCATCAGTGAGTCGCTTAATGGCCAATGTTTTTTGTACGAACCCGCTAGCTCGCTTCATCATGACAGCCGTTGCCTTGTGAGCGCGCAGGTATTCTTCAATCCTGTGGGCAAGCCGCTTGCGGTATGTCGGTTTGCAAAACCGGCTGACCTGATGCCGCATCGAGCAAGCCAGAAACGCGGCCCCTTCCTCGAGAGTGAATATGACTTTTCCTCTTTTCTCTGCCCAGGATGCAGCATCCATGCTGACCTTTTTGGTGCAATGCTCATGCAACTCACTGTCTATGGCATCAAATCCTGTTTCAGTCCTGTTTACGGCAATTCGCATGCTCGTGTTTCCGGGCATCCGAAACGGCAAACTTCCCTCGGTGCTATAAGACCGGGCCTTCAGAACCGGCTCGGCCGCAAACAAGGCCGCGATCTTCGGATCACGCACCGCTTTTGGTCCGTTTGCAAAATGGCTGAATGCCCAAAAGCCGGAAAAGGACACGACGAACAGAGCAATAACCAGGATCATAAAACCAGCGCTAAGACCGCTGCCTCCGGACGGGGACGGGACAGGATCGGGGTTTTGATCGACAGGTATGAAGCGCTTGGGTTTCTGGCCTAAATTTCTATTTCCAAAAGACATTTTCACTCACCGGTTCAAACAGTTAAGACTTCCACGCCAAAGCCTGACGTTAGACCCTCCAGAGGTTTCTATTCGCCGCGATTTCAGCGTGATGTTTTCCGGGTTTTTCGCCTGCCAGATCCGGATGTCGCTCGATGACACGTCAAAAAAATTGCGCCACCTTTTGGCCAGTTCGCACAATCTGCGACCGGCGCTGCCGTTACCGGGAAAATCATCGGGCGTCGCCGAACCGAGGGCGCCGAATGCGTCCACACGAAACCCCGCCAGCAACCCGTGATCGGCGCCACGCACATCGAAAGGATGCCGGCCTTCCACCGCAATTCTGGCGACGGGCTGCTGATCAGCTGCGGTAACATTCAGCAATACAGGCCGATTTGGAACAATCACCATTGCTGCTTGCCTCGGTCTGGTGACGTCGACGCCTATTGATTTGGTCGCCGATATGCTGCCCTCCGCTTCGCCGCCGCCCGTTCCGGTTTCATCAAATTCGGCAAAAACGATGTGCACTTCCTTCACTGTCACCGCATCTGAGGCGTGTGCGCTCATGTCCGAAAGTTTCAGGTATAGCCGCTTGAGTTCCCTGGGATCCGTACCCGTTTCAATGCCGTCTCTCAGTTCCGCCTGCTGCAGCATGGACAGGACGAAATCCGGCATCCGCTGAAATGCCCAAAGCTGAAAATTGACTGATAGAAACATGCCAATCAGTGCGAATATCGGTAACGCAAGACCGACAATGAGCAGCACGTTGATCGCGAGCGTTGTGCGTCTGATTAACTTCAACAAGGAATATCTCCAAAACAAAGCTGGCAGCCTCTCCCGTTTACTCAATCAAGGATTGGCTCGGTCCCGTTTCCGGGACAGCACGCAATTGCACCTCTAAATTTTGGTTTCTTTTTTTGCACCCAGTTCAAAATAAATGTTTAATATCAAACCTAAATATCTGAGGATCTGATCCTCAGCGCGCTTCATTTGTAAACTCCGCTGCTGGAAATTTCAGTCGACCGCCAAGCAAATGAACCTGGAACCCGTGGGCGACCGCATCCGGAAGGGCGACAAGATGGAGACTGATCCGCACCGGTCGGCAAGACAAGCAGAACAACCAACAAAAAAGGCGGACAAAAGCCCGCCTCTTTCAAACAGTCAATCCGCCGGCTGATCAGCCCGTGGCGGTTTTCAGTGCCGGTGTTTCAGGGCGCACAGCGGCGTCATAGTCTTCCATCAGCGTCTTGATGATCTCGCCGACTTCGAACGTGTTGCCCGCGATTTCCGATACCGGCGTCACTTCCGCGGCGGTGCCGGTGACGAAGCACTGTTCGAAGCTGGAAAGCTCGTCCGGCAGGATTGCCCGTTCGATGACTTCGATGCCCCGCTTTTTCGCCAGACCGATCACCGTACGGCGGGTGATGCCGTCCAGGAAACAGTCTGGGGTTGGCGTGTGGATCTTGCCTTCCTTGATGAAGAACACATTGGCGCCGGTTGCTTCCGCCACCTGTCCGCGCCAGTCCAGCATCAGCGCATCCGTGTAGCCCTTGGCTTCGGCGGAGTGCTTGGAAATCGTGCAGATCATGTAAAGGCCGGCGGCCTTGGCCTTGTAGGGCGCCGTCCTCGGATCGGGACGGCGGTATTCCGCCATGTCCAGGCGAATGCCCTTCAGCCGCTCTTCCGGGGCAAAATAGCTCGGCCATTCCCAGGCGGCGATGGCCAGGTGAATGGTGTTTTTCTGGGCGGAGATCCCCATCATTTCGCTGCCGCGCCAGGCAACAGGCCGGATGTAGGCATCGGTCAGGTTCATGCGCGCCAGGGTTTCTTCCTTGGCAACATTGATCTGTTCCGCGGTCCAGGGAATGTCGAACCCAAGCATGCGGCCGGATTCCAGGAGACGCTCGGTATGTTCCTCGGATTTGAAAATCCGGCCGCCGTAGGCGCGCTCGCCTTCAAACACGCTGCTGCCGTAATGCAGCCCGTGGCTCAATACATGGAGTTTGGCATCCGGCCAGGGCACGAACGTGCCATCGTACCAGATATCGCCATCGAGCTGATCAAAAGGCTTTCCAGCCATCCTTCATCTCCCGTTCGCTCTTCGAGCGAAATTTGTTTTCCTTGAAACAGAGACAAATAACGCCAAAGACTTGCGCCGCTTTTGCCGCTGTATTTTTTGCACAGCACGCCAACTATCGGTATCCTGATGGCCGCAGCAACGTTGTTCGGATTCGTTTAGCATCAGATGCGTGAAAATGCATCTAAAAGACCGATCATTTCGTTCGCAGCAGCTAACAAGTAACAATCGACCAGAATTAAGTCAATATGGCTGACGTAAATTTCAAATCGGCACTTGCCCACCTCCCGCAGAAGCGGCCCGCCGCGGATTCCGAAACGCCCGGACCGGGCAGCGGCGGCGATCTTCCCTATGATCTGATCGAGCTTCTCTTCTTTGCCTACCGCGAATTTACGGGCGATCCGGATGACGTTCTCGCCAAATTCGAGTTCGGCAGGGCGCACCACCGGGTCCTCCATTTCGTCGAGCGCAATCCCGGCATCATGGTCACTGATCTGCTCGGCATCCTGAAGATTACCAAGCAGAGCCTCGGCCGGGTTTTGAAACAATTGGTCGACGCCGGTATGATCGAGCAGCGCGAGGGCCGTCACGACCGCCGCCAGCGCCTGCTGTTCACCACCGAACGGGGGCACGCACTGGCGGAGGACCTGACGAAACTCCAGCAAGAACGCCTTGAACGCGCCCTAATTGGATTGCCAGATGGCAGCGATGAGATTATCCGCAAGTTCCTGCTGCAAATGATCGATCCCGAGGCCCGCGAGGACATCCTGAAACTCGTCCGCAGCCCCTACAGTCTCGTGGACTGATCACGCCGCAGCAGCAAACCGGAGCAAAGACAACCGACATGAGTGTTCAGGTGCCGGACGACAATGCCAACCACATTCTTCTGGTCGACGACGACAACCGGATCAGGGAACTGCTGTCCAGATTGCTGAAGGAAAATGGGTATCGGGTTTCGGCGGCGGCGAATGCGGCCGAAGCGCGCAAATGCATCTCCGGCCTTGAGTTCGATCTCATCATCCTCGACGTCATGATGCCCGGCGAGACGGGGCTGGAACTTGCGGCCCACCTGCGCAAAGAGTCCCAGGTGCCGATCCTGATGCTGACCGCCCGCTCCGAAGCCCCGGACCGCATAGCCGGCCTGGAAGCCGGGGTGGACGATTATCTGTCCAAACCCTTCGAGCCACGGGAACTCATGCTGCGGATCGCCGCCATCCTGCGCCGCGGCAGCCAGCAGCCGGTGGTCGCGCAGGAGGAAATCCGGTTCGGCCCGTTTTGCTTCAATGCCGCGCGCGGCGAACTCAAGAACGGCGAGACCATGGTCCGCCTCACCGACCGGGAAAAGCAGATCCTGTCTATCTTCGCCGAACAGCCCGGCGCCACGGTGCCGCGGCACAAGATTGTCGGCGATGAAAGCGGCCTGGGCGAGCGCACCGTCGATGTGCAGATCAACCGGCTGAGGCGGAAAATCGAGACCGACCCGGGCAATCCCATCTACCTGCAGACGGTACGCGGCATAGGCTACCGGCTCGCATGCGATTGAACCGCCCCAAATGACCAATTTCGAAGCCCTTCTGCAGCGTCTTCCCTCCGCCGGGCGGCTGAAGCCGCTCGCCGGCCCGCTCAAACCGCTTCTGGTCATTTACCGGTCGTTGTCCCGTTTCATGTACCGGGTGATGCCAAAGGGCCTCTTCACGCGGACCTTCCTGATCATCCTCGCGCCGATTGTCATTCTGCAGTCGGTTCTGGTGTTCGTCTTCATGGAACGGCACTATCAGCTCGTCTCCCGGCGCATGTCCGAGGCCGTGGTGCGGGAAATCGCGGCTGTGGTCTATGTGCTGGAAAACTATCCGCAGGATGCCGATCACGCCAAGATCGAGGAACTGTCGGCGCGCGCGCTCGGCATGTCCATGACCATCCTGCCGCTGGAGCCCCTGCCCCCGCCCACGCCGAAGCCCTTTTTCGACGTCATCGACAAGGAACTGAGCCTCGCCATCAGCCAGCGGATCGGCAAACCTTTCTGGATCGACACGGTGGGCCGCTCGCGCTTTGTCGAAATCCGCATTCAACTTGAAAACTCGATCCTGAGGATCTTCACCCGGCGCAGCCAGACCTATGCTTCCAATTCGCATATTTTCCTGGTCTGGATGTTCTCCACTTCGCTGGTGCTGATCTTCATCGCGCTTTTGTTCCTGCGCAACCAGATCCGGCCCATCGTCCGGCTGGCAAACGCGGCGGAAGCGTTCGGCAAGGGCCGCCCGGTGGAGAATTTCCGCGCCAGCGGCGCCCGCGAGGTCCGCCGCGCAAGCCTTGCCTTCATCGACATGCGCCGCCGCATCGAACGGCAGATCGAACAGCGCACCACCATGTTGGCCGGCGTCAGCCACGACCTTCGAACCATCCTGACGCGCTTGCGGCTGCAGCTCGCTTTTCTGGAAACCACTCCGGAAAGCGATGCCATGCGCAAGGACGTGGACGAGATGAGCCACATGCTGGAGGACTATCTGGCCTTTGCCAGCGGCGACGGCGATGAGGACATACTGAGAACCGATATGTCGCTGCTGCTGGAAGAGCTGGAGGAAGAAGCCGAAATTTCCGGACAAGCAGTGACCACCCGTTTCGACGGCCCGCCGGAGGCCGAGGTCAGACGCCTTTCCATGAAGCGCTGCCTCTCCAACCTCGTCACCAACGCCAGCAAATACGGAACCCGCGTGGATGTCGCCGGCTGGATCGACAGCGGCTGGCTGACGATCACTGTGGACGACGACGGTCCGGGCATTCCGCCCGACCAGCGGGAAGTGGCCTTCCGCGCCTTCCACCGGCTGGACCTTGCCAGAAACATGGACGAAACCGGCAGCGGCCTCGGCCTTGCCATAGCCCGGGACATCGCCCGGGGCCATGGCGGCGACCTTTTTCTGGAAGACAGCCCGCTCGGCGGGTTGAGGGCAAGGCTCAGGATCCCGGCCTGACGAAGGCCCAGGTCCATACCCTAGTAGAGCCGGCCGCCGACGGGCACATCCTTGCCCGGTGTCAGCAGCACCACCTCGCCGTCCTCGTCCGGAACGCCGAGGGTCAGCACCTCCGACATGACCGGTCCGATCTGACGCGGCGGAAAATTGACCACAGCCATCACCAGCATTCCGGCAAGCGTTTCCGGCGTATAGTGCTTGGTGATCTGTGCTGAGGTTTTCTTGATGCCGATTTCCGGGCCGAAATCGATTTTCATCTTGTAGGCGGGTTTACGCGCTTCGGGAAAATCTTCGGCCTCCAAAACACGGCCGACACGCACGTCCACTCTCAGAAAATCGTCAAAACTGATCTGGTCACTCACGAAAAACTCCTTCTACTTCGCGAGCGAACATGGCCGGTCATTTTTCGATACGCAAGCCTGTTGCGCCGCTCAGACGGCGTGCATCAGGCGTTCGCCGGGGCCTCGCCGGAAAGGTCCGCGTCGTCCTCGTCACGGGCTTTCCGCCCTGAGCGCCGCTCCGAAGCTTTGTTCAGGAAAGACCGCAGCCCCCTGACGACGCCTTCCAGATCATTCAGGCGCCTCATGAAGGACGAGCCCTTGTCGAGTTCCTTGTCGAGCCGGGCCATGGTTCGCGGCATGCCCTCATCGGTTTCCTCCAGCCAGACATCGACCACCCGGTTGAAGGCGATTGCGAGCCCCTGCGCGACAATGCCCGCCTTCATTCCGGAAAGATCCAGCCCTGCGGCGATCAGCATCCACTTTTGCGAGCGCGCTTCCAGCCGCTGGAAATCGATACCCAGTGCCGCATCGTGCCGCGCCGCCTCCCTCAGAGCGCGCACCGCGTCCTTGTGTGCGGCAAGCGCGTCGATCCGCGTCATCAGCACGTCGAACAGGCGGTCCCGTGGTGGCTGATCAGCCATATCCTCGTCATTGTCGTCCAGAACGGCGGTATCCACCTGCTCGTAAAACGCGGCCACAAGTTTGAGCTTGGACGCATAAGCGCTTCGCATGTCGGACAGCTTGACCTTCGCCGTCTCCGCGACCAGCGGCAGCGAAACATCGTCATATGGATGTTCCGACAGCAGCTTCAAAAATGTCTGAAGAATTTTCTGTCTGGTCTTTGCGGTCACCATGGAAGAGCCTCCGATTGCCTCAAGGGTATGAACCCTAGAAGAAGATAGGAGCCCGGAGCGGTGGCGAAAAGGGTGACCCTGCGCCGCAGCCCAGTTTCGATCCCGGCTTATTCAGCCAGTTCCCTGGCGCGTTTGACCGCAGCGGCTACGGCTTGCGTCATCACGGGCTGCAGGCCTTCGGCATGCATGAGCACGTCAAGCGCCGCCGCCGTTGTGCCGTTCGGGCTGGTCACATTCTGGCGCAGCACTGAAGGGTGTTCGCCTGACTGGTGCATCAGCTCTCCCGCGCCGCAGACCGTGGCAACCGCCAGCTCCTGCGCAAGGTCTTCCGGCAGCCCCGCGGCTTTGCCGGCTTCGCTCAGGGCTTCGGCCAGGAAAAAGACATAGGCCGGACCGGATCCGCTGACACCGGTCACCAGGTCGATCTGATCTTCGCTTTCCAGCCAGACCACCTTGCCAACAGAGGACAGAAGCTTTGTCACATCCGCCTTCTGGGTCTCGCTCACCTGATCGGTGGGATAGACAGCCGTAATGCCGCGTTTGACCATGGCCGGCGTGTTCGGCATGCAGCGGCAGACAGGACCATCTCCCAGATGCTCCCGGAATTTGGAGACCGGGGTTCCGGCGGCGATTGACAGCACCAGCGTGTCCGGCGCCACTGCGGATTTCAATCCCGGCAGCACCTTGTCCATCATCTGCGGCTTGACGGCCACCATCACAATCGACGCCGTCAGATCCTCGGGAACGGCAGTGACATGGCGAACGCCATGCCTGGTGAGGAGGGCGCCCATCTCGTCCGACAAGCCCGGATCGCAGACCACAATGGCGGAAGGATCGACACCCTCAGCCATCCAGCCGGACAACATTGCCCCACCCATCTTGCCGGCTCCGACGACAAGGAAGGGACGTTCTTTGGAAAAACTCATGCTTCTCCCGCGGTTTCAAACAAGGCCGAACTCATCGCGTCGGAAGCCGAATGCCCGGCCCACACGACGAACTGGAAGGCTTGATAGAAACGTTCGCAGTTTTCAAGTGCATTTGTCAGCATGGCCTCGATTTGTGCCGAGGATGCGTCCGCACCGCCTGCAAGCAACAGCGACTGACGGAACATGATGACGTTCTCTTTGTGCCAGAGATCGAAATGCCCCATCCAGAGCTGCTCATTCACCATTGCCAGAAGCCGAAGGACTTCGGTCTTGCGCAATTCGGTGACTTTCAGATCAAAAGCACAGGCCAGATGCAGCGCCTCGACCTCTTCCATCCAGGAGAAGGAGACATGATAGTCGCACCAGCTTCCACCCAGGGAGATGGTGATCTCGTCCTCGTCCGACCGTTCAAACGTCCAGTCGTTCAAGGCAGCGACAGTTTCGATGGTATCGACGGGATTGTCAGGTCGCTCGAAGTCGATCTCGATGAGGCTCATGATGCCTTCTCCCCTTTCGAGCCGGGGGCCGGGAACCCGATCAGGATAACCGGGTGGGCCGCCGGGAAATGTCCCATGCCGGGGGAGCAAAACGCGTCCTTTGGTGGCCCTATAGAAGAGAACCGGTTCCGTCTTGCTCCGACGAATCCCTGTTATCTTCGAGTATAGGTGCAAGTATGTTTTCAGGGATACACACCAGCTGCACCAAAAAAGCCGAAACTTGTGGACGACGTTGCAGGAAGTTTCATCAAACTGCTCAAAAGCACTGCATTTCCGCTAAGTGCAGCCGTCGTATTTCTGTCATTCACAATTAACAGAAATCGCTCACATCAGCGTCAAAACGTGCCTCACGCGTCTCCGGTAGAGCCTGACTCCGGATTTTCGAGCTTGGCAAGCCGTGATTCGAGCTCCTCGACTTTGTCGAGCGCCCGCACAGCCATTTCCTTGACAGCCTCATGCTCCTCGCGGGAGACCACATCCATGTCCGACAGGAACCGCTCCGCCTGGGCCCGGAACGCGGTTTCCACTTCACGGCGTGCGCCTTGCGCGACACCGGCCGCATCGGTCATCAACTTGGCAAAATCATCGAGCATGCGGTTCGGGCCTTGGGTCATCGGACCCTCCTTGGTGAGGTACAAACGGATAGAGGAGAGGTATGGGGGATTGCCCGCAACTTCAAGATCCAATTCCGCCGCACCCTCCGCGCGCCCGCACCGCCTTGACGGATCGAACCGGATGGCGCAAGCGTTGCGCCGGGATCCGCCCTGCCTGCTCCCGGCCATTCAAGAGGATACACCGTGCCGCCGTTACTTGTTCTGCCGTTTCCCGCCATCGACCCGGTGATTGTCGAATTCGGCCCGTTTGCGCTGCGCTGGTATGCCCTGGCTTATATCGTCGGGATCATTCTGGCTTGGCGCTACATGCGCAACCTGGTTCAGAATGACCGGCTCTGGGGCGGCGTCAAACGGCCCGGCCTGATTGACCTCGACGACTTCGTGCTCTGGGGCACGCTCGGCATCATCATAGGCGGCCGCCTCGGCTATGTGCTCTTCTACAATCCCGCCTATTACTTCGCCCATCCGGCGGAATCATTTGCCGTGTGGAGCGGCGGCATGTCCTTTCACGGCGGCTTTGCCGGCACCGTGGTTGCCATGATCCTGTTTTCCCGGCGCCGCGGTCTATCCGTCTGGACCCTTTTCGATCTCGCAGGCTGCGCGGCCCCTATCGGGCTTTTCTTCGGCAGGATTGCCAACTTCATCAACGGCGAACTCTGGGGCCGTCCGTCCGATGTGCCCTGGGCGATCGTCTTTCCGGGCGGCGGACCAGACCCGCGCCATCCCAGCCAGCTTTACGAGGCAGCCCTTGAGGGCATCCTCCTCTTTCTGGTGCTTCGCATGCTCTGCCGCAGGTTCGCGCTGCTGAGCAAGCCCGGTTTCATGGCGGGCGCCTTTGCCTTCGGTTATGGCACGGCTCGCTCGATCGCCGAGCTCTACCGCATGCCGGACGCGCAAATCGGTTATCTGAGCGGATTCCTGACGATGGGTATGCTTCTGTCCGCGCCGATGATCCTCGCAGGCCTTGGCACCATGATCTGGGCCGCCCGCCGCAATCCCGGACCAGCGGCGCAGTGACTGGCCTGAAGG
>JBNLAU010000080.1:0-3916 GCA_050302295.1 Roseibium sp. | reverse complement strand
GGCTTGAACGTTTTGAACCTGTGCCGGAGCGCTATCAGTTGCCCGGGGTCCAGGCCTCGTAGTCGCCGGTTACATCCGGACGCTTTTCCGGGGTCAGGATCGAACCGTGCGGACGGTAGGCTTCCGGAGTGCCCGTGCCGTTGACACGATGCGGCTTCTGCCAGTGTCTCGCGTGATATGTCTCTTCGGTCGGCGGCGTATCGACCCGGTGATGCATCCAGCCATGCCAGCCCGGCGGGATAGTGGACGCCTCGGCGACGCCGTTGTAGGTCACCCAGCGCTTTTTGCCGCCGCGTTCCTTGTAGTACTTGTTGCCGAATTCATCTTCCCCGACAAACTCTCCCTTGCGCCAGGTAAAGAAGCGGGTGCCCATGGTCTGGCCGTTCCACCAGGTGAAGAGTTCAAGCAGCAGAGTTTTCATGGCCCTCAAAAGGTCCTTTGATCGCAAGTCAATTCGCTCGGGACGGCCAGATATCCATGGCCGCCGTATTTTGGCGGACTATGGCGGCAAGAACCGCGTCTGTCCAGACGCCATGCATACAAAATAGTCGGTAATTTCCCGATTTGGCCGTCATGCCGCAGCGCACGCGGCGAGGCCACCCTACCCTACGCCATGCCCGACATCTTTCGGCTAAGCGTCAGTGAAACTTGTTGCCGACTACCGGCGCAAACTTGGCTTCACGAATATGCTTGGCGGCCGCCGACTGTGTGTTCTTCAACTTGCCCTTCTTCGCCCCTGCCGATTGTTTGCGAACGTCCGCGAAATCGGACCCAGACGCCGGTTTCTTGTCGAAGGCCTCTTCCACGGCGCTTTCCACCGCGGCCCGCTTTTGAACGGCAATCCGGTGATGCAGGCGTGCACCGGCCTGGGACTGCATTTTCTCCGCCTGTTCGTCCATGGTCTTCTGGATGCCGTAAATATTGTAAAAGCCGGATTGCTCCAGGATCATCGGACGGTCGTCACTCGCAAGCCATTTCAGCCGCTTGTAGAGCGTTGACGGGGAGACCGGCTTGACAAGCACATGATGGGCGCCGGCACGCAGGGCCTTGTCCACCAGCGGCCGTGTGCCATGGGCCGTGATGAAGAGAATCGGCACGTAACAAAGAGGCTCCATGTGCCGGTGCCGCACCAGCCGCAAAAACTGATAGCCGGACGTCGGAGCCATGCGCCAGTCAGTAAGAATCACATTTGGCGGTTCCGCAAGGCTCGACTCAAGGGCATCGTCCGCCGAATCAAATACCCGGACGCGCGCAACCTTGAAGCTCAGGAGAATCGATCGGAGAATCGTTTGCATCGGCTTGCTGTCTTCCACGACAACGGCGTCGATGTCCTCCATGGCGAGCCCGAAGGCGGCATGATGCTTCATTGAGTGCGGGCCCCTTTTCCCTGTTCCGGCCGCACTAAACCAGCTCCGGCTTAAACCCGGTTGAAATCGACAGGTGCCATTTTCTTCAAATTTTCATAAAAAGAGGTTCAAAGTCATCCACAGGATTGATCGGAAAACCCCGCTTCACTCCTTTGGCTGGAAAGCAAGCGTAAAATTCCACGGAGTTGCGCTCTCCCCACTCCCCTCCCCAATATCCACATCGGCACACAATATTTTGCGCCCGCCCACAATTCAGGCACTAGCTCTTGTCGCTCGACCCTTGACCTTAAGAAATCATTTACATTAGTTTCTCTATCATTGCGATGTGCGTAACCGGCAGCCCTATCGGGCAAACCGGTCATCCAAAACCAGCAGTAAAAGCGTAGCGCTCCGGGTCTTTTCTCACAAAGCCGGGAGAAGGGTATTTGTGTGCCGGCGTCAGCCGCGTATTTCGTGACAAACCTGTTGATGAGCACTATATATAGTGGATCAACAAAAAAGATGCGCTACATACAGGAATGCGCCTGTGGTGAGCAGGGGGCATCCGGCACCGGAGGCGGACAGCGACGCCAGGACCGGATGAGATGCGGGTTTTAAGACCGGTTCGGTTGAACCGGCCGGGGACAATCAAGGGGATTTGAGAATGCGGATCGAGCGGCGCTACACCAAGGAAGGCAAATCGCCTTACGCCGGCATTGAGTTTCGGACAGCAACCAGCGAAATCCGTAATCCGAACGGATCGGTTGTGTTCCGGCTGGAGAACATTCAGGTTCCGGCCCAGTTCTCTCAGGTCGCTGCCGACATTCTGGCCCAGAAGTATTTCCGCAAGGCCGGCGTCCCGGCCCGGCTGAAGCCGGTGGAAGAAAACACGGTCCCCTCCTGGCTGTGGCGCCACCAAGCCGACGAGACCGCACTTGAGGACCTTGCCGAAGACGAGCGCTACACATCCGAGATCGACGGCCGCCAGGTCTTCGACCGCCTCGCCGGCACCTGGACCTATTGGGGCTGGAAAGGCGGCTATTTCGACCAGGAATCGGATGCCCAGGCCTTTTATGACGAATTGCGCTACATGCTGGCGACTCAGAAAGTCGCGCCGAACTCGCCGCAATGGTTCAACACCGGCCTGCACTGGGCCTATGGCATCGACGGCCCGAGCCAGGGCCACTTCTATGTCGATTTCCAGACCGGCAAGCTGACCAAGTCCAAAACCGCTTACGAGCATCCGCAGCCCCATGCCTGCTTCATCCAGTCCGTCGGCGACGATCTGGTGAATGAAGGCGGCATCATGGACCTGTGGGTCCGCGAGGCGCGTCTCTTCAAATACGGCTCCGGCACGGGGTCCAACTTCTCCCATGTGCGCGCCGAGGGCGAAAAGCTGTCCGGCGGCGGTAAATCCTCCGGCCTGATGAGCTTCCTGAAGATCGGCGACCGGGCGGCCGGTGCGATCAAGTCCGGCGGCACCACCCGCCGCGCGGCCAAGATGGTCGTGGTCGATGTCGATCATCCGGACATCGAGGAATACATCAACTGGAAGGTCCGCGAAGAACAGAAGGTTGCCGCGCTCGTTACCGGCTCCAAGATCTGCCAGAAGCACCTTTCCGCAATCATGCGCGCCTGCGTCAACTGCGAGGCGGACAACGGCGACTGCTTCGACCCGGCCAAGAACCCGGCCCTGAAGCGCGAGATCCGCGCCGCGAAAAAGATGATGGTTCCGGAGAACTACATCCAGCGCGTCATCCAGTTCGCCAAACAGGGTTTCAACAAGATCGAATTCCCGATCTACAACACGGACTGGGATTCTGAAGCCTATCTGACCGTTGCCGGCCAGAACTCCAACAACTCCGTGCGCGTCACCGATGGCTTCCTCAATTCAGTTGTCGAAGACAGTGAATGGGATCTGACCGCCCGCAAAACCGGCGGCGTTCTGAAAACCGTCAAGGCGAAGGAACTTTGGGAGCAGATCGGCTACGCCGCATGGGCGTCCGCTGACCCGGGTCTGCAGTATCACACCACCATCAACGACTGGCACACCTGCCTGGCCGATGGCGAAATCCGCGCGTCTAACCCGTGCTCGGAATACATGTTCCTGGACGACACGGCCTGTAACCTGGCGTCCCTGAACCTGATGCAGTTCCGGAACAAGGACAGTTCCTTCGACATCGACAATTACGAACATGCCGTTCGTCTGTGGACCATCGTTCTGGAAATCTCGGTGCTGATGGCGCAGTTCCCGTCGAAGGAAATCGCGGAACTGTCCTACAAGTTCCGCACGCTCGGCCTCGGCTACGCCAATATCGGCGGCCTGCTGATGACCTCCGGCATTCCTTATGACTCCGACGAAGGCCGCGCCGTCTGCGGTGCGCTGACGGCGGTCATGACCGGTGTCTCCTATGCCACCTCCGCGGAGATGGCCGGCGAGCTTGGGTCCTTCCCGGGCTACAAGAAAAACGCCAAGCACATGCTGAAGGTCATCCGCAACCACCGCCGCGCCGCTTACGGCGAAACGGATGGTTATGAGGCCCTCAACACCAACCCGGTCCCGCTGGACC
>JBNLAU010000079.1:0-14206 GCA_050302295.1 Roseibium sp. | reverse complement strand
AGCGTATAGGTGTTTTCCTCGGAGGTCACAATGACCGGCCACAAATACTGGTTCCAGCCAACGACGAAGAGGACGAGAAACAGGGCCGCAGCGGTTGGCCGAGACAAGGGGACGAGAATGTCTCTGAAGAACTTCAGAGGGCCAGCGCCGTCCATGCGCGCCGATTCCATCAGCGTATCCGGTACTGTCATCAGGAACTGACGGAAAAACAGTGTTCCTAAACCGGAGGCGACAAGTGGAAGGATCAGACCGGCACGTGTGTTGACCAACCCGAGTTCCGCCACGACGGTGTACGTCGGCAAAAACCGGGATTCCAGGGGGAACATGAGTGTCAGCAGCAGCAGCCAGAAAATGACCGTGGCATATTTCATGCGGAAGTAGAGCAGCGCATAGGCAGCCAGAAGCGATACGGCGACTTTAAGGGCGGCGAAACCGGCGCCAAGCAGGAAGGAATTCCACAACATCGCAAGCACGGTTACATCGCCGGTGAAACCGGCGTTGGCGCCAATCAGCGTGCCGTAGTTTTCTAATATGGCGGTGCCCGGGTCCAGGCGGGGCATCACCGGGCCGGCATCATGAGTTGTTGCTGCAAAAATCGAATAGACCGGCAGACACATGAAAATGGCGCCGGCGATGAGAATGATATGGTCGAGAAGTTGTGCGTGCCACCGCTGCCAGGAAAGCATCAGGTCAATTCCATTTCAGTCTAATTAAAGTCCTGACCCTAGACGGAGCCTTACTGTTAAAGCACTACGATACCGGAATGTTTGGCCTTGTGTTCGGGTTCCACGTGAATTGTGACCCGCGCACCCGGCACATCTTCTGCGATTGCCTCTTCGATCCGGTCGCATATTTCGTGCGCGGCATCCACCGACATGGTTGCGGGCACGACCAGATGAAAATCTATGAAGGTGGATCTGCCTGCAATCCGGGTTCTGAGGTCGTGAGCTTCCAGGGCGCCTTCGCCGTGTTCGGAAATCAGCAGCCGGATTTTGTCCAGAACGTCGCTGGAGGCGGCCTCGTCCATCAGACCGCCGACCGATTCCTTGACCAGCTCCCAGCCGGACCAGAGCACGGTCAGGCCCACAAGCACAGCAAGAGCCGGGTCGAGTACCGTCCAGCCGGTGACGAGAACCAGCACCACCCCTGCCAGCACGCCCACAGAGCTGAACACATCGGTCATGAGATGTTTGCCGTCTGCCACGAGCGCCGGAGATCTTGATATCCTGCCGTAGTGCATCAGATAGCGGGCCCACGTGCCGTTGACGAGTGCGGCGGCAAGGTTCAGTCCGATCCCCAAAGGGGAGTATTCCGGACCTGTGCCATGGGCGAAGCCGATCCACGCAGCGCGGAAGATGGATAGCGCGGCCAGAACGATCATGACGCCGACGAGAACCGCTGCGAAATATTCCGCCTTGTCATGTCCGTAAGGGTGATTGCTGTCGGCGGGCTTGGCGGCGAACCAGACCGCGGCAAGGGTCGCGAGAGATGAAGCGATATTGACGGTGGATTCCAGCGCGTCGGAAAAAAGCGCAATGGAGCCGGTTAGCCAGTAGGCGCTGCTCTTGAGACCGAGAACCAGAAACCCGACGGCGATGCTTGCAATGGCAATTCTGAGCCTTGGTTTCAGGTCCACACCAATCCCCCGGCACAAGCTGCGTTTCACGAATGGAAGGAAAGGACAGCAGCGATGATCCGCGGCAAGGGGTAGCAGTTTTTGAGCGGGTTACAAGACGTTGAATGAAATTATATCAACGATTTCCGGGAAGAGCCGGACAGCGCCGGGGCATCGGCGGGTGTTGTTACGAGCCGCCGCGCCAGTCCGTCACTGCGGCGCCGATGATCCTGCCGGGGCCTTCTTCGCCTTCGATCTGGATCAGGACGGCGCAACGGGCATCGCCTTTCAGCATCAGTTTGGATTTGGGCATGCGGAAGGTCTCCGCGCCGCCGGACCACATGCCGATCGGCTGCAGATTGCGGACCACGTTCACGTACCGGATTTTCCGGCCGGCATTCTCGCCGCGGCCGATATCGACCGTTGCCTCGTCCTGAATGCGCAGGAAGTAGACCGTTGCCATGGTGGCACCGCCGGGAAGCGAGCCGTCGACCTCGGCCTCAACGACCATATCGGAGATTTTCAGATCGACCGCCGCCGTGAAGGGATCTGTGCGCGACAGTGCGGCGCGGACGTCGCGTTCGCGGCTGCCGACGACATGTTCTTCGCCGTTGACCACCATTTGTGGCGTATAGACCGATCTGTCGCCCCGGCGGGCCGCATAAGCGCGCTGTCGCTGGGAATGAACAGGACTGGCAAGCGTGTCTTTCCAGCCGAGATAATCCCAGTAGTCCACCGGCATCAAAACGGTCAGAACATTGTTGTCTTCGCTCACCAGCTTCTCGGCCAGACGGTCGGCAGGGGGGCAGGAGGAGCAGCCCTGGCTCGTGAAGAGTTCAACGACCTTGCTCGGCTGCGCCTGTGCGCTTTGCCAAGTCGTGGCGGCGATAAAACCCGCGATGACAACAATTCCTGTCCGGAAGGCGCGAGCCGCCGTCCGGGAAATATGACCGACCATTTGGCTCAGTTCCCTTGTTTGGTTGCCCACAAGATAAGCAAAGGCACTCTCAATCGCGAGTCACGAGCCAGTGACCTTGAGGAATCTTCGATCACAATGAAGTAATTCGACGAGAAGAACGCGCTGAACCGGAAAGGAACGCCGTGGGCAGAGCGGAACGCGTCAGGACCGCGGCTGACTGGCGTTGATGATCTTCCGGAGTTCCGGCAAGAAGGTTTCCGTGTAGGAGGCCGGGCTCAAGGGGCCGATGAACTTGTATCGGATCGTGCCCTTTTCATCGACGACGAACGTCTCCGGTACGCCATAGACGCCCCAGTCGATCGCCGTCCGGCCAGAGGCGTCCGCACCGATGCGCTGATAGGGATTGCCGAGGCTGCCGAGAAATCGGCGGGCGTTTTCCGGCTTGTCCTTATAGTTGATGCCGAGGAGCTGGATACCCTCCACCCCGGCCAGATCCTCCAGAAGCGGATGTTCCTGCCGGCAGGGCACGCACCAGGATGCAAAGACATTGATGACGGACACCTTGCCGATGAGGTCTTCCCTGGAAAAGCCCGGAACGGGCGCGCCATTCTTCGCAATGTCTTCCACCGGTCTCAACGAGAACTCCGGTGCGGGCTTGTTGATCAGCGCGGAGGGAATTTCCTTGGGGTCGCCGCCAAGCATCAACTGGAACAGGAACAGGCCGGCAAGGGCGGCAAAAACCACCAGCGGCAACAGGACAAGAACTGGAAACCCACGCTTTTGAAGCTTGGTTCCGGTGTCGGGGGCACTCATCTGACTATTTTCTCCCGTCCGGCCGCGCGCGGGTAATGCCCTGATCCGCCAGGTCCTTCAAGGCCTGTTCCTGATTGGCCTTGTCAATCCGGACCCAGGCAATCAGAGCCAGAACAGTGACGAGGCACAGGCCGTAAGAGGCGAGAATAAAGCCGGCGTGAGGACCGAGATCCATGAATTTACTCCGCAGCCTGGGAAGATGCTGTTGCTGTGCTGGGGAAAGAGACGTTGGCGGCCCGCTGACGCAGCGCGCGGACCCGGCGGCGCAGGATTTCATTGCGCATGGCCATAAAGTGCAGCACGAAAAACAGGAGCGTGAAGGCGATCGCCATGGCGAGGAGCGGCCACAGAAGGTCCGGGTGAATGGTGGGACCGTCCAGGCGCATGACACTGGCAGGCTGATGCAGCGTGTTCCACCAGTTCACCGAAAACTTGATGATGGGCAGGTTCAGCGCGCCGACCAGGGTCAGAACCGCGGCGGCTTTGCCCGCCTTGATCGGATCGTCCATCGTGCGCCACAGGGTCAGCAGGCCGAGATACATGATCAGCAGCACAAGCACGGACGTCAGCCGTGCGTCCCAGACCCAGTAGGTGCCCCACATGGGTTTGCCCCAGAAAGAGCCGGTGACAAGTGCCATAAAAGTGAAGGCGGCGCCGATCGGAGCCGCGCTCTTGGCGGAAACATCCGCCAGCGGGTGCTTCCAGACCAGCGTGCCGAGAGAGGATATCGCCATGATGGAATAGCACATCATGGCGAGCCAGGCGGATGGCACGTGTATGTACATGATCCGCACCGTGTCGCCCTGCTGATAATCCTCGGGAGCAACGAAAAAGCTCATGTAGAGCCCGGCGGCAAACGCAATGACGCACAAGCCGGTCAGCCAGGGCAGGACCACCTGCACCAGCCTGAGAAACCGCGTCGGATTTGCATAATCCCAAATTGCCATGGAAGCCTTTTACTTCAGTCTTGCTTGCCCATCAATGCGCAGAAAGTGCACTTGCGTGCCTTGCGTTTGATCAAGTTGCGGTGAGCTTGACGGGCGGCTTTGCCTTCAGTCGGCGGCAAACCGCAGCGCCAGGGCGGACGCCACCGGTCCGACGACGGCCGCGATCAGCGACAGGGCGCAGAGGATCAGGAACGGGCTCATGAACGGCACCGGATCGTGGATAGCGGCATCGGCCGCACTGACACCGAAGATCAGCACCGGAATAGCAAGCGGCACCACGAGAACCGCCAGCAGCAAGCCGCCGCGGCGCAGTGACACTGTCAGCGATGCGCCGATGGCCCCGATCAACGTGAGCGCGGGCGTGCCGACGAACAGCGTCAGGGTGACAGCGCCCATGGACA
Organism: Roseibium sp.; assembly: GCA_050302295.1. Taxonomy (GTDB): domain Bacteria; phylum Pseudomonadota; class Alphaproteobacteria; order Rhizobiales; family Stappiaceae; genus Roseibium. Next base: position 9,511 of record JBNLAU010000079.1, on the reverse strand, counting down.
CCGGATCCAAATTGAGGAAGACCCCGAGAAGCGGCGAGGCGACCACGAGTGGCAGACCGGTCGCCACCCAATGGGCCAGGCATTTGATCAGCACCACCAGTTCCAGAGGCCGCCCGGCCATCAGCATCAGATCCAGCGTGCCGTCCTCCCGGTCCGCCTGAAACAGCCGGTCGAGCCCCAAAAGCGTGGCGAGGAGCGCACCGATCCATAAGATCGCCGGTCCGATGCGCGCAAGCAGATTGAGATCCGGGCCGACCCCGAAAGGAATGACGGTGACGACGGCCAGGAAAAACAGAACCCCGACAAGGGCACTACCGCCGATACGGACGGAGAGGCGCAGGTCGCGCTGAAAGAGTGCGAATGTCCAGGAGGTCAAAACAGCAGCTCCTCTGACGGTTCGCTCTCCGGCTCTCCGGCTTTCAGGTGCAGGATCCGGGTTGTCGTCAGGGCCAGCTCGGTGTGAGTCGCGGTGACGATCATGCCGCCGCCGGCGACGTGGGTATTCATCAGGTCGAGGAGCTGTGCTTCGGATGCCTTGTCGAGCGCGGAAGTCGGTTCGTCCATCAGCCAGAGGGGTCTCGGGGTCACGAGCAAGCGGGACAGGGACAGCCGGCGCTTTTGCCCGGCAGAAAGATAGGCCGCCGGCAGATGGGCCGTGTGACCGATGCCGAGCGCATTGAGTGCTTGGGCCGGAGGGATTGATTTGCCGGAAAAGCCGGATGCCGTGCTCTGCGCGGCAAAGCTTTGCCAGAAGGCCAGATTTTCAAGAACCGTCAATGCCGGTTTGACCGCGTCCTGATGACCGAAATAGTGAGCCTGTTCCTGAGGGGTTTTGTCGTTCTCGCCGCCTTCCAGCCGGATCGTGCCCTTTGTCAGATGCACCAGGCCGGCAAGCGTGCGCAACAGGGAGGACTTGCCGATGCCGTTCGCGCCCGTCACCACCAGCGCGGTGCCGCTTTCCAGCTCAAAGGAGAGGTCCTGAAACACCCGGCGGCCGCCGCGGTCTATGGTCAGGTTTTCCGCAATCAGTTTCAGGGGGAAGCTCCGGCGCTTGATGGATCGTCCGCCTTGTTAGTGCGCGCACAAGGCAGTTGGCAAGTCCGCAGTGATTTACAGAAGTTTGCAGAACATCCCTTGATTTCGGTCATGCCCGGTTCTCAGCCGTGTGCGAACGGCCGCGTCCGTGTTCCCCTTTTCGGGCAGGGTGAAGGATTTGCCTGCCGGCAGTCATCTGTCCTGGCCATTCAGCCAGAAAAGGCAATACGGCAGCGGCGGAAAACCGCCGCTGCCGTTTTTTCTTAGAAGTGTACCGACTTGGAATCCGCCGGTTTCTGCAGCGGCGGGGCAAACTTGGTCAGATCGATGCCTTCCACGGATGCCTTGTATTCTTCCATTGTCGGCGTGCGACCGAGGATTGCGGAAAGCACCACGACCGGCGTCGAGGCCAGCAGGGATTCGCCCTTTTTCTCCGCGGAGTCTTCCACGACGCGGCCTTTGAAGAGACGTGTGGAGGTCGCCAGGACCGTGTCGCCTCTTGCCGCCTTTTCCTGGTTGCCCATGCACAGGTTACAGCCGGGGCGCTCAAGGTAGAGGATGTTTTCGTATTCGGTCCGGGCCGTATTCTTCGGCGCGGCGTCGTCGAATTCAAAACCGGAGTATTTCTGCAGAATGCTCCAGTCGCCTTCCTCTTTGAGTTCGTCGATGATGTTGTAGGTCGGCGCGGCAACCACCAGGGGCGCCTTGAACTCGACCTTGTCATTCGCCTTCTCAAGGTTCTTGAGCATCTGGGCAACGATCTTCATGTCGCCCTTGTGGACCATGCACGAGCCGACAAAGCCGAGGTCGACCTTCTTCTCGCCCTTGTAGTAGGAGACTGGCCGGATGGTGTCGTGGGTGTAACGCCTGGAGATATCCTCGTTGTTGACATCCGGATCCGCGATCATCGGTTCATCGATCTGGTCGAGATCAACGACGACTTCCGCGAAATACTTTGCGTTGTCATCGGGCGTCAGCGCCGGTTTCTCGCCGGATCTGATCTCGGCAATGCGCTTGTCGGCCTTGTCGATCAGTCCCTGGAGAACCTTGTTGCCGTTGTCCATGCCCTTGTCGATCATGATTTGAATACGGCTCTTGGCGATCTCGAGCGATTCGATCAGCGTGTCGTCCTGGGAGATGCAGAGGGAGGCCTTGGCCTTCATCTCGGCCGTCCAGTCGGTGAAGGTGAACGCCGGATCGGCGAGCAGGGTTCCGATATGGACCTCGATGACGCGTCCCTGGAAGACGTTATCGCCGAACTGCTTCAGCATCTGCGCCTGTGTCGCATGGACCACGTCGCGGAAATCCATGTGATCCTTCATGGTGCCCTTGAAGGTCACCTTGACTGATTCCGGGATCGGCATGGTCGCTTCTCCCGTTGCCAGAGCCAGGGCAACGGTTCCGGAGTCCGCGCCGAAGGCGACGCCCTTGGACATCCGCGTGTGACTGTCGCCGCCGATGATGATTGCCCAGTCATCAATGGTGATGTCGTTCAGGACCTTGTGGATCACGTCCGTCAACGGACGGTAGACATCCTTCGGGTCCCGCGCCGTGATCAGGCCGAACTTGTTCATGAACTTCATGAGTTTGGGGATGTTGGCCTGTGCCTTCAGGTCCCAGACCGAGGCTGTGTGGCAGCCGGACTGGTAGGCGCCATCGACAGTCGGTGAAATCACGGTCGCTGCCATGGATTCCAGTTCCTGGGACGTCATCAGGCCGGTGGTGTCCTGCGATCCGACAATGTTCACCTTGACCCGAACATCCGATCCCGCATGCAGGACAGCGCCTTCCGTTACGCCAACGGCGTTCTTGTTGAAGATTTTCTCGACAGCTGTCAGCCCCTGTCCCTCATGGGAGATTTCCCTGGCAGGCGCAAACACGGGCGGTAGGTCGATGCCGAGGGTCTCGGCGGCGAAGCTCTGCAGCTTCTTGCCGAAGACGATGGCATAGGAGCTTCCGGCCTTCATGAATTCGACCTTTTGAGGGGTCAGGGCCGCTGAAATGTCCACCAGCTCTTCATCGCCTGCGTCGTTGCAGAGCTTCTTCTTCTTCGTGTTGATGGTGAGCACCGTGCCTGTTTCGACAGAATATTTCTGTTCAAGGATCGGGCTTTCATCGTTGTTGAGGATCGGATTGCCGTCTGCATCCAGTTTCTTGACCCAGTTTTTCAGGTCGATGCCGATGCCGCCGGTGACGCCGACAGTCGTCAGGAAGATGGGGGAGATGCCGTTGGTGCCGGCAACAACCGGGGCAATGTTCACGAAAGGAACATAGGGGCTTGCCGGTTTACCGGTCCAAAGAGCGACGTTATTGACGCCGGACATACGGGAGGACCCCACGCCCATGGTTCCCTTTTCGGCGATCAGCATGACGCGCTTGTCCGGGTGCTGCAGTTTCAGCGCTTCGATTTCCTTCTGAGCTTCCTCGGAAATCATGCACTTGCCGTGCAATTCCCGGTCGGAGCGGGAATGGGCCTGATTGCCGGGAGACAGCAGGTCGGTGGAAATATCGCCTTCGGCCGCAACGTAGGTGACGACCTTGATCTCCTCGTCGATGTCCGGGAGCTTGGTAAAAAACTCGGCCTGAGCATAGCTTTCCAGAATGTCCCTGGCGATTTCGTTGCCTGCTTCATAGGCCTGTTTCAGCCGGTCCGTATCGGCTTCATAGAGGAAAACCTGAGTCTTGAGGACTTCGGCGGCATGCTCGGCAATGGAGCGATCCTCTCCGAGGGCCAGATCGAGCAGGACCTCGACCGAGGGGCCGCCTTTCATGTGAGACAGAAGCTCGAAAGCAAAGGCCGGCGCGATCTCTTCAACAACGGAGGCGCCGAGAATGATCTCTTTCAGGAACTTCGCCTTTTCGCCGGCAGCACTCGTGGTGCCGGGCAAGGTGTTGTAAATGAAGAACTTGAGAGACTCGTTCCGGTGCTCGTTCCCTGTGTCCTTGATCTGGGCGACGATTTCCTTGATGAGTGCGCCGTCTTCGATGGGCTTGGGATGCAAGCTCTGGCCTTTGCGCGTTTCGATCTCTTTCAGGTAGTCTTCATACAAGCTCATGATGATCCCGGCGTCCTGGTGTTGGGGGAAGCTTGATCACCGGGCAGCCGTTCGTTGGTTCGGCGCGCCGGGACAAGCGATTTGAGCGCGGTTTTAATTCAGTATACAATGGTATGCAATATCTTTCCGGCTCTTGAGGGAAGGATATTTTTCGGTTGGTGCCCCTGCGTTCGCAGTGATTTGACAAGGTGGAGCACGATCCTGGCAAAAGCCGTCCCGTCACCCCAAGTGTCGTGAATGCTGTAGTGCCATGTCTGGTTAAGAGAGGCAAAGATTGCTATAGGGGCACAGCACCAGCTTGCGGCAGCGAAGGAGGGAGAGGCTCTCTTTCGCATCCCGTGAAATGCACCGGATGACGGAGTGTTTCAGCTTCGCGCCCGGAGCCTTGAGAGAGTATTCCAGGTACCGGATCAGACGCGGCCCGGGCCTTTAGGACAGCGAAGGAGATCGCACGTCGTGACCCAGTCCCTCGACAGCTTCAAGTGTAAGAAAACACTGACCGCAGGTGGTAAGACCTATACCTATTTCTCCATTCCCGAAGCGGAAAAGAACGGCCTGGAGGGTGTCTCCAGGCTGCCGTTCTCGCTGAAGGTCGTTCTTGAAAACCTGCTGCGCTTCGAAGACGGGCGCTCGGTCACGAAGGAAGACATTGTCGCCTGCGCCGAATGGCTGAAGACCCGCAAGTCGTCCCAAGAGATTTCCTACCGTCCGGCGCGCGTGCTGATGCAGGACTTTACCGGTGTTCCGGCGGTGGTGGATCTGGCGGCCATGCGCGACGCGGCGGTGAAGCTCGGCGGCGACCCGAAAAAGATCAATCCGCTGGTGCCGGTCGACCTTGTCATCGACCACTCGGTGATGATCGATTATTTCGGCACCAAGGACGCATTCAGGAAAAACGTCGACCTGGAATATCTGCGTAACCGGGAACGCTACGAGTTCCTGCGCTGGGGCCAGTCCGCGTTCGACAATTTCCGCGCCGTGCCTCCGTGAACCGGCATCTGCCACCAGGTGAACCTGGAATATCTGGCCCAGACCGTCTGGACCAAGGAAGAAGACGGCGAAACGATCGCCTATCCGGACACGCTTGTGGGCACCGACAGCCACACCACCATGGTCAATGGCCTGGCTGTTCTGGGCTGGGGCGTCGGCGGCATCGAGGCGGAAGCGGCCATGCTCGGCCAGCCGATCTCCATGCTGATCCCGGAAGTCGTCGGCTTCAAGCTGACCGGCAAGCTGAACGAAGGCATCACCGCGACCGACCTTGTGCTGCGTGTCGTGGAAATGCTGCGCCAGAAGGGCGTTGTCGGAAAGTTCGTCGAATTTTACGGCGAAGGTCTCGATCACCTGTCGCTTGAAGACGAAGCGACGATTGCCAACATGGCGCCGGAATACGGCGCGACCTGCGGTTTCTTCCCGGTGGACGCCGACACGTTGAAGTATCTGGAAGCGACCGGCCGCGACAAGAACCGGGTTGCCCTGGTGGAAGAATACGCCAGGGCCCAGGGCATGTACCGCTCGGGCAGCGAAGAACCGGTCTTCACCGACACGTTGGAACTCGACATTTCCACCGTCGTTCCGGCGATCTCCGGTCCGAAGCGCCCGCAGGACCGCATCAACCTGTCGGATGCCGCCACCGGCTTTGCCAGGACTATGGCCGACGAGTTCAAGAAAGCGGACGAACTCAACAAACGTGTTGCCGTTGAGGGCAAGGATCATGATCTGGGCAGTGGCGACGTGGTGATTGCCGCGATCACGTCCTGCACCAACACGTCCAACCCTTCGGTGCTGATCGGCGCTGGTCTCGTCGCCCGCAATGCCCTGGAAAAGGGCCTTTCCGTCAAACCGTGGGTGAAGACCTCGCTGGCGCCGGGCTCCCAGGTCGTGACCGACTACCTGGAAAAGGCCGGTCTGCAAGGCGATCTCGACGCCCTCGGCTTCGATCTCGCAGGCTATGGCTGCACCACTTGCATCGGTAATTCCGGTCCGCTCGACCCGGCGATCTCCAAGGCGATCAGCGACAACGATCTGATTGCCTGCTCGGTGCTTTCCGGCAACCGCAACTTCGAGGGCCGCGTCAATCCCGATGTGCGCGCCAATTACCTGGCCTCGCCGCCGCTGGTGGTCGCCTATGCGCTCGCCGGCAATCTCAACATCAACCTCACTGAGGATGCGCTTGGCGAGGACAAGGACGGCAATCCGGTCTACCTGAAGGACATCTGGCCGACCACGGAGCAGATCACCGATCTCATCCGTTCCTCCATCAACGAGGAGATGTTCCGTGAGCGCTATTCCGACGTCTTCAAGGGCGACGAGCACTGGCAGGGCATCAAGGTGGAAGGCGGCCTGACCTACACCTGGCCGGCCGGCTCGACCTATGTTCAAAACCCGCCCTACTTCGAAGGCATGACCATGGAGCCGAAACCGCTTCAGGACATAAACAATGCAGCGGTTATGGGCCTGTTCCTGGATTCGATCACCACAGACCACATCTCACCGGCCGGTGCCATCAAGCTGGACAGCCCGGCGGGCAAATACCTTTCCGATCATCAGGTCGCCCAGAAGGACTTCAACTCCTACGGCTCGCGCCGCGGCAATCACGAAGTCATGATGCGCGGCACCTTCGCCAACATCCGCATCAAGAACCAGATGGTGCCGGGTGTCGAAGGCGGCGTCACCATGAAGGACGGCCAGAAGGAATGGATCTACGACGCCTGCATGGACTACAAGGAAGCAGGCGTTCCGCTGGTCGTTTTCGCCGGCAAGGAATACGGCACCGGCTCGTCCCGCGACTGGGCCGCCAAGGGCACCAACCTCCTCGGCGTGCGCGCCGTGATCGCCCAGTCGTTCGAGCGTATTCACCGCTCCAACCTGGTCGGCATGGGCGTCATTCCGCTCACCTTCAAGGAAGGCGAAAGCTGGCAGTCCCACGGCATCACCGGCAAGGAACGCGTGACCATCAAGGGCATCGCCGACATCCAGCCGCGCCAGATGATGGACGTGGAAGTCAGCTATGAGGACGGCTCCACCAAAACCATCGAGTGCCTGTGCCGCGTCGATACCGAGGACGAGCTGGCATACATCAAGGCGGGCGGCATCCTGCATTATGTGCTCAGGAACCTGGTGACGAGCTAAGATTTGCGCCTTAGTTGAAGCGATCTTTGAGCGGGCCCTGCGGGGCCCGTTTTTTTGACCAAGGCCGCTCAGAAGAACGCTTCGAGCAATTGGCCTCGGTGTAGGCGTGAAGTTCTTCCGCAAGGTTCTTGGCGCTTTCTTGGGGCTGGGCAGAGCATCTTCCTGATGTCTTCGTCCGGGATTGGCAATTTGATTTCAACTGGAACGAATTTTTTGCCGTGCTTTTAACCGGGTTCTGCCACACCTAAGTGCCGCGCCGGGTTCCGGGGAGCGCTCGCCGTCCGGAGCTCTTTGGCAACCGTTGGTAGCTCGGGGGCTTTGGTAACATGTACTTTCTCTTGACACTTACGGCACTTGCCGTCCTCGGGGCGCTCGGCCTGAAGGCTGTTTCCTGGAATGACAACATGTGGATGCGGAAGAGGTTTGCAGAACCGTCGGCAACCGAAAAACGCCTGCAGAAAATCCTGGCGCCAAAAGCCGATTTTTCCATGCGCAAACGCCGCCGCCGCCAGGCCGAGCAAGGCCGGCGGGGCGTTTGACGCACGACCGCCTGCGGCGTCCGTGAGCCGGATCGTTCGCAAGTCCTCTCGCTGCGGTCATCCCCGCCTCCGAGCGGGGATCCACTCGTTTCCAGAGCCGGGGGCTTTGGGCAACGCATTCCTGATACCGCAGGCCCTTTTCCAATCTTCCGGGCGTGCCGCGAGGTGGATTGGGTCCCGGGTCGAGCCCGGGATGACCACGGAGATTGGGGTGGTTTTCTGCCTTTTTCTGGCTCTTTCGCAGTTCTTCGCTGTCCTTGAGCCGGATCGTTCGCAATTCCTCTCGCTGCGGTCATCCCCGCCTCCGAGCGGGGATCCACTCGTTTCCAGAGCTGGGGGCTTTAGGCAAAGCGTTTCTGATGTAGGAGGGTCCTTTCTCAATCTTCCGGGCGTGCCGCGTGGTGGATTGGGTCCGGGTCGAGCCCGGGATGAGCGCAGAGATTGGGGCGGTTTTCCGTATTTCAAGTGCCCCCTGTCGCAAACCCTCAGTCTCGTCTAGGCTAAGGTCACTCGTCGTGAGGCTGCCGGAAACGGGAGACATCGGATGTGGGATTTTGAGTTCGGGCGTGCCATCGGCCTGATGGTGCAGACATTGCCTTATCTGATTTTCAGAGTTGTCGTTTATGGCGCCATGGCCGCCGCCTATGTGATCGTCACAGGCGTTGGTGCCGGTGTCGGCTACGGGGTCGGGTGGTTCGGCGGGCCGGACAGCCAGGCCGGTTTTGCCTTCTGGGGCGGCCTGATTGGCTTCGGCCTCACCGCAACCGCGATTTATCTCCTGCGCGAATATCTGCTTTATACGGTCAAGGCCGGCCACATCGCGGTTCTGGTGGAACTTATGGACGGTAAAATGCTTCCCGGCGGTCAGGGGCAGGTGGCTTATGGTGCGAGTGTCGTCAAGGAGCGCTTCGTGCAGTCCAGCGTGCTCTTCGGGCTGGATCAGCTTGTGAAAGGCGTCATCCGCGCGATCAGCGGGTTTGCCGAGGGCATTGCTGCGATCCTGCCCATTCCGGGATTAAACGGCTTGATGTCCCTGTTCCGGGCGTTTTTGAAAGTGGCGGTGGGCTTTGTCGATGAGGTGATCCTGGCGCACGCCTTCCGGACGCGCTCGGAAAATGCCTGGGAATCGGCACGTGAGGCTCTGGTGCTTTACGGGCAGAACTATCAGGCCATGCTGAAAAACGCCGCCTTCATCGCGCTCTTCACCTATCTTCTCGCGTTCGTGGTGTTTCTCGTCATGCTGGCCCCGGCGGCGGCCATCGTTTATCTGATCCCTGGTGCCTGGAGCGCGGGCGGCCTGGTCTTCGCCATCGTCTTTGCCTGGGCCGTGAAAGCGGCGGTGCTGGAGCCGCTGGCGGTGACGCTGATGATGCAGGTCTTTTTCAAGGTGACCGAAGGCCAGATCCCCAATCCGGAATGGGATGCCCGCCTGTCGGACCTGTCGGGGAAGTTCCGGGAGATCAGGGAAAAGGCATTCTCCGACGGCACCGGTGCGGCGGCGCCTGCGGAATGAGCGGACGATTGATCTGATCGTGCCGTCCCGTTCTCACCCGCGTCCGCGATAGGGCGCGACGCCCTGGTCAGGGATCCAGACGCCCTCCGGCGCCGGCCCGGTCTGGTAGAATACGTCGATCGGGATGCCGCCGCGCGGGTACCAGTAGCCGCCGATGCGGAGCCATTCAGGGTCCAGCAGGTCGACGAGGCGCTTGCCGATGGAGACCGTGCAGTCCTCGTGGAAGGCGCCGTGAT
>JBNLAU010000078.1:0-5450 GCA_050302295.1 Roseibium sp. | reverse complement strand
TCTACATCCTCGACTGGAACAACCACCGCATCCGCCGGCTCGCCGACGATGTTATTGAGGTTGCCGAACCGATCCTGGTTCGATCCACGGTTCTGCGTGATAACGATCTTATCAGGATTGCTGATAATCGCGGCAACGCGCACCGCTTTGCCATCGCGCAGCGCGAAGTGCTTTCCGAAGAACTGACCGATGTTCTGGTCCGTCAGGGCGATTTGAAAGTCAAACGCAAGGTCGCCGGCAATGACGGTGCCTGCCTGTCCGATGCTTCCATCACGACGCTGATCAGTGATGCGTCGTCGGATGCGACGTTGCAGCTTTCCTTGAGCAATCGGGGAGATTTGGCCGAAGCGCATATCGCCAGCCTTATTTCCGTTGCAAGCGAGGAAGTGCGAAAAAAGCTTAATGCGGCCGGCCGTGGCAAGGATGCTGAACGTCTGGACGAAGCCGCAAATATTGCCGCGCAACGCATGTCCAACCAGTACTGGCTGGGCCGCTATGACTTTGAAACCGCCCGCAGCCGGGTCCTGCTCCTGGCAAAACGCGGCATGGTCAACGAAGCCACTTTGCGGCGGTTCGCGTCCGAGGACCGGTTCGCCGAAGTGGTTGCGACCTTCGCCTGGCTGGTACGCTGCGGCGTTGAAGAAGCCAGCCACTGGATGGTCCGCCCGGATCCCGAGCCCTTCTTGATCCTGGCAAAGGCGTCCGGCTTTTCTTCCATTACCGTCGGTGCGCTCCTGGCCATCGGGCCGTGGCGCCACCGCCTGACCCCCGAGACCCGAAGCGAGGCCATGTCGCGGTTCGAGCGGACGACGGTTGCCGAGGCCAAACGCAAAATGGCGCATTGGAACTCGAATGTTCTGCACTGATGCCATCAGGCATAATCGATAACCAGTACAGCGCAAATGTAAGAGCCCGGTTCAAACGAACCGGGCTCAATTGCATTACAGATGATAGGTGCTGCGGCAGCCGAGATGACCGGTGAAGACGAGGCGGATTGGAACGGTCATGCAGGCACGCCTGCTGCACCATAGTCACAATGCTGTGCTTATATCGGGCTGAAGCTTTCAAGACTGGGGGGAGAGAAATGCTCAAGCATGCATTGATTGGCGCCGGGATTGTGTTTTTTTGGCCCGCGCAAGGCGTGGCCGGACCGATACTGGACACGGCGGCCAAGGCCGAGGTTGCCTTAAGCCAGGAAAAAGGCGCCGATGCGGTTTCCCTTATGCGCGAAGCGCTGTTTGAGGCGTGGAAGCAGACCCCTCTGGAAATTACCACGGCCATCTTCGTCTCCGCCCCTGCCGACGGCTTCGGCATTTACGATGCCCGCCCGGACAATGCGTTTCCCGTTGGCGAACCCGTGAGGGTCTATTTTGAGCCCATCGGCTTTGACTGGAAACAGCAGGACGGTCTTTACACCTCTCTGCTGACCGTCGATTTTGAACTGGCGTCGCCGGATGGCAAGGTCCTTGCTGGCCAGAAGGGTTTCGGCAAGTTCGATTTCAAGAGCCACGTGCCCAATACAGAATATATGGCCAACCTGACACTGAATGTGAGCGGAGCCCCTACCGGTGATTACATTCTGTTTCTGACCGTCAACGATGAAAACGGCGGCGGCTCGGCCAAGGTTCAAATGCCGTTTTCGATCAAATAGGTCAATGTCCCGAAATCCGTGCTCGAACATGGACCTGCCGGCCGAAATCCGATATCGGTCCCGGAACGATAATTACTCGGAAACGGCATGCGGATCGGATTTCAGTCGGGTACCCTCAATGAGCGCGGCATGAGTGTCGCTCTTTTTGATTACGCACGCGGTGTTCAGAACATTCTCGGTCACGAAGCCGTTGTTTTTTACAGCGAAGCCAAGAGTTCGCCCGCCGTTGTCGAGAAATTCGGCCAGTTCCTGCAACTCGTGCCCCTGCCGCCGGGTGCGGATGCGGGGGCATTGAGCGAACCTTTCCAGCTCGACTTCTGTTACTACATCCGCGAAGGGCGCAGGACGCCGATGACAATTGCCGCGGAGCGTTCCGGCGTTCATGCGGTTTTCAGACATTTCGATCCGCATGGCGACGTATATGCCTATGTCTCGGACTGGATGAGCTGGTGGATGACCGGCGGGCAGGCCCCCGCGGTGCCGCATATCGTCGATCTGCCCGAGGTGAGGGATACCATGAGAGGCGATCTCGGTCTGCCGGAGGACGCCTTTGTCATCGGCCGGTACGGCGGTTTCGACCAGTTCAATCTCGAATTCGCGCAGAAGGCCGCAGCCGAGGCCCTGGACCGGCGGTCCAATCTCCATTTTGTTTTTGTGAACACGGAAAAATTCATTGATCACCCGCGGGCGCTGTTTCTGCCGCCGATTGTCGAGCCAATGGAAAAGGCGCGGTTCATCGCGGCATGTGATGCAGGGCTCAACGCGAAAAAGATCGGCGAGAGCTTCGGGCTTGCGATTGCGGAGTTCCTGACGTTCGGCAAGCCCGTGTTCAGTTGGGCGGGCGGAATGGACCAGAACCATGTCGTCATGAGCCCGAAAGGAGAGTGGGTCTATCGCACACGCCGGGACTTGCTTCGCCTGCTGACGGACTATACGCCGTCGCTACGGGATACGGAGCTTGCGCGCGAAGCCGTCGCCTGCTACCGGCCGCAAGCTGTCATGAAGCAGTTTGAGGAGGTGTTCCTGTCGGGGAAATACCCGGCCGGGGATCTCAAGCTGACGCCGTCCTTCAAGGTCAGACGGTTCATGCAGGAAAAGGCCATGCGGGCGAAGTTCCGGATCTGGAAGAGCATGTAGGATATTGCCCGGTGAAACTTTACGACTGTTTCGTCTTTCACAATGAGTTCGACCTCCTGGAGATCCGCCTCAGGGAGATGGGCGACCATGTCGATCATTTTGTGCTGGTGGAAGCCAACCAGACCCAGAGGGGCGGCAGCAAGCCTTATTATTTCGCCGAAAACCGGGCAAGATTTGCACCCTGGGCCGACAAGATCATCGATCTTCAGATCACGTTTCCAGACGAACTGCCGCCGGCGCTTGGCGTCTACAAGCACCGGCGCAAAAAGGACTGGGAGAGGGAGAACTATCAGCGCAATTGCATTGCGAAGGCGCTTGAAACCATCTCGGATGACGATCTGGTCCTGCTTTCCGATGTCGACGAAATCATCCGCTCGGATGTGCTGGCAAAGGTGCTGAACGAGCGGAGCTACAAGGGCAGGATGCTGGTGTTCGAACAGGCCCTGCACAAACATCATCTCAACCGGATCATGCCGGGCAGGACATGGCTGCTTGGCTCACGGATGATCGAGAAGAAGTACTTCACAACGCCGCAACAGCTTCGCCGCACCAAGGCGAGAATGACAAAAAAGACCTATGTGCCGGACTTCCTGATCCAGCCTCTCCTGCGCATTCGCAACAACAATCTGTCCGGCATCAGCCGCCCGGTGAAAATCCTGAAAGACGCCGGATGGCATTTTTCGTCCATGGGCGGGATCGAGGCTTTCAAGACCAAGCTGGAGTCGGTCGTGCACGGCCAGACTGTCGATACCAGCGACATCCGGCGTCTCTATGAACGAGAGCTTTCCGGAACGGTGCTCGTACCGCGCACCGCTTTGCCCGCCTGTGTGCGGGAAGGGCGCTTCGATCATATGCTGGCCGGGGAAGACGTTGCGCAGGAAAGCGCCGAGTGACGCCCTTATGCGGCCTATGTCAGGCGAGTTCCTATTTGTTGCGCTATGTATAAGCGGCGATCATCCGTGGCGCTAAAACGCTATCCCTGAACGCGAAGCGACCCAAGACGTATCACGACACCTTGCGCCACCGTTCTTCACGGACGAATTCGATCAACTCGGCAGACGGCATCGGAGCCGCGAAGGCGTATCCCTGCAGGGCGTCGCAGCCCAGATCGCGCAGGATCGTGGCGTGTTCCATCGTCTCCACGCCTTCTGCGATAACCTTGATGCCGAGCGACTGGCCGATCTCGATGATCGAGGCGACCAGGCGGCGCTGACTCTCGGAATGGGTGATCGGGATGATGAGCTGGCGATCGATCTTGAGCCGTGACGGACGCAGATGAATGAGGCTGACGATCGAAGCGTAGCCGGTGCCGAAATCATCGATCTCGATGTCGATCCCCATTTCCCTCAAGCGCCTGAAATTGGAGGAGATAAGGTCGTTCTTTTCATCGAGGAAGATCGATTCCAGGAGTTCGAACGAAACGGTTCCCGGCTCGATGGCAAGGCCGTCGAGGCTCCGCATCAGATTGGCGTCATTCAGCCGTCCGGCCGACACGTTGACCGACATCCTGGGGATCGGGATCCCAGCAGCCTTCCAGCGCGTGGACTGCCAGAGCGTCTGTTCCAGAATAACGCGGTCGATGAGGTGAACAACATTGAGTTCGTCGGCCGTTTTCATAAAGGCATCCGGCGTCAGGAAGCCCTCTTCGGGGTGGTTCCATCGCGCAAGGGCCTCAACCCCGGTGATTGCCAGTGTTTGGGCGTCGAACTGGGGTTGGAAGAAGGGCAGAAACTCTTGCCGCTCCAGCCCGGTCAGGATGTCGTCGGCCACCTTTTTGTTGCGGACGATCTCCGATTTCAGCGTATCTGAAAAGAATTCGAACCTGTTTCGGCCGTTGCTCTTGGCGCGATAAAGAGCAATGTCGGCGTCGATGAGGAGGTTGCGGCCGTAGTCGCTCAACGTGGTGTCCGCGATGGCGATGCCGATGCTGACGCCGAAGCGGCACTGGTGGTTTTCAAAAGGAACCGGCCGGCGCATTTCCTTGATGATCCGGTTGGCCAGTTCGGCGAGGCTCTTTTCGTTCGTCTCTTGGGTGACGGCGATGACGAATTCATCGCCGCCGATGCGTGCGACGAAATCCGTGGGGCTCGCGTTTTCCTTGAGAACCGAGGCGGCGTGCGTGAGCATGGAATCGCCCGCCGCGTGTCCGAGCGTATCGTTGATGTGCTTGAAACGGTCGAGGTCGATGTGCAGCAGCGCCGTCGGCTTGTGGGGGGATTGCTCATCCAGGAGTTGCCGGTCCAGAAAGCGCCGGTTCGGCAGGCCGGTGAGGCTGTCGTGCAGCGAATGGTGCTCCATCAGGGCGCGCGCATCTTCCAGTTCCCGGTTCCGGTCCTCCGCATGCTGTTTCGCGGTTAGCAATCTGGTCTTGAGCTGGATATCCTTGGACACATCCGAGTTGACGCCGAGGATGTAGCGCTGGCCGAGGTTATTGGTGTGCACCGCTCCGATGGCCCTGATCCACCGTATGGACCCGTCCTGCTGGATGATCCGGAAGTCGGAATGGTATGTGCCGTTGGCGTTGATCGCGTCCCAGTATTCCTTCTCGGCTCGCTCAAGATCCTCCGGATGCAGGCGTTCGGACCAGACGTCGTAGTTCGATGTGTCTTTTCCCTTGGGGATGTCGTACAGCTCAAGCATACGCTTGTCCCACGTCAAATTA
>JBNLAU010000077.1:0-7128 GCA_050302295.1 Roseibium sp. | reverse complement strand
GCATGTACGGCGACAAGGCTCTGAAAGCCCTGGATGTGCTGCCCAAGGGCCCGCACAACGATGCGCTTGCAGATGCGGTTGCCTTCTGCATTTCCCGGGTGAGCTAGAAAAGCACTCCGATAATGACAAGAAATAAAAGCTATCCTAAATGATTAGGATCGCTTTTTCATGTGTGAGTTTAACGTCAGGACAAGGATCCTGATGCGATCCACCAGTCGGGCTGGCTGGTTCTGAGGCTGCGCTCGATTTCGAGCGCGTCCTTCATTTCGCACAGACCGAAGCAGGTCGCTCCCGAGCCGGACATGCGGGCAAACCCGATGCGATTGTCAGCTTTCAAGGCTGCAAGAACGTCGCCGATTATCCGGCACTGGCTGATCGCCGCCTCTTGCAGGTCGTTGCGGCAGCTCTCCAGATAAGCGGTCAGCTGGGCCAGCGTTTCGAACTTTTCCGGCGCGGGCGGCATCGGCGGATTGTCGCGCTGGATCAGGGATTTGAACACCTCCGGCGTGGAGACGCCGGCTTTCGGATTTACAAGAACGATGCCGCAGGGCGGCAGAGCCGGCCCGGGGGAGAGGTCTTCGCCAATGCCGCGCATGAACTGCGGCTCGGGATAAAGGCACACGGGAACGTCTGCTCCCAGAGACAGGGCGAGCTCCTGCATGTCCTCCTCTGGCAGGTAGGTGCCAGTGAAGTCCTCCAGCAGGCGCAGGGTTGTCGCCGCGTCGCTGGAGCCGCCGCCTATGCCCGAGGCGACGGGCAGGCGCTTGGTAAGCGTGAGCCGGGCCCCGGGAACCGGAATGCCGGCCCTTTGCGCAAAGGCGTTCGCAGCTTTCAGAATCAGATTGTCTTCAGCCGGTCCGTCAAGGTTGCGCGCGAAAGGGCCCTCGAGAGTGAGGCTGAGACTGTCGGCAGGCTCCAGAGCGAGCCGGTCGCCGATTTGCGGAAACGCCACGAAGGACTCAAGGAGGTGGTAACCGTCCTCGCGCTGACCGGTGACATGCAGGGCCAAATTGACTTTGGCCCGGGCGAGTTCCACCCGGGGTGTTGACGTGGAGCCGAGGGCCATAGGCGATGACCCGTCAGCCGCCGTTTTGGCCGGACTTGGCCTTGGCAGCGTCTGTCACCGGTACGTCCTTCAGACCGTTCGCGATCTTGTCCAGGATTTTGGGTAGCTCTTTTTCGTCCGGCCCGAGGTCGCGGGCATGGTTCCACTGGAACCGGGCCTCGTTGCGGCGGTCGACCATCCAGTAGGCATCGCCCAGATGGTCGTTGATTACCGGATCCGCAGGGCGCAGTTCGATGGCCCGTTCAAGCTCCTTGACCGCCTCTTCATAGCGGCCGAGACGGAAATAGACCCAGCCCAGGCTGTCGACGATGTAACCGTCCGTCGGCCGCAGATCGACGGCCGTCTTGATCATGTTCAGTGCTTCATCGAGCTTCAGTCCCTGATCGACCAGGGAATACCCGAGATAGTTCAGCACCAGCGGCTGATTTTCATTCAGCTCCAGCGCCTTTCGGAAATCGGCTTCCGCCAGTTCCCATTTGTTCAGTCGCTCGCGGGCTATGCCCCTGAAGTACAGAATGAGCCAGTGCCGTTGTTCCAACTCGGCAATCGTGTCGAGACCCTGGGTGTAGATGGCTTCCGCGTCGTCGTAGATTTCATGGGCGCGCAGGATGTTCCCGAGGGCAACAACCGCCTCGAGATCCGACGGATCTTTTTCGATCAGGGCGGAAAGATGGGACCGGGCCTCTTCCATTTGGTCGAGGGCGTTGTAGTTCATCCCGATCTGGATCTCGGCCTCGCGCTTCAGGCTGCTGTCGTCAGGCACCATCATCAGGGCTTTGATTGCCCGCTCGGGCTGTTCCATGCGTTCAAAGACGTTGCCGAGCGCGATGGCCGCGAACTCCGCGTTCGGGTCCAGATGGAGCGCCAGTTGCAAATAGGAGGTCGACAGTTCCTCGCCGCCGTCGCGGCCGATGACCGCGCCCAGACCGTAGAGAATTTCTGCCATGCCCGCGGTCGGGTCGGTAACCATCGGCGGAATGATGTTGCCGCTGGCCAGAGCGTCACGCGTTGCTTTCAGCTTGGGATGGCCGCGGAATTGCTGATCATACTGATCCAGAATGTCCATGGCCTCCTTCTGCCGTCCGTTGGCAGCCAGGATCCGGGTGTAGGCATCCACCACGCGGATAGCCCCCTGGTCGATCTCATAGGCTTTTTCGATGGCTTCAAGAGCGTCCTGGTTCCGGCCGGCGGCGAACAGAATGTGCGCCTTGTGGGTTGCCTTGAAGACTTCGAACCAATCCGGGCCACTGAGGCTGTCGATGATTTCGACCGCTTCATCGATCTTGCCGTTGCCGTAAAGGGCCCAGGCGCGCGAAATGCCGATGGAAAGTTGCGCCAGCGGTCCGTTTCTGCCTTTGGCGAGGGCGTCGTCCGCGTCGGTATGGGCGCCTTCGATCATCTTCTGCGCCCCGATCGTGAGCTGGGCGAGAAAGTTTCCGAGGTCAGCCTCCTGCAGGTCAACGGCATACTGAACGGCCTCGTCGACATCACCATTGGCCAGTTTCAGGAGAAACGTGCGTTCCAGCAGCATGGTGTTGGCGGGATCGGCTGCCAGAGTTTCCTCGTAAAAAGCGGCTGCCTGCGCATAGTCCCGTTGAAAGCCGGCCAGACGGCCGGACAGGTAACTGCCGGACAGGTTGAACGGCAGACCGGACGGAGTGCCGTAGGTTTCCGCATCGGCACTGGCTTCGGCAGCCGCTGCCGCCGGCAAAAGTGCGATTGCGCTGACCAGCGCAAGAATCTTCCGCTTGAGGGGTTTTCTGTCCACTTTAGCAACGGCACAGGTCGCTTTTGTCATTATTCCTCGCACTTTTACTCGCTAGGCAGTCAGGGTTGTTGCTTATTGCCTTTGACAATGGCGTCTTTAAGGCTAGGCGGCAAGGCGCGTTGGATAACTTTCTGAGTGTTTAAACCCATTTGAATTTGCCCATCGTCGCTGCGATAGAACTTAAAGTGACGTGAGCCTTGTTTCTTTGAAAAAAGGGCTTGAAGCGTGGAATTTGGCGTAGCAGGTATGTGCAGCGCAAAAAATACGGAGGCGAGGCGCCTCCGGTCAAGGCGAAGTGTGGAGGGTGAGAATGACCAAGTGGGTCTATAACTTCGGCAATGGGGACGCGGAAGGCGCAGCGAACATGCGCAATCTGCTCGGCGGCAAGGGAGCCAATCTTGCCGAGATGAGCAGTCTCGGTCTGCCGGTTCCACCTGGTTTCACCATTACGACGGAAGTCTGTACCTGGTACTACGACAACGAAAAGACCTATCCTGCGGAGCTTACCTCACAGGTTGCCGAGGCAATTGAAAAGGTCGGTGCCGCGACCGGACGCAAATTCGGAGACCTCGAACGTCCGCTGCTTCTTTCCGTCCGCTCCGGCGCCCGGGTCTCCATGCCGGGCATGATGGACACGGTCCTCAATCTAGGCCTTAACGACCAGACCGTCGAAGCTCTGGCGAAGGAGGCCGGTGACCGACGCTTCGCCTATGACAGTTACCGGCGTTTCATCCAGATGTATTCCGACGTGGTGCTCGGGGTCGACCATCACGAATTTGAAGAAATTCTGGAAAGCCACAAGGATCGCAACGAACTGGCGCTCGACACAGATGTCGACGCGGACGACTGGCTTACCATCATCGCCAGCTACAAGGAACTGGTTCAAGAGGAACTCGGCAGGCCTTTCCCGCAGGACCCGCAGGAACAGCTCTGGGGGGCGATCGGCGCCGTTTTCAGTTCCTGGATGGTTCCGCGTGCCGTGACCTATCGCCGTTTGCACGACCTGCCGGCCTCATGGGGAACGGCGGTCAACGTTCAGGCCATGGTGTTTGGCAACATGGGCGAAGATTCCGCGACAGGTGTTGCCTTCACACGCAACCCGTCAACCGGCGAAAAGGCGCTTTACGGCGAGTTTCTTGTCAATGCACAGGGCGAGGACGTGGTTGCCGGTATCCGCACACCGCAGGACATCACCGAAAAGGCGCGTCTGGAGGCCGGGTCCACCAATCCGTCCCTGGAACAGCTGATGCCGGAGGCGTTTGCGGAATTCCAGTCTTACTGCGACAGGCTGGAAGAGCATTACAAGGACATGCAGGATCTGGAGTTTACCATTGAGAGGGGCAAGCTCTGGATGTTGCAGACCAGGAACGGCAAAAGAACCGCGAAGGCCGCGCTCAAGATCGCCGTCGACATGGTGGGCGAGGGCCTCTTGTGTGAAGAGGAGGCCATCGGCCGGGTCGAGCCGGGTGCCTTGGATCAGCTTCTGCATCCGACCATCGATCCTAAAGCGGAGCGGGACATTGTGACGACGGGCCTGCCGGCATCACCGGGTGCGGCTTCGGGCCAGATCGTTTTCACTTCCGAAGAGGCGGAAAAGGCCAAAGGCGAAGGCCGCAAGGTCATTCTGGTCCGTGTCGAGACCAGCCCGGAAGACATTCACGGAATGCATGCGGCAGAAGGCATCCTGACCAGCCGTGGCGGTATGACCAGTCACGCGGCGGTGGTTGCCAGGGGCATGGGCAAACCCTGTGTCGCCGGTGCCGGCTCCCTCAGGATCGACTACCGCAACGGATCGATCAATTGTGCGGGACGCCAGTTGAAGGAAGGTGACATCATCACCATCGACGGGGCGACCGGTCAGGTGCTCTCCGGGGAAGTGAACATGTTGCAGCCGGCCCTTTCGGGCGATTTCGGTACGCTGATGGGCTGGGCGGACAAATGCCGGCGCATGAAGGTGCGCACGAACGCCGAAACGCCGCAGGATGCCAAGGTCGCCCGTGAATTCGGTGCTGAGGGCATTGGTCTGTGCCGTACGGAACACATGTTCTTTGAAGGCGAGCGGATTCTTGCGGTGCGGGAAATGATTCTTGCCGACGGCGTGGAGGGGCGCCGGGCGGCGCTTGCCAAGCTGCTGCCGATGCAGCGCCAGGACTTCGTCGAACTGTTCGAGATCATGCACGGCCTGCCGTTGACCATCCGCCTGCTGGATCCGCCCCTGCACGAGTTCCTGCCGAAAACCGACGAGGAACTGGCGGAAGTGGCGCAGGCCATGGGGGCTGACCCGGAGCTGCTGCGCGACCGGGCGCTGGCACTGGAGGAATTCAATCCGATGCTGGGTCATCGCGGTTGCCGTCTGCTGGTGTCCTATCCGGAAATCGCGGAAATGCAGGCGCGGGCGATATTCGAGGCGGCCGTTGAAGCCGCCAAGACGACGGGCGCGCCCGTTGTTCCGGAAATCATGGTGCCGCTGGTCGGCGTCAAGGCCGAGCTGGATTTGGTCCGTGAGCGGATCGAGGTGATGGCCAAGGCCGTCATGGACGAAACTGGTACGGAACTCACCTACCATATCGGCACCATGATCGAACTGCCGCGCGCCGCCCTCAGGGCTGCGGAAATCGCTCAATCCGCCGAATTCTTCTCTTTCGGCACAAACGATCTGACGCAAACCACCTTCGGCATCTCGCGGGATGATGCGGCTTCGTTCCTCGGCACTTATCAGGCCAAGGGCATTCTGGAGCAGGATCCGTTCGTGTCGCTGGACCAGGAAGGCGTCGGTGAGCTGATTTCAATCGCCGCGCAGAGGGGCCGGACGACGCGGCCTGACATCAAGCTCGGCATCTGCGGCGAACATGGCGGCGACCCGGCATCAATCGATTTCTGCGAAGGGGCGGGGCTCGATTATGTTTCCTGTTCACCATTCCGCGTGCCGATCGCGCGTCTTGCGGCTGCGCAATCGGCGTTGAAAAACCGCTCCGGGGGCTGAATGCCGCTCTGCGGATCCAACCAAAAAGGCGAGGGGGCGGTGTGACGAAACCGTTTCCCCCGCTGGACGAATTGCGCCAGGGTGGCAAACGCCTGCTTTCGCGGGTGCTCACGCGGCTGGAAACGCAGGCGGGTGACGAAGAAACGGCTGCCTTTCTGGACAGTGTCTGCACTCAGGCGATAGCGCAGGTTATCGGGCTGACCGGGCCTCCCGGCGTTGGCAAGTCCAGTCTGACGGATGCTCTGATCAAGGCCTACCGGCAGGACGGAAAACGTGTCGGGGTTCTGGCCATCGACCCGTCATCGGCGGTCACGGGCGGGGCACTGCTCGGGGACCGGACTAGGCTAAAGACCGACCCTGACGACGATCAGGTGTTTGTGCGGTCCATGGCGGCACGCGACCGGCTGGGTGGCCTTTCAGATCATGCAGTTGCCGCGATCGCGCTGCTCAGGGCTGTCTGTGACCGGGTCATCGTCGAGACTGTCGGGATCGGACAGTCGGAGGGGGATCTGAAACAGGCCGTCGATACGGTGGTTCTGTGCATTCAGCCTGGTTCCGGCGACAGCCTGCAATTCATGAAAGCCGGGATCATGGAACTGCCGGATGTGGTGGCCGTGACCAAGGCCGATATGGGCGCTCTGGCACGGCGTGCCGCGTCCGATGTGTCCGGAGCTCTTTCCCTGAGCCGACCCGGCGGAACGGACTGGCAGGTGCCGGTGTCTCTGATCTCGGCGCAATCCGGGGAGGGCATTCCGGAACTGGTGTCCCATATGGCCTGCCACCACGACCACCTGATTGCGGCTGGGCAGCTCACGCCGCGCCGGAGCAAACAGCACGTTGCCTGGTTTCTGGACATGGTGCGCACGGAATTCGGTCAGGCCGGACTGAGGCTTGTGGCGGATAATCCGGATGCTGCATTGCCGGAAAAGGCGAGGCGGAGCCCCTTCAAAAGCTTTGCGGAATTTGCGGCGAAGATCGGGGATATTTCCGGAAATGCGGATTAATTCCACCCGGCATTAGTTATGACTCATCTGATGGATCATATCGGCCCGCCGGACGTCGTTGCGTTTCTTGGCCGATGCTCCGCATCGACCTGCAAAACGCTCCTGGCCGAACGATCCGAAAACACGGTCAGATGGGTCATAACTACTGCCGGGAGGTATAACTTCCCGTTGGCCGGGGTTGATAGCTCAAGTCCGTTCCAAAGCCGGTGCTGCCTTCGCCCTGAAAATCTTTCAGGAAGCTGGTGAGTTCTGCCTCGAATAGCGGTTTGGAAATGAGATAACCCTGCAGCCGGTTGCAGTCATGATT
>JBNLAU010000076.1:0-7790 GCA_050302295.1 Roseibium sp. | reverse complement strand
ATGTGCCGAGCAGCCGATCTTGGCTGCGATTGAGGAAACGGTAGCCCATCGCGACGGATGCTCGGCTTCATGATCCGTCACCATCCGAACGGCGCGGGCACGGACTTCAGGGGAGAATTTGTTCGTTGTCTTGCTTGTCATAGACCCTACTTCTCACGAGTTGGGGTCTCCGGCAAACCCGGGGCGGTTCAACGCCTCGTCCCCCAGCTTGGGAAAACCGCGCTGCACGCCAAGTGTCACGCCCGGACCATAGAGAAGAACTGAGGTTTCGAAGCCTTTGCGCATGAGGCGGGTCGCCTGTAGGAGGTTGACGAACCCGATGGACCCTTCGAATGCGACGGTGTGAAAGGTCACAAGCGCTTTCTCGCCCGGCTCCGCCTTCACATCCTCAAAGACCTTTTCGTCATAGTCTACAAAGAAGTCGCCGCTCTCGTGCATCGGCTTGGTAATAGCTGGCATGGATATCTCCTGATTGTGACAGCAGACGCTTCTTTGAGCGCTGCAGCGGTTGCCAGCACCAAAATGCAATCACCATGCCAACAAATATCCAGTCAGAAACTGCCAAAAAAACCATCATATGCATTCATTTTTACATACATTAACTTTATCTCCAGTGCTACACGGACATAAACTGCACAGAACATTCCCAGCAAACCGGTCCAGGTCTAGGCACGACGGAAAAGGCTCTTTAAAATCAGAAAGTTGCATTTGGCGAAAGAAGCAGCAGATCAAATCTGACCGCGATGCATCACTGTGTGACAGCCCGTGAGCCGAAGAATAAGGTGAAGTTCGGATGACAGAGTTGAAGGCAATACGATACAAGCAGTTAGCCCCACAATGAGCTCGACAGTCACATGAGTATTTGGACGCCGGATTTCTCCGGAAGCATATCTCCCCGATATCAAGCGATAGCGGACAGCATCGAAACGGACATTCAATCCGGCAAACTCAAGGCCGGAGACCGCTTGCCGCCACAGCGTCAGCTGGCTGCCAGGATCGGCATCGACTTCACGACTGTTGCCCGCGGTTACGCGGAGGCGCGCAAGCGCGGGATCATCGATTCCCAGGTTGGCAGAGGCACGTTTGTCACCAAGCGCGTCGAACTCCAGTCAATCACCGTTGGAGACCGGCCCGATCCACGGCGCGAGGGGTTCGCCGACTATTCCATGAACATGCCTCCCGATCCGGATGGCCCGGAACTGATCAAGCGGATGAAGGAAGGTTTTTCGACTGTTTCGTCCAACGTTCTCACTCTGCTCCGCTATCAGGAGTTCGGCGGCTCCGCCGTCGACAAGGAGGCCGCAACGACCTGGCTGAGTCGGCGGGGGCTGGTTCCTTCCCAGGAGCGAATGTTCATCACGCCTGGCGCCCACCCAGCCCTGCTCGCAATCCTGAGCACTCTGACGGCTCCGGGAGACGAGATCCTGAGCGAGGCTGTCACCTATCCGGGGATACGGTCAATCGCTGCGCAGCTGCGCCTCACCTTGACAGGCATTGCGATGGACGAGATGGGCATTCTGCCTGAGGCTCTTGAGGAAAATTGCCGGTCCGGAAATCCCAAAGCGCTGTATCTCAATCCGACGCTGCAGAATCCAACAACCATTACTGTACCGATCGAACGCCGCCAGCAACTTTGCGCCATTGCCCAAAAATACGGTCTGCCCATCCTGGAAGACGACGCCTATGGCTTCATTCCCTTGCGCGCGCCTGCACCCTTCGCTGCACTGGCTCCCAATCTGACATGGCACATTGGCGGCGTGGCCAAGTGTATTGGCGCAGGCATGCGCCTTGCCTATGTCGTCGCGCCGGACACCAAAGCCGCCTGGCCCTTCGTCGGGGCAATGCGAGCATCCTCAGTCATGGCGTCGCCGCTGACTATCGCCCTTGCCACCCGCTGGATCGAGGATGGCACGGCGGACGCGATCCTGCATTTCATCCGCAAGGAAACGACCATCAGACAGGAGATCGCACGCCACATCCTGCCGGAAGGCAGCTTCCAGTCGGACGACTTGAGCTTCAATCTATGGCTCCAGCTGCCTCACGGCTGGACGAGAGCGGGCCTGTCCAGCCACATGCGGACATCCGGCATCGGTGTGGTGGAGAGCGACGCCTTCACGGTCGCAGGCCCACCGCTGGAAGCGGTCAGAGTGTGCCTGGGAGGACCCGTCAAGCGGGAAAAACTCAGGAGCACTCTGGAGTTCATGGCCCACGCAATTGAAAACTCTCCGGAGATGGCCTCAGCCTTCTTTTGAGAAGGGTCCAAGCTTCTTTTTCGGGTTCAGGAGACTCTTGACCGGTCACATGCGTCAGGTTTCGCGCCAATTTGAATGCACCAGCATCTTTATTGCCTGCATGCAATTTAGATAGAGTATGCTAATGACAACCGAAGCACACTGGCTGCCCGCTTACTTGTCCTTCTGACCTGCAGTCCTTCCTTGTGGCTACTCAAAGGCCCGGTTGTTTCCAGTCAAATTTCCACAAGGCTGCTGAACGGCAGCTCGTAACAGATGAAAACACATAAGGCGGGTGTGAAAAAACTCCGAATTTCCAGCAAGAATGGAGCAAGTTCGCCATAAGCCATTGGCTGGAGGCCACCCTATTCTCTTGCAAATTATTGACTCCATCCCTTTCCATTCAATACTCTGGAATCTCGTTGCGGCAATCCGGTTTCATGATTATCTCTGCCCCATGAAGGGAGGAAGTGATCTGGCCTTGTGTGGTTTTTTAGATGTCCGTCAGTCAGACGCGTTTGCTTCCTCCTTTGAATCCGCTCAAGGCGTTTGAGTCAGCTGCCCGCAATCAGAGCCTGACGGTTGCCGCGGACGAGCTCAATGTGACCCAAGTTGCGGTCAGCAGACAGGTTCGTGTGCTTGAGGACTATTTGGACGTCACACTGTTCCGGCGGCTCCACAAAGGTATCGAGCTGACGCGTGAGGGGCAGGCCCTGTATGAGGGAATATCCAAGGCATTCGAGGAGATCGAAACAGCCACCAGGCATGTCTCAAGGCGACACCAGCGCAATATATTGGCCGTACAGTCCTATACGACCTTCTCACAGAGGTGGCTGCTTCCCCGCCTGAGCGCCTTCCACGATGCGCACCCGAAGATCGAAATACGGCTTTCGTCATCGTCTGAACCCGCGGACTTTGCGACTGACAA
Source organism: Roseibium sp. (assembly GCA_050302295.1). GTDB lineage: Bacteria > Pseudomonadota > Alphaproteobacteria > Rhizobiales > Stappiaceae > Roseibium. The sequence goes on along the minus strand of JBNLAU010000076.1, from coordinate 4,631 downwards.
CCTGGACGCGGCCATCCGCGGCGGTGACGGCCGCTGGCCGGACCTCCATGCCGAAAAACTTGCAGACATGGAACTGGTTCCCGTGTGTTCTCCGGCGTTCCTGGCCGACAATCCGCTCGCAACGCCGTCCGATCTCATGAAAGTCCGTTTGCTGCACTCAATGGCCCGTCCCAATGACTGGGCGTCGTGGCTGAAGTCGTCCGGGGTCGTTTCCGAGCCGAAAAACAGGCTTCTGTTCGAGAACAGTTCACTCGCCTACGAAGCCGCGATGCTTGGCCTCGGGGTCGCGATCGCGAACCGTCACTTCGTACAACTCCAGCTGCGGGCGAACACACTGATCATGCCTTTCAGCCATGGCTGCCAGACCGGGGAGAGCTATTACCTGACGTGGCCAAAGAAGGACAAACCCTCAACGCCTCTCCTGCGCTTTCTCGAATGGGTGCAACAGCAGATCGCCGATGAAGAGGCGAGCGCGGCGTCATCTGGCGGGCCTCCCGCCAATGTTTGATTTTGGCAAACATATGGTTTGGTTCAGCGACAACCTGTTTCCGCTATGACTAGTGTCCAGTGTTGAATCATTCGCGTCTGCGGACGCGGCAAAGAAGCGGAGCAATCAGCAAATGGTCACTCTCGTAGCAGTCCCTGGTATCATGTCCGATGCGCGGACCTGGGCTTCCGTCACAGAAGGGCTGAAAAGCCATTTCAGCGCGGTCTATGTGGCAGACACGACGCAAGACGCCACGCTTGAAGCGATGGCTGCCCGCGCCCTCGCCGAAACAGAGGGAGACGTCGTTATCCTGTCTCATTCCATGGGAGGCCGTGTCGCCATGGAGATGGGCAGGCAGGCCCCCGGCCGGGTCAAGGGCATGGTCCTGGCCAGCACGGGTCACAAGGCGGCCAACGAGGCGGAACCGGCTCACCGGGAAGCCCGCATTGCCGAAGCGAATGCCGACATGAAAACGTATGCGGAGAACTGGGTTCCCAAGGTTGTCTCTCCGGAAAATGCAAAGGATCCGGAACTGGTTGCTCGTATCCGGGCAATGGTGCTGGACTGTCCGAAAGAGGTTCATGAACGCCAGAACCGCGCGCTCGTGACGCGGCCCGACGCCTCCGCCTATCTGCCTCAGTTCGGTTTTCCGGTGTTGCTGATTACCGGTGCCGAAGACAAGCTCTCCACGGAAGCGGCTCATGCGGAAATCGCGGCGCTCATTCCGGACGCCCAGTCTCTCGTGATCGATGGTTCGGGCCACCTGCTGCCGTTCGAGCGGCCGGCAGAAGTGCTGAAGACGGTAAAAGGGTGGATGGAAGAAAAGGGCCTCATTCAGGCCTAAGGACGCAATCGATTCCTCTTGCCTATGAGGCGCAACCGGAGAGCGACCTGCCGCCCCTGCTGTTGGTACACGGGCTGCTTTCCAGCAGGCTTCACTGGAGGCCGAATAGCGAACTGAGCAGGCATTTCCGGCTGGTCACAGTCGATCTGCCTGGCCATGGAACGTCGCCGCCTCCCCGGTCTGCTCACCATGCCCGTCCGGAGGCAATCGTGCATGCGCTGGACCGGGTCCGGGAAGAACTCCGGATCACGCGATGGTATATTTGCGGCCAGAGCTTCGGGGCGGGCCTGTCCCGCTAATGTCCAGTTTAGACCCCCGGCGCAAGGCCGAGGATGACGAAGGTGAAGTTTCCCGTTGTTCTACAACCGCCTGAACCGGCAACGATCCGTGGAACCTGGTTTCATAACCAATGATTTGAGTGGGCTAACCAACGGTTGATCTCAGTCAGGTGTGCGGTGCCTGCTGTTGGGATACACTCCAAATACTTCCCGGCCTTCCCGGCCTTCCCGGCCCTTCCCGGCGCTTCCGGCGAGGCACGAGTGGCCAGCCGCTGCCAAGCCAACTGTAACCAAGCCGACAATGAATGCCTCAATGCTTTCCCGTCTAAAACGGATTCTCTCCCTGTCTTCCCTGTATGCTGCCGCGGCTTGTGCCGGCTGGGGGTTCAGCAGACTTGGAATTCCACTTCCATGGATGATCGGGCCGCTGATCCTCACCGCGGGTCTCTACATGAGCGGCATCGCAACTTCACCAGTCCCCGTCCGGACCCGGCCGCTCGGCCAAATGACCGTGGCGGCGCAAGTTGGGCTGGCTTTCTCACCGACGGCGTTTGCCGCGCTCCTCAATCTTGCCCCTCTCATGATCGGGTCGGCCTTCATCAGCGCCCTGTTCGCGCTGGCAATCGGGGTAGGACTTGCAAGACATACAGGCCTCAGGCTGCCTTCCGCGATCTTGAGCGTGTTTCCAACCAGCCCGGTTGAAGCCGCGCTGATGGCGGAAAAATGCGGCTGTGATCCAGCCCCGGTCATTCTGTCTCAGACAGTGCGCATTGCGTCCGTAGTGATCCTGGTACCCATTTCCGTATTCGCTATTAATGGCTGGCCGGACCGCACGAGAACGGTTCTCGAGAGAAGCATCGATCTTCCGGCCATCGCTGTTCTGGCGCTGCTGGCGGTTACGGGAGCGGTTTTGTTCAGGAAGCTCAGACTGTCAAACCCGAATTTCCTTGGACCACTCGTCCTGACGTCTGCGCTCACCGCGTCGGGACTGGAGCTGACACCCTTCCCGAAGGAAGTTCTTTCGATTGCACAGATTGTTCTGGGAACCTGGCTCGGTTCCACGTTCCGGCGCAGCCTGTTCACGGAGGGCAAGAAGCTGGTCGCGGCTTCGGTCACCAGCACACTGCTGCTGCTCGGCTTTGTTTCGGCCACCGCCATCGCGCTGGCGAAAATTTCCGGTCAGAACTGGGAGGTTCTCGTTCTGGGTTCGGCCCCCGGCGGGGTCACCGAAATGGCGCTGACAGCCAAGTTTCTCCACGTGGACGTCGCCTTGGTCACCGCGTTTCAGCTGACCCGTATCCTGATCTTCATGCCGAATATTCCCTGGATCATCGATCTGATCACGCGACTTGAGGCGCGGGCTAAAACGTGATCCGTTCGCCACGCCGCTCTCTAACCCGAGCGGCATGGCAAATGCTTTTCAGTCGCAGCGGGCGCTCATCCCGCCATCAACGATGATCTCAGTGCCGGTGACAAACCGCGCTTCGTCCGAGGCCAGAAACAGCGCGGCGTTCGCAGTATCCCGGCCATCCCCCATCCAACCAAGCGGTATCCGCTTCACCCGAGAAGCAAGCAGCGTATCCACGTCGCCGCCGGCCCGCTGACCAGCAAGGCGCGCCTCAACCATGGGCGTGTGCAGCTGACCGGGCACGACCGTATTGACGCGCACCCCTTTGGGCGCAAATTCGACGGCCACGACTTTTGAGAACTGGATGATCGCGGCCTTGGCAGACGCATAGGCCACCTGCGGCGAACCGGTATAGCGGATTCCCGAAGTGGACGCGGTGTTGATGATCGAGCCGGATCCCTTTGCCTCCATGTGGGGCAGCACACTGCGGCAGGTGAGATAGACGCTCTTCAAGTTGAAGTTCATCTGCCGGTCCCAGCTCTCCTCGTCGAGAACGGTCGGACCGCCCTTGGCGGAACCTCCCACGTTGTTGACGAGCGTGTCGATCGCGCCGAACCGCTCCATGCAGGCAGCCGCCATGGCCTCCACTGCTGCAGCGTCGGTGACGTTGCACAGATAAGGCTCGACCTCGCCTCCAACGGCGCGAACGCGGTTCAGGGTCTCCTCCATCGTCTCCGCCTTCAGATCGACGGCAAAGATCCTGGCGCCTTCTTCGGCAAACCTGACGCATGCCGCCCGGCCATTACCCCAGCCGGGTCCGACGCATCCCGCGCCTGTGATGATCGCAACTTTTCCTTCAAGCCGGCGTGCCATGTTCTATTTCTCCTCAAAACCGTAAAGTTGAGCCGGATTGCCGACCATCAGTGCCTTCATGGCCTCTGGGCCCCTGGCAATGTGCGAGATCAGATCGAACAGATCGCCGTCATCGGGCGGATCAGCGCGGAAATTCGGGTGCGGCCAATCCGTTCCCCAGACTGTGCGATCTCCAAACCGATCCAGGATCGCCTGAGCGAACGGAACCGCGTCCGCGTAGGGGGCATCCTGCCGAGAGATCCGCTCACTGCCGGAAACCTTGCACCAGAGGTTTGGGTGGTCGAGCAGTCGCAAAAGGGCCTGGAAGGGAGCCTGATCGATCCCCTGCGAGGCATCCACCCGGCCCATGTGATCGATCACAACCGTTACCGGCAGGCTGGTAAGCAGCGGGGTCATCCCCTCAATCAGGCTTGCATCCATATGAACCTGAAGGTGCATGCCGCGATCTGCGAGACGCGGCGCGAGCTGGCGGAGTTCCTCGGAGGAGGCTCCTGCCGCAAGATGGGCCATGTAGTTGAAACGAACGCCTTTAAACCCCCTGACCGCAAGGCGGTCGAGTTCTGAAGATTCGACGTCCGCAGGCACAAGAGCGACACCGAGATAGCGGCCCGGACGGGCTTCCATCGCATCTTCGACAACACTGTTGTCATAGCCGTGGCAGCCGGATTGAACGATCACACAGCGCTCAATGCCCATAAGGTCATGAAGGGCAAACAGCGCCTCCTTGGGAGCGTCGGCCGGCTTGAATTTTGCGTCTGCGGCGTAAGGAAACTTCACCTCGGGACCAAATACGTGGCAATG
>JBNLAU010000075.1:0-3118 GCA_050302295.1 Roseibium sp. | reverse complement strand
TATTTCGACAGGATCAGCCGGCCGGAACATCTTCTGACCGCCCTGCCCCGCGCCTTCCGCGTGATGACCGATCCGGCCAACTGCGGACCGGTGACCCTGGCGTTCTGTCAGGACACCCAAGCCGAAGCCTTCGACTACCCGGCAAGCTTTTTCGAACCGAAGGTCTGGCGCATCCGCCGCCCGGAACCGGACAGCCGGGACGTCAGCGACGTGGCAGCGCTGATCCGGTCTGCGAAAGCCCCTGTGATCGTCTGCGGCGGCGGGGTCGTTTATTCGCAGGCGGAAGAAGCGCTCGGCGACTTCGCAACCCGGCACTCCATTCCGGTGATCGAGACCCAGGCGGGCAAATCGGCGCTCGCCCAGTCCCACCCGATGAATTTCGGAGCGGCAGGCGTCGACGGCGCCGAATGCGCCAACAAGCTGGCCGAAGCAGCCGATCTGGTGATCGGCGTCGGCACCCGTTTTCAGGATTTCACAACCGGTTCCTGGGCCCTGTTCAAGGGGCAGGACCGCAAACTCGTCTCCATCAATGTGCAAGGGTATGACGCCGGAAAGCACGGTGCGCTCGGCGTGGTCGGCGATGCAAAGGTCTCCCTGGAAAAAATCTCCGCCGCTCTCGGAGATCATCAGGCGAACGCCTTCGATCCGCAATCGCGGCTCGACTGGCTGGCCAAGGTCGATGCGCATTGCAGCGCAAGGACGGATGTTCCGGCGGACTACCTGCCGCTCGATGCCGAGGTAATTGGCGCGGTTCAGAGAACGGCCAGCGAAAAGACCATCGCCATGTGCGCCGCAGGCACGATGCCCGGCGCGCTGAAGCTGCTGTGGCAGGCGCCCCAGGACGGCTACCACATGGAGTACGGTTACTCCTGCATGGGCTATGAGATTGCCGGCGCCATGGGCGTGAAGCTTGCACGGCCGGATCGGGAGGTCGTCTGTTTCGTCGGTGATGGCTCTTACATGATGGCCAATTCCGAGCTTGCCACCGCCGTCATGCGCCAGGTTCCCTTCACCGTGGTCCTGACCGACAACCGCGGCTTCGGCTGTATCAACCGGCTGCAGATGGGCACCGGCGGGGCAGAGTTCAACAATCTCTACCAAACCTGCAACGTGGAGGCTCAGCCCGCGATTGACTTTGTCGCGCACGCCGCCTCCATGGGCGCCCATGCGGTCAAGGCAAAGGATATCGCGGATCTTGAAACGCAAATCCTGGCAGCACGCGGCAGGGCGGTGCCGACCGTCATCGTCATCGACACCGACCCCATGCACGGGCCCGGTGAAGCCGGTGGCGGGCACTGGTGGGATGTGGCCGTGCCGGAGGTTTCCGAGCGCGCCGAAGTCAACCGCGCGCGCGAGGAGTACATTGCCGAGCTGAAACACCAGCGCGCAGCGGATTGAGCAAGGGAGACCGAAGGAAATCAAAGTCACCCCAACGCCTCCTCGCCACAACTCATCCCAAGGAGGACCGCCAGGTCCGCCTCGAAGGATGAGTGGCAAATTCTGAATCAAAAGGCCCATCCTTCGAGGCAGCGCCGGCGCGCTTCCTCAGGATGAGGCCAGGTTTTTTGACGAACAGCAAACCCGACGTTTTCACAAAGCGTCACAGGACAACGCCATGATCCTTTACGGCACCAATCCCATTGCCTGGGCCAATGATGACGACCAGAGCCTCGGGGCTCATATCCCCACGGAGCAGATCCTGAAGGAAGCTTCCGAGATCGGTTTCGACGGTATCGAGAACGGCCACCGCTGGCCGGACGACCCGGAAGAATTGAAGCAGCTTCTGGGCGGCCATGGCCTGATGTTCATTTCCGGCTGGTACTCCCTGAACCTGCTTGCCCAATCGGTCGAGGACGAAAAGAAAGCGATCCAGCCGCATCTGGACAAACTCAAGCACAATGGCTGCAAGGTCTGCATTGTCTGCGAGACCTCCAACACCATTCAGGGCTCGGATATCGACATCAACAAGAGCCCGGTGCTCGGCGCGGAGGAAATGACAGCCTTCGGCGCGAAGGTCGAGGAACTCGCCGCCTTCTGCGCGGATCAGGGCATCGACCTGGTCTATCACCACCACATGGGCACCGTTGTGGAAACGCCCGACGAAATCGATGCCTTCATGGCAGCAACCGGACCGGCGACCAAACTGCTGTTCGACGCCGGTCATTGCTATTTCGGCAGCAACGGACAGGACCCCACTCCGGTCTTGAAAAAATATGCCGATCGGATACGGCACTTTCACGCCAAGAACGTGCGTCCGGCTGTCATGAAGGAGATCCGTTCGAGCGGGAAATCCTTCATGGACGGCGTCCGATCGGGTGTTTTCACCGTGCCGGGTGACGAAGAAGGCGGAATTGATTTCAAGCCGCTTCTCCAGATCCTGAAGGACACTGGATATCAGGGCTGGATTGTCATCGAGGCCGAACAGGACCCGGAAGTCCGCAATCCGTTCCAGTATCAGAGCCTGGGGCTGAAGACCCTGAAGGCGATCGCAAGAGAGGTGGATCTGACATGAGCGATCTTCTGCGCAAGCCTAACGGCTCCTCCGGCAAGGTGCACGACATCACCATCAACAGCGCCAAGGGCCCGAAGTCACCCGATTGGGGCTACGTCGGCTTTGGGCTCTACCGTTTCAAGGCGGGCGAAACAGTTGCCGAACAAACCGGCGACCTGGAAGTCATCCTGGTGATGGTCGAAGGCAAGGCGACGATCTCGGCAGGCGGCGTGGACTTCGGCGAACAGGGCGAACGCATGAATGTGTTCGAGCAACTTCCGCCGCACAGCGTCTATGTGCCGAACGATGCCGAGTGGTCGGCGACAGCGGTGACCGACTGCACCATCGGTGTCTGCACGGCACCGGGCAAGGGCGGCCATAAGGCGCGTGTCCTGCCCAAGCCGGAAAAGGTCACGCGCGGCAAGGGCGCCAACACGCGCTACATCTATCCGATTGCAATGGAAGAAAGCGACGTCGCCGACAGCCTGCTCGTCACGGAAGTCTTCACCCCCTCCGGCAATTGGTCGTCCTATCCGCCGCACCGGCACGATGAGAACAGTTTTCCGGAGATGACTTATCTGGAAGAGACCTATTATCACCGTCTCAACCCGGATCAGGGCTACGGTC
>JBNLAU010000074.1:0-16581 GCA_050302295.1 Roseibium sp. | reverse complement strand
CACGGCATTGCCGCCGAAGCTGATTGCATAGTCCTCGGCGATGGTTTTTTCGTCGCCCTTCGGGAGACGATCGGTCAGAAAAGTTATGTCAATATAGGCCTGTCCAATAAACAACGCCTGCATGTAAACCTCCCGTCATCGGATTTCATCGTCGACACACCAAAACACGTGAGCTGCACCGGCGGCTTTGATCTGAATGAAATGCCTGCCTATTCAGTCCTTGTTTACCCAGATCAGCCATTGTCAGAAAGAGTTTATTCACGAACAGGCCTGCGCGTTGACCTTCCGCTATATTGGTTTTGCAAAGATGGTGATGATCGCCCTTGTCTTGGCGACAACCCCTTTGTTTGCGATCAATATCATCCTCAATCAGTATGCCGAAAGTCGAGCCATTACTGAAATGGAGGCGATGGGCAATGCCTCGATCCACAGGGCCGAGGAAGCGATCAGCGCGACCGTGGCGCTTCTGCAAACGCTCGATCGGGATGATGTCCAGACCTGCGATGAGCAAGATCGGGATATTTTTGAAAAGCAGATCGTCCAGCACGGCATGGTGGACGCTATCGGCCTAGCGGATGCTGATGGCCAGCCCATGTGCATCACTCCAGACCGAGAGATCGCCGGAAATGTGATTTTGCCGAAGCATCGCGTCGATGGACCGCAGGTGGGGATCGGCATGCTGGATCGCAAATATCTCGGTGCCCGGGCCGCCGTGATCAGCTGGGACTTGAAAGACCGGACGCGCCTGTTCGCGGAGGTGACACCGGCTGTTATTGCGATGGATCCCGGACCGGAATATCTGCGATCCTATCGCAGGACGGAACTCCGTCTTGGCGACAATCTGCTTTGGTACAACATCGGTGGTTATAACTCCGAGGCCTCCGGCCCGGACGAGCAACTGAGTGTTGAAGTCACTTCAGAGCTGTATCCGCTGCTGGCGCGCGTGACCGCTCCGGCGTCCGCGGCGGGTTATGTCATACAGAACCTCAAGGTGGTGGCCGCGGCAGCCTGCGCCGGTGTCGCGATCTTGTTTGTTGCCATCGGTGTCTGGCTATCCTGGCGTCCGGAAAGCGAAGCAAACGACGAATTCATGGCTGCGATCCGCAACGGCGAATTCATTCCTTATTATCAGCCGGTGATGGACATCGAGAGCCACCGTCTGCGTGGCTGTGAAATGCTCATGCGCTGGCGTCGGCCGAACGGAACGATTGTCTCGCCGGGGCAATTTATGGCCTATGCCGAGAACAATGGTCATATCTTTGACATGACACGCAATATGATGATCGCCTCGGCGAAGGAAGTTGGTGAGTTGTACGGAGATAATCCGGATCTGAAACTGTCCATCAATCTTTTCGCCGGGCATTTTCTCGACCGTGACATCGTCACCGACATCAAAAACATCTTCGGGAAATCCGAAATTTCCTTCCAGCAGATCGTCGTTGAGGTTACCGAGCGCCAACCGCTCGAGGACATGGAACTGGCCCGAAAGATCATTGCCGAGTTGCAGGCTCTTGGCGTCCGCGTCGCGCTCGACGATGTGGGAACCGGCCACGGCGGCATGGCCTATCTGCAGAAGCTGGGCGTCGATATCATCAAGATCGATAAGATGTTCGTCGATACCATTGGCACGGACGACAACTCCACCACCATCGTCGACTCAATGGTCGAACTGGCAGACAACCTTGGAATGGGGATCATCGCCGAAGGCGTGGAGCACGAAGAGCAGATTGATCGTCTTCTGGAACTCGGCGTGACCGCCGCGCAGGGCTATTATTTCGCCGAACCCATGCCGGCCGACGAATTTATCGAATTTGCCGAGCGCGCCGAAGAGGAAGCGCGCGAACGGATGCGCCTGGCCGCCGAAGCTGCTGCCGCGGAGCAGGCGGCCGCCGAAGCCGCAGCCTGATCCCGCTGGCACGATCTCTTTACAACGACCTTCTCCAAACACGTTCAGCCTTGCACTGAAGTCGCGGCAGCCTTGCATGGTTGCCCTTGTCTGTACCGACTGGACGGTATATGTAGCGGGAAACTGTACTGACTGGACGGTATAAAATGACCGCACGCTCTTCCCGCCATTCGCAGGACTCAAAATCGGAAATCCTCAAGGCCGCCCTGGATATCGTCAGGCGGTCAGGCGCATCAAGCCTCACGATTGATGCCGTCGCGGAAAAAAGCGGCTTTTCGAAAGGCGGGGTCCTCTACAATTTTCCGACCAAGGACGCGCTGATCACGGGAATGGTCGAGCGCCTGGCAAGTCAGTTCGAGACCGAGGTCGAAGCCGCGCGGCAACGATACGTGAAATCCGAAAGCCCCACACTGAGCGCCATGATCGACGTGACCGAAGGCTGGTTGCGCGCGAACCGGGACGTGGCGCGGGGCATGCTGGCGACCAAGGCGGACCGGCCGGAACTCAGCGAGCCTTTCATGGCCGTCAGGAAACGGTTGAAGGCGGCCATTGCGGCGGAGACGGAACATCTCGGTAAAGCCTGGACCATATGGGCGAGCCTTGAAGGACTGCATTTTTCCGAAGCGCACTGCGTTTCGATCTTCTCAGACGGTGAGCGCGCAGCGGTGTTTGAAGAACTCCACCGGTGCCTCAACGAAGCTTAAACTCCAAGACGGAAAACCAGATGCTGGCATTTAACAAAACCTCGCTCCTCCGCTGGGCCGGTCTTTTGATCGCCGCCGCAAGCGTCGCCGCTTGTCAGGACGATGCGATTGACCCGGTCGCAAGGGCAGAAGCGGAGCTACACGCGGCGCCGAGGCCGGCGAAAATATTCACGGTGACCGATCAGATAGGCATGCTGGAACGCCGGTTCGCGGGTAGAGTGGCGCCGGTGCAGACCGTGGATCTGTCGTTTCAGGTTCCCGGAAAGCTGATCGAACTGCCTGTATTGGAAAGCCAGCAGGTGAAGAAAGGCGACTTGATCGCCAAGCTCGACACCACCGATTACGACCGCGCTGTCCGCGAAGCGACGATCAACGCCGAGCAGGCCAAGCGCGAACTCGACCGGCTGGTAACGCTGCGCGACAGGTCGGTGATCTCCCAATCGGCATTCGACGAGCAGCAGAACACCTACGATCTGGCAGTTGAGCGGCTGAAGGAAGCCAAGCAGAACCTTGAGTATACGTCGCTGAAAGCACCGTTTGACGGGATCGTTTCAGTCAGACTGGTCGACAACTTCACCACTGTCAACGTCGGAACACCGGTCGTGCGCATGCAGGATGTTTCCGAAGTTCAGGTGGATATCAACGTCGCCGAGGCCCTGTTCGGCCGCGTTACTGCATCTGAAGTGGAATCAATCGAGGCAAGGTTTCCTGCCTACGGTGACAAGCTCTTTCCGCTGACCTACCGTGAACATTCCAGCCAGGTGGACGAAGTGGCCCAGACGTACAGGATAACCCTGGCCATGCCGCGGGACGGGGCCGGGCAGTTGTTCCCGGGGATGACTGCCTCGGTCATCGTCAAATTTCTGCCCGAAGGTCTTGAACTCGGTGAGCAGTTTCTGGTGCCATCCGGTGCCGTCGCGGTCGACGGTGACGGCAAGACCTTTGTCTGGAAATTCGACGACAGCACCGACACCGTCTCCAAGCAGCCGGTCGAGGTCGGCACGGTGATGGGCGATTATCTGCCGGTTCGTGACGGCCTTGAACCTGGTGATGAAATTGTCTCCGCGGGCGTTGCCTATTTGAGCGACGGCCAGGTCGTGCGCCGTTTGCGCTGATCCGGAACGCCAGGAAAAGGATCAGACTCGTGGATATTGCACGCTATTCCATTCAGAAACCGGTCAACACCTGGATGATCGTCATCATGGCGCTTCTGGGCGGTCTTTGGGGGCTCACCACCGTGGGCCGTCTGGAAGACCCGGCTTTCACCATCAAAGAGGCGCAGGTGATAACCAGTTATCCCGGCGCCACCGCGGCCGAGGTTGAAAACGAGGTCACGGAAAATCTGGAAACGGCGATCCAGCAGATGCCGCAGCTGGATCTGATCACCTCTGTGTCTGAGCCGGGGCTATCGCGTATCAGCGTGGAAATCAAACCGACCTATGACGGCAGCGAGTTGCCCCAGGTCTGGGACGAATTGCGCCGCAAGGTGTCGGATGAAGTCCGTAATCTGCCCAATGGGGCAGGTACGCCGCTGGTCTATGACGACTTCGGCGATGTCTACGGTCTCTTTTACGCCTTTACCGCCGATGGCTACACCAACCGGGATATTCGCGACACCGTGAAACGGATCCGCCGGGAACTCCTGACGGTGCCGGGCGTTGGCAAGGTGGAAGTTGCCGGCGAGCCGGAGGACGTCATCTACCTGAACATCGATCAGGACAAGATGGCGGGCCTTGGCATTTCCATGTCAGACGTCATCGGTGTTCTGGACGCGGAAAACCGCATTCAGACCAACGGATCGGGTGTGTCGGGTCAAAAACGCATCCGGCTGATGACGCCTTCTGCCTTTGACGATTTCAGGGGCATTCAGGATCTGGTGATCGGCCGTCCGGGATCGACAGCCATGATCCGCCTGTCGGACATCGCAACGCTGGAACTTGGCGAACCGGAGCGGCCAAGCCGCCTGATCTCGCACGACGGCCATGACGCCGTGACCATCGGCGTCTCGCAGATTGACGGAACAAATATTGTCGAGGTTGGAGAGCGCGTCATCCATAAGCTGGCCGACATCGAGGAGCAGCTCCCCGTCGGCATGCAGATCCATCCGATCTATCAGCAGAATGTCGTGGTGGATGAATCCGTCAACGGCTTCATCCTGAACCTCGCCGCATCCGTTGTTATTGTTATCGGCGTTCTGGCGCTTTTCATGGGCTGGCGGGCGGCTGTCGTAGTGGGGACGGTGCTTCTGCTCACGGTCATGGCCACCGTTCTCTTCATGCGAATATTCGCAATCGAGATGGAGCGGATCTCTCTCGGCGCTCTAATCATCGCGATGGGCATGCTAGTGGACAACGCCATCGTTGTGGCCGAAGGCATGATGATCAACATGCAGAAGGGCCAGAAAGCGATCGACGCAGCCAGTAAAGTGGTCAAGCAGACCATGTGGCCACTGCTTGGCGCGACGGTAATCGGCATCATGGCCTTTTCCGGCATCGGCCTTTCTCCCGACGCGACGGGCGAATTCCTGTTCTCACTGTTTGCGGTGATCGGAATTTCGTTGCTGTTGTCCTGGGTCTTCGCGGTCACCGTGACGCCGCTCTTCGGCAGCTATTTCTTTCGCACCGCGACGGGCAACCTGGACGACCACGATCCCTACAAGGGGCTCATCTATACGATCTACCGCCGTTTTCTGGTCGGAACGATTCACGTCCGGCTGCTGACAGTGGTCGCGCTGGTCGGCATTACGGTTACCTGTGTCATCGCTTTCGGCAACGTGAAGCAGGCCTTCTTTCCGGACAGCAACACGCCGATCTTCTATGTTCACTATTGGGCTCCCCAGGGCACCGATATCCGAGCGACCCAGGCGGACCTGAAGGAGATGGAAGCCATCGTACTGGCGGACGGCCGGGTCGATACTGTGACCAGTTTTGCCGGTGGGGGCGCGACGCGTTTCATGCTGACCTATGGTCCGGAAGATGCCAATCCCGCCTATGGTCATATGATTATCCGCACAAAAAGCCGCGAAGTCATTGACCGGCTGGCCCTGGATCTGAGGACGCAGTTTGCCGAGCGCTTTCCTTCCGCCCAGGTGATCACCAAGCGGCTGGTCTTTGGCCCCGGCAGCGGTGCCAAGATCGAGGCGCGGATTTCCGGTCCTGATGCCAATGTGCTCAAGCGCCTGGGGAATGAGGCCCAGGCGATTTTCAAACTGCCGGAAAACAAGCTGGCGGACGTCAGCACAGACTGGCGTCAGCGGGAGCTGGTGGTTCGGCCGATATTCGACGAGGATCGGGCGCGCATTTCCGGCGTCACGCGCGAGGAGCTTTCGCTGTCGCTCAAGTTTGCGACGGAGGGCGTTCGGGTAGGCGCTTACCGGGACGTGGACGAGAGCATTCCGATTGTCGCCCGCAAGGCGGGAACGCGCGGGATTTCCGTGAACGAGAGCGTGTCGGATTCCCTGGTCTGGAGCAGTAGCCAGCGCCGCTACATCCCGATAGATCAGGTCGTGCGGAAGTTTGTCATGGAGCCCCAGGATACGCTGATCCACCGCCGCGACCGGGTGCGCACGCTCACGGTAAGGGCTGAGACAACGGCGGGAGAAACCGCCACCGCGGCGCTTGCGCGGGTGCGTCCCCAGATTGAGGCGATGGAACTGCCTGATGGCTACGCACTTGAATGGGGCGGCGAATACGAAAGCACAAAGGATGCCCAGGCATCTCTTGGTGCCCAGTTGCCGCTCGGGTTCCTGGTGATGCTGATCATCTCGATCCTGCTGTTTGGCTCCGTTCGTCAGCCGTTGATCATCTGGCTGATGGTGCCAATGTCCGTCAATGGCGTCGCCATTGCGCTTCTGGCAACCGACACGCCATTTGGCTTCATGTCGCTGCTCGGTTTCCTGTCGCTCTCCGGCATGCTGATCAAGAACGCCATCGTGCTTTTGGAAGAAATCGATCTTCTGATTAGCGAGGGCAAGGAAAAGTATCCGGCGATTGTCGAGGCGAGCGTGTCGCGTATGCGGCCGGTCATGCTGGCGGCGGTCACCACCATTCTCGGGATGGCTCCGCTTCTGTCGGATGCCTTTTTCCGTGGCATGGCGGTTACGATCATGGGCGGCCTGGCCTTCGCCACAGTCCTGACCTTGATTGCAGCGCCAGTCCTCTACGCCCTGTTCTTCCGGGTGCGGCCGCCGAAGAAATCAGAGACGGGTACCGCCGCCAGTGACGCCGTGCCTGAAGGTGTCGAACCGGTCCCTGCGGAATGAAGCGGATAAATCACGAAAAGGCGGCCTTCCGGGCCGCCTTTTCAGTCTGAGCTCAGATTTGAGGACTTGGAGATTGCTCGTTCCTCAATCATGCCAATGATTTGCGGAGCTTTTCGGAATCAAAATTTCAGAAGTCGAAATCTTTACACCCGCCCCAGTTTCATGTGCCGGTTGACGTCCTTGTAGAGTAGGTAGCGGAACGGTCCGGGGCCGCCGGCGTAACAGGCCTGGGGGCAGAAGGCACGCAGCCACATGTAGTCACCTGCCTCCACCTCGACCCAATCCTGGTTCAGCCGGTAGACCGCTTTGCCCTCCAGCACATAGAGCCCGTGCTCCATCACGTGGGTTTCGGCAAAGGGAATGACCGCGCCGGGCTGGAACGTCACGATGTTGACATGCATGTCATGGCGCAGGTCATCCGGCTCAGCGAACCGGGTCGTTGCCCATTTGCCATCAGTGCCGGGCATTGCGTTTGGCGCGACGTCCCGCTCGTTTGTGACGAAGGCGTCCGGCTTCGCCAGTCCGTCCACGGTTTCATAGGACTTGCGGATCCAGTGAAACCGTACCGGGCCGCTGCTCTCGTTTTTCACCGTCCAGTGACAACCGGCGGGCAGATAGGCATAGCCGCCTTCCTCCATCAGATGAAGATCGCCTTCGACCACGACCGTCATGCTGCCTTCCACGACGAAGAGCACGCCTTCGGCGTCCTTGTCCGTTTCCGGGTGCTGGCTGCCGCCGCCCGGTTGCACCTCCATGATGTATTGCGAAAACGTCTCGGCAAAGCCGGAGAGGGGGCGGGACAGGACCCAGAGCCGGGTCTTCTCCCAGAAGGGCAGACAACTGGTGACGATATCGCGCATCGTGCCCCGAGGGATCACCGCATAGGCCTCGGTGAAAACCGCGCGGTCGGTGAGAAGCTGCGTTTGCGGTGGATGTCCACCGGCGGGGGCGTAGTAGGACGAAGTGGTCATGGCTGTATCCGGGGCGTTTCCAATGGTGGTTCTTGATTTTAGGAACGGCCTTGGAGGCAAAGCAATTGAAAACGTGAAAAGAAAACCAGTCCGCAAGCGCCGCGCAGCCGGACGTTGGGGATCTGTCGGAGACGGGCTGCCGGAATTCAGATTATGCCTTGCGATTGATCCGATGGACCTTGTGACGGTCGAAATACTCTGGGCAAAGGCACTTCGGCGCAAACTCTGCTTTACGCTGGCACTCGCTTGCATTGTGGGAGCCTGCTTCTCGCAGAGGGGGGCGGAATGAGCCCGGACGCGCATCGTCATATGATGTCCATAGCATGGATTGCCTGTTAGGTGCGAAGGTGTGAGATATGTAAAAATTCACAACTAACCTAGAGATAGGTTTGGTGCAATAAATGAATAATTCAAGATGCGTGCCACTTACGTTGCAATTTGTACAGCGTGTATTTTGCATTCAACTATGGTATAATTAGGAATTCTTTGCATAAGGAATAGTGCAATGCGAAATTCAATGTTGAACACTGTCCGCATTCTGGGGTCTGCTGCCCTTATCGCTCTCTTACCGGCAAGCCTTCAGGCCGGTGGCGTGACGGACGGACGTGCCGGCCCGGTGGTTATGACAGACGATATGCTCAATCACGCGATGACGTCGTTGAATGACTTCCTGCAGGCGAAATACGCCCAGGACGATGCTCTGGCGGCACTCGACGAAACACCCGCGAACGATTTCGCGGTGATTGCATCGGCGACAGGTGAGACCCCGCTCGACCGCGAATTGGAGGAACTGGGTTCATTTGGCTGGACGGTAAGCGGCGGCCGGTCGCTGGATCTACATCTGGCATCTTTCAACGATGAAGTGCTTGGCCGCGAAGACAGCCTCTTTATCCGGATCGCGCGTTCCGAAACCGGCAAGGCGATGACCTTTGACCAGGCCGCAGCGGACTACAAGTCCGATTACCTTGAGCGCGGCCGGATTTTCGACGATCCATCCCTGAATGCCGAATTGCTGGCGCTTTCGGATAGTATGCGCGAATTCGACAATCGCCTGGCAAAGATTGCACGTGCGGTGCCGGAAGTTACGGGCACGTCGTTCGAGCGCTATACGGACGCTCTTGCGCTGTACTGAGCAAATTCGCCTGAACGCAAAGGCCCGCCAGATCGGCGGGCTTTTTTCAGCCCGGATATCCCATATGGAAATCGTTTTGCGGTCGGCCTATCGCATGATAATTTATTAGCATCAATGGGTTAGCCTGCGTGGAGGTTGGCTTTGGGAGCGAACGCGATGGGTGAAGCGGAAACGGGCCCTTTGAGGCTTCATTTCGACCGCACGATCAAACTCGCGTTTCAGGGAAGCTCCATCAGTTCCGATGGCGGATTGCTGCTGCACCGGGAGCTGGATGACGCCCTTTGTCTAACCGGCATGGCGGCTCAGATGATGGTTGACCCGCGCACCGGCAAGAATGGTCAGCACCAGATCGGCGGCTCCCTGCGCCAGTCAGTCTTTTCCCGACTGGTGGGCTGGGAGGATGTGAACGACGCCGACCGGCTTCGGTCTGATCCTGTGATGCGGCAGGTCGTTGGCGGCAAGGCGGTGAAGACCAGCGCCGCATCGGCGTCGGCCATGGGACGGTTCGAGACACAGATGTTGACACTGCCCGGTAACCTTGCGGCTCTTGCTGAACTGCCCGGGCGCTGGATCGACGCAGTGCATGACAAACAACCGCCGAAGTTCATCACACTCGACATGGACAGCTCCGAAAGCCCCGTGCAAGGCGATCAGGAAGGCGCGATGTGGAACGGGCACTTCCGGTCCAAATGCCTGCATCCCTTGTTCGTGTTCAATCAGTACGGCGATATGGAGCGCTGCGCGCTTCGGCCCGGCAACGTCCATAGCGCTGACGGCTGGGAAGATGTCCTGAAGCCGGTCCTGACGCGCTATTTCCGTTCGGCCCGCCCCTCACTCCAGCGGCGGCGCTTCCGTGCCGATGCGGCCTTCGCCATTCCCGCGCTCCTTGATCTGCTTGAGGATGAAGATTGGGATTACGCCATCCGGATCAAGGGCAATCCGAAGCTGCACTCCCGGGTCGACTGGCTGAGCAAGCGCCGCCCGGACCGCCCGCCAAACCACATCGTCCGTCATTACACCAGCTTCCACTCCCGGGCGAAGAGCTGGTCAAAGCCGCGCCGCGTGGTTGCCAAGGTCGAGTTCCATCCTGGCGAGCTGTTCCCGCGCGTGGGGTTCGTCGTCACCAACCGCAGCCTGCCAAACGAGAGGGTGCTGGCCTTCTACAATGACAGAGGTACAGCCGAGCAGCACATCAAGGAAGGCAAGTACGCGATCAAGTGGACCCGGCTCTCCTGCATGCGTTTCGCGGCGAACGCGGTCCGGCTTCAGCTTCATGCGCTGGCCTACAATCTGGCCAACTTCCTGCGCACGCTGGCGACGCCGGAGGTGATCGAGACGTGGTCCCTGACAAGCCTGCGCGAGCGCCTTATCAAGACCGGCGCGCGCCTTGTGCGTCATGGCGCTACGCCATCTTCCAGATGGCCGCCGCCGCGCTGCCGCGGAAGATATTCGCGCAGGTGCTCGACTTGATCAATGGCCTGCGCGGGCCGCCAGACAACCCGGTTCCGGCATGAGCGTCACCGCGATCAGATATGTTCAGCGCCGCTTCAGGGACAGGATTGGCGTGTCTGCCTTTCCGACCAGTCCCTCACAAACAGCGTTCGAAGCGCCAAACTCACGCTCCGCGTCGATGAAATCGCTCACACAAGCGCTCGGCGCTTGCCGCTCAAGCTTGATCCCACCGCCAAATCACGCCTACGATGGACACCGAAGAACAAATGGGAAATCCGCAGTAATAGACGCGACCCCTGGAGGCGTTCTTCCATAGACATTTCCACCACTAATACTCAGTGTTGTTCGAAACGGCTGATTTGATGACCAAGGGAAACTAACGGAACCTTCTGTATCAAGTGAGTGCTTTGTCGAATCAGAATTAAAGATCTGAGAGTACGTTGTTCTTATCTGGTAATCTGACATTTACCCCAACCTTGCAGAGTAACGCAAATAAATAACGGCGATGGTAACTAATATTCCCAATGCTAAGACTGCAAACTGAAGAATTGCTCTTAGTTTATTGAATCTTATTTTGCTTACTAAGTTGAATAGAAAATCAACAATGTAGCCAAATATACTATTACTGTTCATGGATCAGTGGTGCTGTCTATGTTGTGGTGATTTTCAAGAGGTTCAGAGACCATCTGATTTTCTTTGGTCGAGACCTCTTGGGAAAACGGAATGTCGCGGAAGATCATGTTTCGATGCGCTTCCCGCGCGAGATGAATGCCGGTCAGACAATCGTGCTCCGAACCGTCCGCCAGAAGGATCGTGATGCTGGTCCTGGACCTTTCAAGAACGCGAGCAGCTCCAGCTCTCGTTTGGCTGTTGCCGGCTTCAACGCACTGCATTTCTGCTCCGGCGAGCATGGTCGTTCGCCCCGAGGGGAGGTCACTTTTATGTTGCACCGATGCACCCTTGTCCGGCAACTTTGAACACCATCTCATTCCACCGAAGCACCGCGGCCCGGTAAGTCAAATTCGCACAACCCTGATATATATACCTAGTTGCGAGCCCAAAATTAACGAAATCGTAACCATTGACAAGGGGGCGAACGCACCTCGGAGTTGAAGTATTTTGCCTTACGTCGCGTATTCCGGTTCAGTGTTGCGCCAAGAAGACCGGAAACGTGCAGCGCCCCTGCGCCGGCTTGCCCAGGTTCGCGATCATGCTGATATTGCAGGAGCTTAAAAAACGTGCCAGCCTTCTTGCCCAAGGCACAGGAGGAATGTCATGCCCGAGATTTCCGGCAATTTGGATCGCCAAACAGTCATCACGACTTTCGAAATGACGCCGGGCACCTGCTTCGACCTTCTGGAGGAGTTGAGGGATGCCTACGAAAATTTCATTCGGCATCAGCCGGGCTTCATTGGGGCCGGGCTTCACGTGAACGACGCCCAGACGCGGATTGCCAATTATTCGCAATGGCGGCGGCGCGAGGACTTTCTGGCGATGTTGCGCACACCCGAAATGCGGGAGCGCAACCGCCGTATCGGTGCACTCTGCAAGCATTTCGAGCCGGTCATGTATGACGTTGCCGAAACTTTCAACTAGAACACGGCCCTTGTCCGACCGATCCAAAGGACATCAATCCGGCTGTGAAAAGCCGCGTCGAAGCCACTGCGCCATGCGCCAGAACGGCTCTACAGGCTTCTCTTTGTATTTTCGGATGCCGAAGCAGACGAGCTCATCTTTGTAAATGCCGATCAGGAGGCGGAAACCCTGAACGCGGTTTTGAGCCGCTGTGGAACGCAAGATCTCCTGCTGCAATATGAAATATGTTTTCAGCAGGAGCCGCTTCAATCGCTCTTCTTGAAGGGCGCGTGATCGGCAAGCGCCTCGTTCTCTCGCTCAACGGCAAGGCGCTCGTGTTCCAGATAGTCGGCCACGGCATCATGCAAGCCCTCATGGGCGATCCAGTGAGCGGAATAGGTGGTGGCCGGCAGGTAGCCCCTTGCGAGTTTGTGCGCTCCCTGAGCGCCTGCCTCGACACGTTTGAGGCTCCTGGCAATGGCGAAATCGATGGCCTGATAGTAGCACAGCTCGAAATGGAGGAAGGGGTGGTGCTCGGTACAGCCCCAGTGGCGGCCGAACAGGGTCTCAGAGCCAATAAAGTTCAGCGCACCGGCAATATAGCGGCCATGACGCTTTGCCAGAACGAGCAACGTCCGATCTGCCAGACGCTCATTGATCAGTGAAAAGAATTCGCGGTTGAGATAGGGGCGGCCCCATTTGCGCGAGCCGGTGTCCATGTAAAAGGTGAAAAAGGCATCCCAATGGGCCTCGGTCAGATCCTGGCCCGTCACCCACTCGACCTCTATTCCTTCCACGTTCAGTGCTTCGCGGCGTTCCTTCCTGATGGCCTTGCGCTTGCGCGACGCAAGATCGTCGAGAAAACCGTCGAAACTGTCGTAGCCGTGGTTTTCCCAATGGAACTGCTGGTCCGTGCGCTGCAGATAGCCAAGAGCGCCCAAACTGTTCCACTCCGCCTGGGTCAGGAAAGTAGCGTGCACCGAAGACGCACCCGTACGCTGGCACACCTGAACAAGACCTGCCGCCAGCGCCTGAATTCCGGCTTCGCGGTTCACGCCCGGTCCAGTCAGGAAGCGCCGGCCTGTTGCCGGAGTAAAAGGCACGGAAATCTGAAGCTTCGGGTAATAGTCGCCGCCCGCCCGGTAAAAGGCATCGGCCCAGCCGTGGTCAAAGACATATTCGCCCTGGGAATGGCTTTTCAAATAAGCCGGAACAGCGCCAAGCACAGTTCCGCCCTCATCCTGCAACAGCATGTGCCGGGGCATCCAACCGGTGTCTTGTGTTGCACATCCGGAAACCTCCAGGGCTTCAAGAAAAGCGTGCGACAAAAACGGGTTGAAAGCGGCTTCATCAGCGCTTGGCTCAACGTCTCCGGCCAGCGCGCCTGTCAGTTCGCTCAGCGACCGGCAGCGTTCGTCTTTCTGCAGCAAGCCTCGCCCCGACATTCGCCAGCCCGGATTGGCGACCCGGTCCCAGTCTTCGGAGGCGACATCCTTCAAAGAAGACAGGATGCGCAGGGAAACAGTCTGCTCAGGTCCGGGCGGGGCCGGATCTTTGCTGTCCTTGGATGGGAAAGAGGTCATGCGTCAGAAAGAACCACAGTTCGAAGCCATGGTTAAATGTAGCGTCGCCATTTTGCGGCGCAAGAGCCCGCGCCGTGGGCGGCTTCAACTTCGGGTGTTCTTGTCCGGGTCAAAGCCTTCAAAAACAATCTGATCCGCATAGCGGGCGGCCGTTTCCCGCTGCTCACGCGTGCGCACGGTCCAGCACATCAGCGGCACTTTGAAGACGGAGTGCAGCAGGCTGGGACCGGCTTTCGGCAGGTCATTGACGCTGTAGGAAATAAAATTCGGCCAGGTGCGCGGCGCATGCAGAAGGTGGCGCAGAATAAACCGGTCGATGCGGCCAAAATGGCCGTGACCGGAAGCTGGGTCGAGATTTTCTGCCACGATTCCACGCAATACAGCGGGCTTGTAGGCCTTGGCGACGGACAGCATGTCGGGATCGAAACTCTTGATGCAGACCGGCCCCTTGTAGGCGGCAACCTGATCCGCAATCCTGCGCACGAAATCTCCCTGCGCGTTCCGGCGCAGAAGGGACTTCATTTCGATCACCAGCGGCACCTGTCCGTCGACCTGCTCCAGCAGATCCTGAAGCATCCAGAGCCTGTCGGTTCCGGTCTTCATGTGGACCCGAACAAGATCGCGGGAATTCAGATCGACGATCTTTCCCGTTCCTTCCGCGAGCCTGTCCAGTGTGTAGTCGTGAAAAACAAGTGCTTCGCCGTCGGCGGTTTCCTGGACGTCGACTTCAATGCCGAAGTTTCTGTCCACCGCCCGCTGCGTTGCTGTCGGCGTGTTTTCGATGATGCCGTTGTCGGCATCATGAAAACCGCGATGCGCAATCGGGCGGGCGAAAATGGCCTTAAGATCCGGGGTCATGCAATTCGCCTGAGCGCTTGGCAGCGCCCGGGGCGCTGCGCTGTAGTCGTTAAGGGGTCCTGACCCTAGTCCGCGATCTCGAAAATGGCTTCGATCTCAACCGCGGCGCCGAAGGGCAGGGAGGCGGCGCTGACGGCTGAGCGGGCGTGGCGGCCCTTGTCGCCCATTGCCTCGACGATAAAATCCGATGCGCCGTTGATCACCTGCGGCTGATCCTGAAAATCAGCCGTGGAATTGACAAACCCGACGATTTTGACGAGGCGCGTAACCTTGTCCAGATCGCCGGTTGCGGCCTTTGCCTGCGCTAACAGATTGATGGCGCAGAGTTTCGCCGCCGCCTTGCCGGCTTCCACGTCCAGATCGCCGCCCAGTTTTCCGCTCACCTGGATCTTGCCACCTTCCATTGGCAGCTGACCGGAGACGAACAATTGATTGCCGGTCTCGACAAAAGGCACATAGTTTGCTGCGGGAGCAGCCGCTTCCGGAAGAGTAATTCCGAGGTCCTTGAGACGGGCTTCGATGGTGCTGCTCATGGGATGTCTCCGCATTATCGTCTGGCGTGATTTCTGTTGCGGTGTCTTGGCCCAATTCGCCGTCCGGCACAAGATCAAAAAAACAATCCGCCCGATGCGGGAATTGGCGAAGAAAGAGAGGGGGGTTCGTCGGCAATCGCACGGCCCGGTGAAACCGCGGGAAACGGGCCTACTGCACGGCAGCTGTTTCCTTTTCAGGCAAGGTCGGGAGACACCGGTACAAGGCGAAATCCCGTCTGGCTGGTGAGAGCGGCAACCCGATCGGCGGAAGGTTGGCTCAAAGTGGCGCCAACGGCGGATAGTGACCCCAGAGACATGCCGTCGTCCCGTCGAGACACGCCTGAAAGTACATTTTTATGAGTCCGTGCCCCAAGGTGCTAATTTCATGTTTCGCCCTGGGTGAAATGTGTTACGCCGTAATGATTGCCGAACCGTCTGCGCGAGAAAGGGCAGGGCATTCGTGGTAGCGAAATGCGCCTTTTACCGAATAAGATGAGGCACATGATCCGTTGGCAGTAAGATCGCCGGACGAAAATGAGGTTCTTTATGCAGAGTGTTGCGAAATTCGCGCCCCACGCCTTGAAAGTTGTGGTTCTGGCCGGAATGGCCGGTTCCTGGCTGCACGCAGGGGCATTCGCGGCAAGCCCTGGAATCAAACTGGCGCCCCACCGGGCTATTTACGACATGAAGCTCGACGAATCTGAGGAGAAATCCGGCATTGCGGGCCTCAAGGGCCGCATGGTCTATGATTTTTCCGGAGATGCCTGTGACGGCTACAGCGTCAATTTCCGCTTTGTAACCGAGTTTCAGGACACCAATGGCGGATCTCAAGTCACCGATCTGCAGACCACCTCCTTCGAGGAGCCAAAGGCGGAGAGCTATCAGTTCCTGTCAAAGACTTATGTCGATCAGAAACTGGTGGAGGCGACGCGCGGCACGGCGCGCTCCGGCACCGGAACCAAGACCATCGAGCTGAAAGAACCTTCCGAGAAGTCGCTCGAGATCGGCAGTGAAGTTCTGTTTCCGACCGAACATCTTCTGGCGATCATGAAGGCGGCCGAGGATAACGTACGGTTTTTCGCGGCGGATATTTACGATGGCGCGGAGACGGGAGAAAAAGTCTATGCAACGACGACGGTCATCGGCGCGAAGGATGTCAGCCCGGTAAAAGCGAAGTCTGGCCGCGCCGAGGCACCCGAGGCACCTTTGGCGGGAATGAGCTACTGGCCGGTGACGGTTGCCTATTTCGATCCGAGCACGGACGATGCCTCCGGCGAATTGCTGCCTGTGTATCAGCTGTCATTCTGGCTTTACGAGAACGGTATCAGCGGCCACTTGAAGCTCGACTATGGCGACTTCACCATCCAGGGCAAAATGACGTCGCTTGAGCTTTATGACGAGAGCGCCTGCCAATAACGAAAGTTGGGCAGGCGGCTGCCGAAATCGCCAGATGGCCTATTTGGCATCCTTGGCGGCTCTGGCTGCATGGATCAAGCCGAGTTCAACCGCCGACTTGCCAAATTTGTCCCTGAGCCGGTCGACAGCGAGCTCCGCGCTTTTGCGCCGTTCCGCCGATTCGTCCAACAGGTCTTGAGGATCTGCCCGA